>NZ_CP195847.1:951162-1268216 GCF_051513965.1 Paramicrobacterium salitolerans
GGCAGAGCGCCCACAGCGAGTTCTACTTCATGGAGGCGTTGGGCCCCGACCTCCGCGAAGTGGACTTCCTGCGCGCGGTCCGCGACTACGCAGGTCGGAGCAGGCGTTTCGGAGGGTGATGTGACGACGATCGAAGATTTCCGTCGGGGGTTCGACGACGAGCCCGGCTACCTGAACTACGCATCTGTCGGGCCGCTGTCCGGAACCGTTCGCGAGGAGCTGCGCGCTGAATACGATTCGCTCGCGCGGATGCGATTCGGTGCGGTCGGCCGGGCGCTCGCTCAGCAGGAGAGACTCGCGGATGCCGTCAGCGCGATGACCGGCCTTGAGGCCGAAGGCGTCGTTCCTGTGCCGAACACGAGCATGGGCCTCATGAGTGTCTTCTTCGGGCTCGACGGGCACGTCGTGATGTCGCGTGACGAGTTCCCGAGCATGACGACGGCGGCGGTTCGTGCGCAGGAGACCCGCGACCGCCTGTCGATCACGTGGATCGACGGTGCTGCCGGACACATGAGCGCTGACGTCGTGTCACAGGCGCTGGGCGGAGACGTGACCGCTGTCGCAGTCGCACTCGTCGATGCGCGCACCGGTTTCTGCACCGACCTCGCGGCGATTAGGGACGTCATCGGCGACCGGCTTCTGATCGTCGATGCGATCCAAGGCGCGGGTCTCGTCGACGCGGATTACTCTGCCGCCGACGTGGTTGTCACGGGCGGCCAGAAGTGGCTGCGCGCGGGGTGGGGAACCGGGTTCCTCGCGCTGAGCGATCGTGCCCTCGAACGGCTGCAGCCGGTGATCTCCGGCTACACCGGAACCGTCGAGGACGAGCCCTGGGGCCACGTGCCGGAGCCCGCCGTGGGATCAGCGCGTGCGTTCAGCGTGACGCGGCCCGACTTCGTGGCGTGCGCTCGCCTCGCGGCATCCATCGAAGAGACCAATGCAGTCGGCATCACAGCGATTCAGGATGCCGCGCTCGACCGCACCGACGAGGCGATCGACCTGCTCGATGAGGTCGGGCTGCCCCTTGTATCGCCGCGCCGACGAGAGAACCGTTCGGGAATCGTGGTCGTACGCCCCGAGGAGAGCCAGCTCGGAGCCCTGGGGGCTGCGTTGCACAACACGGGGCTGACGACCACCACCCGCGGAGACACGGTGCGCTTCAGCATCCATGCGGGAACCGAAGACGCCACCATGCGCATGCTGAGGCAGGCGCTTCTGGTGTTCCGCTCGTCCGCAACGTGATGTTCACTCATTCGTCACCGCGAATCGCGGCGTGGCGACGGTCGCCGCTGGAGAGGGAGACGTAGCGTCAGGCATATCAGGTGCATCACCTGATCGAGCCGGCCGGAAGTTCGACTCGAATGGTACGGACGGCCCGCCGAGAGATCCGAGCGACATCCGCTCGGGGTAGGAGCCTGACGTGACTGCCAGCGAAACCACGCAGAGAGTTCCCGACATCGACCGGCGTTCGCACGCTGCTTCCGATTCATCGACGAAGCAGACGCAGCGAACCTACGTGCTCGATACCTCGGTTCTGCTGTCCGATCCGCGCGCGCTGTTCCGCTTCGCGGAGCACGACGTGGTGATTCCCGTCGTCGTGATCGGCGAACTCGAGAAAAAACGCCACGATCCTGAGATCGGGTACTTCGCCCGGCAGGCGCTGCGGCTTCTCGACGAGCTGCGCGTGACCCACGGGCGGCTCGACTTTCCCGTCCCCGTGGGCGAGGGAGGGAGCCTGCGAGTCGAGCTCAACCACAGCAACATGACCGTTCTGCCCAGCGGGCTGCAACTGGGAGACAACGACTCCCGCATCCTCGCCGTCGCACAGAACCTCTCGAATGACGGACTCGACGTCACGGTCGTCTCGAAAGACCTTCCGATGCGCGTCAAGGCATCCTCGATCGGCCTCTCCGCCGAGGAGTATCGCCACGAACTCGCAGGCGACGACAGCTGGGCCGGCCTGTCCCGGGTGTACGTGGGTGCGGACGAGATGGCGTCGATGTACGAGAACGATGAGCTCCCGTCGGAGCACATCACGGGGCTGCCGACCAACACGGGTCTCGTCGTCCACTCCGAGCGCGGTTCAGCGCTCGGGCGGGTGATGCCCGACGGCACGGCGAGGCTCGTGAACGGAGACCGGGAGATCTTCGGCCTTCGGGGTCGCTCGGCGGAGCAGCGACTCGCGATCGATCTGCTGCTCGATCCGAGCGTCGGCATCGTGTCGTTGGGAGGGCGAGCCGGAACGGGGAAGTCCGCGCTCGCACTCTGCGCCGGTCTCGAAGCCGTGCTGGAACGCCAGATGCACCGCAAGATCATGGTCTTCCGGCCTCTGTACGCCGTTGGCGGGCAGGAACTCGGATACCTTCCGGGAGATCAGGGCGACAAAATGAACCCGTGGGGGCAGGCGGTCTACGACACGCTCGGCTCGGTCGTCTCGCAGAACGTCGTCGATGAGGTGATCGAGCGGGGGCTCATCGAAGTGCTTCCGCTCACGCACATCCGCGGTCGTTCGCTCCACGACGCCTTCGTGATCGTCGACGAGGCGCAGTCGCTCGAGCGGAACGTCCTTTTGACCGTGCTCTCCCGCATCGGACAGAACTCGAGGGTCGTCCTCACCCACGACGTCGCCCAGCGCGACAACCTGCGCGTGGGTCGCCACGACGGCGTTGCGTCCGTGATCGAGGCGCTGAAAGGCCAGGCGCTCTTCGGGCACGTCACCCTCACGCGCTCCGAACGCAGCGCGATTGCGGCGCTCGTCACCGAGATGCTGGAGGGCAACGAGCTCTCGTGAGCCACGAGGTTGGGTCGGGATGCCGGCATCCCGACCCCACCTGTGGATAACCGCCGCGCCGGTACACGGAAATCAGTAGTGTCACGGGCATGACCGAGCAGACACTCGCACGCCCGCGAACGCTGGAACTCATACCGCTCTGCCTCTCCGCGGCCGCGCTCGCAGTCTTGGTGTTCGCCGCCGTCGGCTGGTCGTGGCTTCTCACAGGGCTGCTCTCGATCGCGGTCGTCACCTGGCCTCTCGCGGCCACCGACGTCACTCAGCATCGGCTTCCAAACGTGCTCGTGCTGCCGTGCTACCCAGTGGCAGCCGTGTCAATCGCCGCGCACCTTTTCACGACGGGAGCGTCGCCCGCGCTGCCCCTCATCGTCGCGGGCATCGCGCTCGCGGGCTTCGTGCTCATGCACCTTCTGGGTGGCATGGGAATGGGCGACGTCAAACTCGCGGGTGTGCTCGGGATGCTTCTCGGAGCGCTCGGCCTCACCTCTGCGATGGTCGGTTTCGCCGCGGCATTCGCCCTCGGCGCGCTCGCCGGTGCGTGGGCGATGGCTACCCGGCATCGAGCGGCAACGCATCGCATCCCGTTTGGGCCGTTCCTGCTTGCCGGGTTCTGGATCGGCGTCGCTGCGCACGCCGTCGCTCCCGTCTGAGCGTCCGACCACCTAGGATCGTTGCATGGAACAACGAATCTTGGGGAGAACGGGGCGACCCGTATCCATCATCGGTCTCGGAACCTGGCAGCTCGGGGCCGATTGGGGAGATGTATCAGAGAACGACGCCCTCGCCGTTCTCGACGCCGCCGTCTCGAGCGGCATCACCTTCTTCGACACTGCCGACGTCTACGGAGACGGGCGGAGCGAACAGCTCATCGGACGCTACCGTGCGTCTCACCCTGATGCGCCGCTCACCGTCGCCACGAAGATGGGGCGCCGCGTCGATCAACTCCCCGAGAACTACGTGCTCCAGAATTTTCGCGCCTGGACGGACCGGTCACGCCGCAATCTCGATGTCGAGACTCTGGACCTCGTGCAGCTGCACTGCCCGCCGACCCCCGTGTTCCACAGCGACGAGGTCTTCGACGCCCTCGACACCCTCGTCGATGAGGGGGCCATCGCGAACTACGGTGTGAGCGTCGAGGAGTGCGATCAGGCTCTCGCCGCGATCGCCCGACCTGGAACCGCGACAGTCCAGATCATCCTCAATCCCTTCCGTCTGAAGCCGCTCGACCGTGTGCTGCCCGCGGCTGCCGAGGCCGGCGTCGGCATCATCGTACGGGTTCCGCTCGCCTCGGGACTCCTCACCGCGCGCTACGACGAAGACACCAGCTTCTCGGCCGACGACCATCGCACGTTCAACCGGAGCGGTGAGGCGTTCGACGTGGGCGAGACGTTCTCAGGCGTGGACTTCACCGACGGCGTGCGGGCAGCACGCGAACTCGCGCAGCTCGCGCCCGTCGGAGCGACGCCGGCGCAGGCGGCACTCGCCTGGGCCACGCAGCAGGCCGGTGTGACCTCTGTCATTCCGGGTGCGCGCTCTCCGGAGCAGGCGCGTGCCAACGCAGCCGCGGGTGAGCTTGCGCCGCTGCCCACGGAGTACCTCGATGCTGTGCGCCGCATCTACGACGAGAGCTTCCGAGCCGCCGTGCATCATCGGTGGTGAGCACCCGGCTCTGAGAAGCGAACGGGCGGACGAGGCTGATGCCGCGTCCGCCCGTCGTCGCGTGGCTCTGTGATCAGTTCGGGTGCGTCATCGAGAGCAGGTCGAGAGCAGAGTCCAGCTGGTCCTCGGTGATCTCGCCGCGCTCCACGTAGCCGAGTGAGATGACAGCGTCACGAACAGTCATGCTTTCGGCCACAGCGTGCTTGGCGATCTTCGCCGCAGCTTCGTAGCCGATGATCTTGTTGAGCGGTGTCACGGTCGACGGCGACATTCCCGCCAGCTCGGCAGCACGGTCAAGGTTCGCCTCGAGACCGGCGACGGTCTTGTCGGCGAGAACGCGAGACGCGTTGGAGAGCAGACGGATCGACTCGAGCAGGGCCGTTCCCATCACCGGGATCTGCACGTTGAGCTCGAACGCGCCGGAGCTGCCGCCCCACGCGATCGTGGCGTCGTTTCCGATCACCCGCGCGGCGACCATGAGGACAGCCTCCGGAATGACCGGGTTGACCTTGCCCGGCATGATCGACGAACCGGGCTGGAGGTCGGGAATGTGCAGTTCGCCGAGGCCCGTGTTGGGGCCGGAGCCCATCCAACGCAGGTCGTTGCAGATCTTCGTCAGGCTGACCGCGATCGAACGCAGCGCACCGGAAGCCTCGACCAGGCCGTCGCGGTTGGCCTGAGCCTCGAAGTGATCCACAGCCTCCGTGATCGGAAGCTCTGTCTCGTCCTGAAGCAGCTTGATGACGAGCTGTGGGAATCCCTTCGGGGTGTTGATGCCCGTTCCGGTCGCCGTGCCGCCCAGGGGAACCTCGGCGACGCGAGGGAGCGCCGCGCGAACCCGCTCGATACCGAGGCGGATCTGTCGGGCGTAGCCGCCGAACTCCTGGCCGAGGGTGACGGGCGTGGCGTCCATCAGGTGCGTGCGACCCGACTTGACGGCTTCCTTCCACAGCTCGGCCTTCGCCTCGAGCGCGACGGCGAGGTGGTCGAGCGCCGGCACGAGTTCGTCGATGAGCGCGCTCGTGACGGCGATGTGCACCGAGGTCGGGAACACATCGTTCGACGACTGCGAGCAGTTGACGTGGTCGTTCGGGTGGACATCAGAGCCGAGTCGCTTCGAGGCGAGCGCCGCGAGCACCTCGTTCATGTTCATGTTCGAGGACGTTCCGGACCCGGTCTGGTACGTGTCGACGGGGAAGTGGCTGTCGTACTCACCCGTGATCACGTCATCGGCGGCGGCTGCGATCGCGTCGGCGATCTGTCCGTCGAGCACGCCGAGCTCCTTGTTGGCGAGAGCCGCCGACTTCTTGATGCGCGCGAGAGCCGCGATCTGAGCGGACTCGAGGCCGCTGCCGGAGATCGGGAAGTTCTGCACTGCTCGCTGCGTCTGTGCGCCATAGAGCGCGTTGACGGGGACTCTCACCTCGCCCATCGTGTCGTGTTCGATGCGGTACTCGGTGTCGGCCACGGTTTCCTCCTTGCTGGTCTGCGCATCAGTGCGCGGTGTGTTTCGGGGCGTCTGCTGCTGTGCGGTCGTGACCGCGTGCTATTCCTCAGGGAGCTCGGTGATGCCGACCATCGTGTCGACGACCACGCGCCCCTCTGCGAGCTTGTAGTTCGCGCCGACGATGCCGAGCGTGCCAGCCGCGACCGCCTCGCTGATCATCTCGGACTGCTCGAGCATCTGCGCGATTGTGTGCTGGATGTGCAGGCGTCCGGCCTCCACAGGGTCAGCCTTGTCAGGCGAGACGGATGCCGCTGCGGCGGCCTCCTTCACGGAAGGGACGATCTGCGTGACGAGGCTGTTGATCGCGGGCGGCAGGGGCGCGGCATCCGGCTTCTGCGACTCGATCGCGGCGGCTACGGCGCCGCATTCGTCGTGTCCGAGGATCACGACGAGCGGTACGTTGAGCACGCCCACGGCGTACTCGAGTGAGCCAATCGCGGACTCGGAGACGACCTGACCGGCGTTGCGGACGACGAAGAGGTCGCCGAGACCCTTGTCGAAGATGATCTCTGCGGCAAGGCGAGAGTCGGAGCATCCGAACAGAACGACGTCGGGGTTCTGCACGTGTGCGAGGGACTCGCGACGGTCGATGCCCTGACGGGGGTGGCGGGGCTTGCCCTCGACGAAGCGGTTGTTACCCCGCACCATCTCCATCCACGCTTTTCCTGGCCGCTTCTGAGGCATCAGCTGGTTCCCTTCGACTCATCCTGTGTTGCGTTGGCCTTGACCTGATCGGCAATGGCTTCCGCGACAGTGTGGAAGTCCTTGTCTTTTGCGGTTCCGTAGATGATGACCGTGCTCGAGCCGGACTCGGTCGCGAGGGCGTACTCGACATTGCCGAGATCGTCCGTCTTCGCGGCATCCCGGTTGTCATACACCGTCCATTCGACGCCGTCGATCGTCACCGTCGTGTCGGCGAACGTGCCCTTGAGCTGCTGCGACTGCCACGTGGCGTCGGCGTCGAAGCCCTGGCGGATGCCGATGTACTGTTCGTCCGGCGTGATGAGCCCGATGTACCAGTCAGAGATGCGCGGCTCCTCGGCGGTGCTCAACGTGGCGGCGTTGCTCGTCCAGCCGTCGGGCAGCTTTGGATCCATGATGGTCACGTCGAGGGATGCCTGTGCCTGCTGGGCGGCCTCGTGATAGTCGACGTCAGGAAGGTAAGAGGTGTCGCTGCGCGGCACGATCATCACGATGACGAGTACGAGACCGAGCGTTGCCAGAAGCGAGAAGACGAGATTGTTGACCGTCTTCCGCATGCGGTATTTGCGGGAGTCCTCCGCCTTGCGCGCGGCGGTCTCCTCCGGCGTCTCCGGGCGTCCGAGCTCCGCGACGACCCGCGGCTGTGTGCGAGGGCTCATTCGGCTTCTGCGGCCTCGCTCTGCGCGACCCGGGCGGCCTCGAGGCGCTTCTTGGCACCGAGGAGCCACTCCTCGCAGCGCTGGGCGAGAGCCTCTCCGCGCTCCCACAGAGCGAGAGACTGCTCAAGGGTGGATGCTCCCTGCTCGAGCTCGGCGACAACACGCACGAGTTCGTCACGGGCCTCTTCGTAGCTGAGCTCAGCGACGTCAGGAGTGGAAGACATATCACCATCCTACCGGCGGCGGCTGAGCGTGATCACCGCTCCCGAGCGCCTTGGGAGAGCGCCGTCAGCGCACCATCGGCGAGGGTCACGCTGAGCTCGGTGCCGTCGGGTGCGTCGGCCACCCCGCGAACGACGGAACCATCAGCCTTCTGAGCGATTGCGTAGCCGCGGTCGAGAGTTCGCTGCGGGGAGAGGGCGCGAACGGAAGCCGCAAGCTCCGCTGTGCGGTTCTGCTCGCGTTCGATGAAGCGGTCGATGAGTTCGGCGCCGCGCGCTACATAGCGGGTGAGGTCCTCGGCCCGCTGGTCGATGATCCAGGTGTGCGAGGCGAGGGCCGGCCGTGACCGGAGCTGTTCGAGCCGGCTCATCTCATGCGTGACGAGCGTGGTCATGCGGCCAGCGAGTCGCGCACGGGACTGCTGGATGAGCAGCTGCTGCTCGGCGACATCGGGCACCACGCGCTTCGCGGCATCCGTGGGAGTGGATGCTCGAAGATCGGCGACGTCGTCGAGGATGGGGCGGTCCGCCTCGTGACCGATCGCGCTCACGATCGGGGTCGTGCAGGCCGCGGCCGCGCGCACCACGCGCTCGTCGGAGAAGCCGAGCAGATTCTGGAAGTCGCCGCCTCCGCGCGCGACGATGATGACGTCGACGTCGGGATCGGCATCCAACTTCTCGATCGCGGCGACCACCTCGGACACCGTGCGATCGCCCTGCACGGCTGAGTACTCGATGCGGAACTGCACAGCGGGCCACCGCAGCTGCGCGTTTCTGAGGACGTCCTTCTCGGCATCGGAGTCCTTCCCCGTGACGAGACCGATGCACCCCGGGAGGAACGGCAGCTTCTTCTTGCGCTCGAGCTCGAAGAGACCCTCAGACGCCAGCTGCGCGCGGAGGCGCTCAAGCCGTTCGAGCAGATCGCCGAGGCCGACGTGCTTCATCTGCAGCACCTGCATGGTGAGCGTGCCGCCCTTGACCCAGTAGTTCACCTTCACGAGAGCGACGACGTGGTCGCCCTGCTTGAGATCGGCGGGAATCTTCTGACGGACGGACTGCCAGATCGTGAAGCTCACCGTCGCATCGGCATCCAAATCTTTGAGCTTGCCGAAGACATTGCGCCCTGAAACGCCCCACTGGGTGATCTCGCCCTCGATCCAGACTGTGCCGAGGCGCTCGATGTAATCGCGCAGCTTGTGTCCGAGCTCCGCGACGGGCCAGGGGTTCTCGAATGTCGCGGGGCCGTTCGCCATGCTCCCAAACCTTCCTCAGACGCTCCGGCCTAGACTCGTAGACGTGAGCGACGTGACCATCAACCTTCCGATGCCGAGAGTTCCCGGTGCTTCGTCGAAGCTCAAGGATATCCCGGTGGCCGGACACAAGCGTGTCCTGCTCGCCGCGCCGCGCGGCTACTGCGCGGGAGTCGACCGTGCTGTGATCGCGGTCGAGAAGGCTCTGGAGCACTACGGAGCCCCGGTGTATGTCCGCAAGCAGATCGTGCACAACGTGCACGTTGTCTCCGAGCTCGAGGGCAAGGGCGCCATCTTCGTGAACGAAGTCGATGAGGTTCCCGAGGGAGAGCACATCGTCTTCAGCGCGCACGGTGTGTCGCCGGCGGTCGTCAACGCAGCATCCGAGCGCAGCCTTCACGCGATCGACGCGACGTGCCCGCTCGTCACCAAGGTGCACCGCGAGGCCGTGCGATTCGCCCGAGATGACTATGAGATTCTCCTGATCGGGCACGAGGGTCACGAGGAGGTCGAGGGCACAGCGGGCGAAGCGCCCGACCACGTCACGCTCGTGGGGAGTCCGGATGAGGCTGACACGGTCGACGTGCGCAACCCGGACAAGGTCGTGTGGCTTTCTCAGACGACGCTCTCTGTCGACGAGACGATGGAGACTGTGGACCGTCTCCGCGCGAGATTCCCCAATCTGCAGGACCCACCCAGCGACGACATCTGCTACGCGACGCAGAACCGTCAGGTCGCGATCAAGAAGGTCGCAGAGGATGCCGAGCTCGTCATCGTGGTCGGATCTGCGAACTCCTCCAACTCGGTTCGGCTGGTCGAGGTCGCCCTTGAGAACGGGGCGAAAGCGGCGTACCGCATCGATTACGCGTCCGAGATGAAGCAGGAATGGTTCGACGACGTCGCCGTCGTCGGAGTCACGAGCGGAGCGTCCGTGCCGGAGGTGCTCGTTCAGGAGGTCCTCGCCGACCTGGCTGACGCGGGTTACGCGGATGTCGAGCGCATCACGACCGCGGAGGAGGACCTGATGTTCTCCCTCCCGAAGGAGCTTCGCAGAGACCTGAACGGAAACCGCGACGCGCGTGCGCTCGGCGGGCGCTCGCGACACTGACAGAGCTATGAGCGACACAAGCGACAGAGAACCCGAGAAGCGCCCGAAGCCGGCGTACGGTGAGTACGCCGAGCGGCCGAAGCCGCAGTACGGCGAATACGCCACGCCTGAGCAGCAGCGCGCGGCCATCCGTCAGCCCGCGACGGACGACAACGAGTCCGTTCCGATCGCAGACGACGGGCGCCGCACACCCGAACCCGCCCGGCGCGATGCCCCGCGCCCCGCACCGGCGACGCCGGACATGATCGCGGAAAGCAGGAGCCGAGGCGACCGCATCGCCACATTCGTTCTGCTCGGCGTGGGCCTGGTCAGCGTCCTGACCACGTTGCCATCGATGTTCGAGCTTCCCGATGTCATGACCCAGGCCTATGCGCAGTTCGGAATCGGCAGCTACACGAATGAGACGTTCGCGAACGCCATGGGCTGGGTCATCCTGATCTCCCACATCATTCTGTGGGTGATGGCGCTCATGCTCTCGCTGCGCCGCCTTGCGGCAGGCAAGATCGCCTGGTGGGTGCCATTCGTGATCGGCGTGATCGCGAACATCATCTACATCGTCGTGATCGTCATCGTGATGGTGAACGACCCGGCGTTCAGCGACTACGTCACGCACATGTCTCAGACGGGCTGACCCGCGGCACACCGCGCAGCACCAGGCCACTCAGAACGAAAGGATGCCGCAGACCCAGCGGTCTGCGGCATCCTTTCGAACCGGCGTCGGCGACTCAGATGGTGAGCGAGTTGCCGTGCGAGCCCAGGTGGCGCGTCGACTCGACAACGCGAGCCGCCATCGCGGTCTCGGCGACCTTGCCCCAGGCGCGCGGGTCGTACTTCTTCTTGTTGCCGACCTCGCCGTCGATCTTGAGGACGCCCTCGTAGTTTTCGAACATGTAGCCGGCGATGGAGCGTGTGAAGGCGTACTGCGTGTCGGTGTCCACGTTCATCTTGATGACACCGTTCTTCACGGCTTCGGCGATCTCAGCGTCGCTCGAACCCGAGCCGCCGTGGAACACGAGGTCGAGCGGCTTCTCAGCGGTGCCGAACTTCTCTGCGATTCCGGCCTGGATCTCGCCGAGCAGCTCAGGACGGAGCTTCACATTGCCCGGCTTGTACACGCCGTGCACGTTTCCGAAGGTCAGGGCGGCGATGTAGCGGCCGTTCTCACCGAGGCCGAGAGCCTCGACGGCCTTCGTGACGTCACCGACCGTCGTGTAGAGCGCGTCGTTCGTGCCCTCGTGCTTCACGCCGTCCTCTTCGCCGCCGACGACACCGATCTCGACCTCGAGGATGGCGTTGATCGCCTTGGTGCGCTTCAGCATGTCTTCGGCGATCTGGATGTTCTCATCGAGGGGAACAGCCGAGCCGTCCCACATGTGGGACTGGAAGATCGGGTTGCGGCCGGCCTTGACCTCTTCTTCGCTGGCCGCGATGAGCGGCATCACGAAGTCGTCGAGGGCGTTCTTCGGGCAATGGTCGGTGTGCAGGGCTACCGTGATGGGGTAGTTCTTGGCGACCTCGGTGACGAACTTCGCGAACGCGAGTGCGCCCGATGCACGGTTCTTCACGGTGTGGCCCGCAAAGTAGTCGGCACCGCCCGTCGTGACCTGGATGATGCCGTCGGAGCCGGCCTCGGTGAGGCCCTGCAGCACAGCGTGGATGGTCTGTGAGCTCGAGACGTTGAACGCCGGGAACGCAAAGCCTTTCGCCTTGGCGTTATCGAGCATCTGCGCGTACTGCTCCGGGGTTGCGATGGGCATGACTTCTCCTAGCGGGGCGTGACATTAGCTTGCCCCCACAGCTTACTGATGCCGCGCAACCCCTCGCACCCTGTGACGCGCTGCGGGATGATGGGCACATGGACTTCGAAGCGACCAGCAGGGCTCTGCAAGACCACATCGTCCGCGTCACCGAACGGGCTGCGATCGCCGCAGCCGTGCACGTTGGACGGCATGACAAGTTCGCCGTGGACGACGCGGCGGTGCGGGCGCTTCGCTCTGCGTTCGAAGCGGTCCCTGTCAGCGCGCGAATCGTGGTGGGGGAGGGCGAGAAGGACAAAGCGCCCATGCTGTACGCCGGGGAGGAGCTCGGCGCGGGAGGCCCGGAGGTCGATATCGCTGTGGATCCCGTCGACGGCACGCGGCTCGCCGCAGAGGACCTACCGGGCTCGGTGGCGGTCATGGCGGTCGCGCCGAGAGGCAGCCTGTTCGACCCCGGACGCGTCTTCTACATGGAGAAGCTCATCACGACAGCGGCCGGAGCGACGCTGTCGCTCGAACGCTCGCTGACGGAGAACCTGATGGTGCTGGCCTCCGAGCTGCAGAAACCGGTGAGCGAGCTCCGCGTCGCCGTGCAGGATCGCCCCCGCAACCGTCGCTTTCTCGACGAGGTGGCGGATGCCGGGGCGGAGCCGGTTCCATTCGCGGACGGCGACGTCGTGGAGTCGCTTCGCGCCGCCCGCGGAGAGGGCGTCGATCTTCTCGTCGGAATCGGCGGTGCGCCCGAGGGTGTGCTGACGTCGGTCGCCGTCGCGGCATCCGGCGGGCACATGCAGGCGCGGCTCGTGCCGCAGACCGACGACGAGAGGTTCGAAGCGGATGCCGTCGGCCAACGCTACGGTGACATTCTGCGTCTGTCGGACCTCACCGCCGAGCCTGGTGTGTTCGTTCTCTCAGCGGTCACTCCCGCAGCGGGACTCGCCGCACCGATCCGAGATGATGACGGCCTCGTCGTCGAGAGTCTCGTCATCGACGGTGTGGGGGAGCCGCGTCACGTGACGTGGCGGCATCCCGTCGATCTCGTACCCGAGGGCGAGTGACGTGCGACTTGCTCTTCCTGTGCACGCCTGTGCAATTCGGCGTTTGTGAGTGTGTACCGGCGGGAGCGCGGATAGGCTGATACCGGCGTGAACGTCCGGCCACTTCGTTATCACCGCCAAAACAGAGGACATCGTGAGCACAACCGACTCCGCATCCCACTATCGTCACCCTGACCGCAACCTCGCCCTGGAACTTGTTCGGGCAACTGAGGCGGCGGCGATCCGGGCCGTGCCGTTCATCGGACGCGGCGACAAAAATGCGGCTGACAAAGCGGCCGTCGACGCCATGCGCGCCTTTCTCGGCACCGTCAACTTCGACGGACGCGTCGTCATCGGGGAGGGAGAGAAGGACGAAGCCCCGATGCTCTACAACGGTGAAGCTGTGGGCAACGGCAGCGGCCCGCACTGCGACATGGCAGTAGACCCGATCGACGGGACGAGCCTGACCGCGGCCGGCCGCCAGAACGCCCTCTCCGTCATCGCTGTCTCTGACCGAGGCACCATGCTCGACGCGTCGAGCGTGTTCTACATGGACAAGCTCGTCACCGGTGCGGAAGGCGTCGGTGTCGTCGACATCCGCAAGCCGATCGGGGAGAACCTGCGCGCACTGGCCAAGGCCAAGGGCAAGAAGATCGAAGACCTCACGGTTGCTGTTCTCGACCGTCCGCGCCACGAGCAGTTGATCAACGACATTCGCGAGGCCGGTGCTGGTACGAGGCTGATGCTCGACGGCGATGTCGCTGGCGGTATCAACGCCGCGCTGTACGGCACTCGCATCGACATGTGCGTCGGAATCGGAGGCAGCCCCGAGGGGATCGTGACTGCGTGCGCCCTCAAGGGCCTCGGCGGCTTCATCCAGGGGCGCATGGCTCCGAAGGACGATGACGAGCGCCAGCGCGGGATCGACGCGGGCCTCAAGATGGACCACGTCTATGAGGCAGATGAGCTCGTGAACAGTGACAACACGTTCTTCGTCGCCACCGGTGTCACCGATGGCGGACTCGTTGATGGCGTGCGTCGCCTCGGGCCGATCATCCGTACCTCGAGCGTGGTGCTGCGTTCGAAGTCGGGCACGATTCGACGCATCTCAGCCGACCACCTCGCTCAGAAGTGGCTCGACGAGGCGTAGTCAGAGGCGCTCGGAGTCAAGTTCCGCGACCAGCTCGTCCGCAGCGAGCTCACGTGGGGCGTCTTCGACCTCACGAAGTTCGGGAATGAGCTTCGTGCCGTCGACCTTATTGAGTCTGCGTGCCGAAGGCAGTACCGTGCGCTCGAGCGAACCGACGAAACGGTTGTAGTCGGTGACCGTCGAGCGCACGGAGCGCCCGAGCTTGTCGATGTGGTTCGCCATCGTGCTCACCCGGCTGTACAGCTCACGGCTGAGGTCGAAGAGTTCCTTTGCCTCCGCGGTGACGAGCTCTTGCTGCCAGCTGAAGGCCACGGTCTTGAGCACAGACCACAGAGTGACCGGCGAGGCGAGGGCGACGCGCTTGGAGAACGCGAACTCCATGAGGCCAGGGTCGGCTTCGAGGGCGCTGGAGATCAGTGATTCGCTCGGTAGAAATGCGATCACGAGCTCCGGGCTCGCTTCGAGGCCGTCCCAGTAGGCCTTTCCCCCGAGAGCGGTGATGTGATCGCGCACAGCCTTCACATGGGCGTTCATCAGCGACTGGCGACGGGCGGCTTCGTCGCCGCCAGCGGTGACCGGAATGGCGCTCGCCTCGAGGTAGGAGCCCATCGGTACCTTGGAATCGACGGCGATGTTCTTGCCGCCGGGCAGGTGGACGACCATATCGGGGCGTCCAGCGCCGGCATCCGATGAGATAGACGTCTGTACGTCGAAGTCGACGCGTTCGATCAGACCGGCAGCTTCGACGACGCTGCGCAGCTGAGTCTCGCCCCAGACTCCGCGAACGGAGTTGTTGCTGAGCGCGGCGGCAAGGGAGTCGGTGGTCTTGCGCAGGTGATCGTCGGATGCCACAGCGATTCGAAGCTGCTGCGATAGCTCGCCGTGTTGCTTCTGTCGCTGCTCCTCGAGCTCCGCGACCGTGCGCTGCATATCCTGCAGACTCTGCCTGACAGGTGCGATCGCCTGCAGAAGCGTGTTCTCCGCGCGATCTCGTTCTGCACGTTCGTCGCGCTCACGAGTGAATTGGGTGACCTGGGCGCGGAGCTGCTCGGCAGTGGCCTCCATGCGAGCGAGATCCGCCATGAGATCAGCTCGTGCCGCAGCTTCTTCCGATCGGATCGTCTGCAGCTGCTGCTCGTGGCGTGCCTCGAGAAGCGCGGGATGCGCGGCATCCGTTCTGCTTTTCGCCCTGATGAGAAACGCCGCCCAGGCGACGACTGCGCCGACGGCGGCTCCGATGACCAAACCGAGAATGAGGGGGAGTGCTGCGTCCATACGCTCAGTGTCTCAGGGGCCACCGACACGACCGATGAACCACGCGGCCCGCCAGACCTCGCAACTCTTGCGGGAGCGAGGCAGCTTGTGCTGGGCTTGCCTCATGACGAGCGAGCGAAGCAAGCTGACGGGAGAGCGTGCGCGGTCGTTCGGCCGTGTGGCGCAGAAGTATCAGGCTGCGCGGCCGTCATACCCCGATGATGCGATCGAGTGGCTCGTGCCGAATGACGCTCGGCGAGTTCTGGATCTCGGTGCGGGTACCGGAAAGCTGACCGAAGCGCTTGTCGCTCGCGGGTACGACGTGGTCGCAGTGGAACCTTCTGCCGAGATGCTCGAGCAGCTGATCGCACGGCTTCCCACCGTGGACTCACGTCAAGGAACCGCCGAAGACATTCCGCTCTATGGCGCCTCAGTCGATGTCGTGACCGTGGCGCAGGCATGGCACTGGGTGGATGCCGATACGGCGGTGCCGGAGGTCGCCCGGGTGCTTCGGTCTGGGGGACTGCTCTCGCTCGTGTGGAACGCGCACGACGACAGAGTTCCCTGGGTGCGGCAGCTCGAAGACATCCTCGGCAAGACACCGCACTTCGACGCGGAGGAGGAGAGTCCGCAGCTGAGGGAGTATTTCGAACCGGTCGAATCGTGGTCGACGGAGTGGCGTCGACCGCTCACGCTCGATGAGCTGGAGACATATATCGCGTCCCTCAGCTACGTCTCCCTGCGAACGCCTGACGAGCAGAACGACATCTTCGAACGGGTTCGTGAGGTCGGTCAGAGCGTTCTCACGGATGCCGGAGTGGTCGAACTGCCCTACATCACCGAGTGCAGTCGGGCGCGGCTCTCAGGCTGAGGCCGGTACGATAGAGCCTCGTGGCTCTCACTATCGGTATCGTCGGACTTCCCAACGTTGGCAAATCAACTCTTTTCAACGCTCTCACGAAGAATCAGGTTCTCGCTGCGAACTATCCGTTCGCGACGATCGAGCCGAACGTGGGCGTCGTCAACCTGCCTGACGCACGTCTGGACGTGCTCGCCGGGCTCTTTGGCAGCGAGCGGATTCTGCCCGCAACGGTCTCATTCGTCGACATCGCCGGAATCGTCCGCGGAGCGAGCGAGGGCGAAGGGCTCGGCAACAAGTTTCTCGCGAACATCCGCGAGGCAGACGCGATCGCCGAGGTCGTCCGTGGGTTCACGGACGGCGACGTCGTGCACGTGGACGGCAAGATCGATCCGCAGGCCGACATGGAGACGATCAATACCGAGCTGATCCTCGCAGACCTCGAAACAATCGAACGTGCGATCCCGCGCTACGAGAAGGAAGCCCGCGGCAAGAAGATCGGTCCCGAGGTGCTCGCCGCCGCCAAAGAGGCGATGGAGGTGCTGCAGGGCGGAACGCCGCTGTCGTCGGTATCCATCGACGTCGAACCGATCAAGGAGCTCGGTCTTCTCACGACCAAGCCGTTCATCTACGTCTTCAACGTCGATGAGGAGATTCTGGCGGATGCCGCGAAGAAGCAAGAGCTCGCAGCTCTTGTCGCTCCCGCGGAGGCCGTGTTTCTTGACGCGAAGATCGAGTCGGAGCTCATCGATCTCGACCCTGAGGATGCCGCGGAGCTGCTCGCCTCGACCGGGCAGGAGGAGTCGGGACTCGACCAGCTCGCTCGCGTCGGCTTCGACACGCTCGGTCTGCAGACGTACCTGACCGCTGGCCCGAAGGAAGCCCGTGCATGGACGATCGGCAAGGGATGGAAAGCTCCCCAGGCTGCCGGGGTCATCCACACGGACTTCGAAAAGGGCTTCATCAAGGCCGAGGTCATTTCGTTCGACGACCTCGTCGACGCCGGTTCTGTGCAGGAGGCGCGCGCGCAAGGCAAAGCGCGCATGGAGGGCAAGGACTACGTCATGCAGGATGGCGACGTGGTGGAGTTCCGATTTAACGTATAGCGTTATTGACGCTCCGCGTTATACACTGGTCTCGTGATCAGATCGTTCGGCAGCAAGGACACCGAGCGTCTGTGGCGTCGTGAGCGCGTGCGGTCCATCGATCCCAGGATCCATCGGGTTGCTCTGCGCAAGCTGCGTCAGGTGGGGGCGGCGGAGGTGCTCGACGACCTTCGCGTCCCGCCGGGCAACCGGCTCGAAGCACTGAAGGGTGATCGGGTCGGGCAGTACAGCATCAGGATCAACGACCAGTGGCGAATCTGCTTCGTGTGGACGGATGCTGGGCCAGAGGAGGTGGAGATCGTTGACTATCACTGACAGGATCGAGCCGATCCACCCTGGAGAGGTCCTCATGGAGGACTTCATCGAGGGGTTCGGGATCACTCAGAACAAGCTCGCCGTGTCGATCGGGGTGCCGCCGCGTCGGATCAATGAGATCGTGCACGGCAAGCGGGGGATCACCGCGGACACCGCGTTGCGGCTGGCGAAGTACTTCGGCACGTCGGCTGAGTTCTGGATCAACCTGCAAAGCCACTACGAGCTGGATCGCGCAGAGGATGCTGCAGGGGATCAGATCGCGTCGATCACGCCGCTGCAGGTCGCGTGATGTCTGGAGGGATGGACGCCGAGGAGGTCGTCCGCGTCGTCGACTGGCTCGATGAGCGCTCTGTCGTGTACCAGGTGAACGGCGGCTGGGCTGTCGATGCCTTGGTCGGATCCCAGTCCAGAACGCACGGAGACCTGGACCTCTTCGTCGACGCTGGACAAGTCGACACCCTCATCGAGTGGCTGTCCGGTCGCGGGTACGAGGTCGTCGAGGATTGGCGACCGATTCGTGTGGAGCTGCGATCGGGCGATCGGGCTGTCGACATCCACCCGATGACGCTGGACGCAGCCGGTGACGGTCTCCAGAAGGGTTTCGGGGACGAGACCTTCGCCCATCGTGCGCGCGATCGTGCTGAGGGGATGATTCGTGGTCGCCCAGTGGTCGTAGCGACTGCGGCGAGGCTCGTGGAGTTGAGGTCAGGATATGAGCTCCGGCCTGAGGACCATCACGATCTCGAGTTGCTCCGGGGGCTGGGTGACGGCAGAGGATGAGCGACGTCGACGCGTCTCGACCGAAGATGGTTCTCCGTGCCGGAACTCGGTTGAATTTTGCTTCAATGTGTGATTTCGGCCAGCCCGGGGCGCTCCGCGGGCCGCTGATGCTCACGGGATCGGCAATGGAACGCGTGCACGTGTGCTGAGCGACCGGGCGAGCATGCCCGCGTCAGGCGTCGTCCGGCACGTGGACGATCGAGATGGTCGCCAGTGAGCCGCCGTTGTAGTTGAAGATCACGTGCGTGCCGTTCTCGCTGTAGAGATCGAGATGCGAGCGGGAATCGTTCGGTGCGCCCAGTGCAGCGTGCACGTCCTCGCGCGTGGCCGGGAACGATAGTCCGTCGACGAGCGTGCCGAGGCGTGGGTACGGGCGGCGTTCGTCCTCGTGCACGTGCACGAGGACGGCGAGGAGGACGCCGTCGCGGTACTGCAGATCCACCCCGCCGCTTGCGAAGACGAGCAGCTTGCCGCCGCCATCCGCGGCGTCGATGTCGTGCGAGTCGAGGCGCGGGCCGAGTAGCTCGACCAGGTCCAGCATGACTGGGTCTCCGTATGCCGATCCCGCGGCATTGATCAGCTGCGAGATCTCGCCGGTGATCGGCTTCGGTTCGGCGGCGAGCGCCGGGGCTGCAGCAGCGGCGTCAGCGGCTTCTTCTTCGGCAACCAGATCGGCCCGCATCGCCGCGATGCGTGTCACTCGCTCATCGCGGATCTGGAAGTGCACGAACGCACTGCCGACCGCGTACAGAAGGAAGCGTTCTCTGTTCTGCCGCGGCGTGCCGAGGAGAGCAATGACCTCGGCGCGAGTCGTACCGAGGGACACTCCTTCGACGAGCGCATCGGGGTGCGCATACGCTGTGTACTCCTTGTTGTCACGCAGGTAGAAGTCGACGGTCTCGACGACTCCGTCGTGGAGCAGGAACTCCACGCCCCCTTTTTCGAAGCACAGGTACTTCTCGCGGGTTCCGGCCGACGTGTACTCATCGAGGATGAACCTCGTGCCCACGGCCTCCATCGCCGCGATCATCTCGTCGGAGCCGTCCTCGGAGCCGATCGCCTCCAGGTAGGTGAGGATCTCCCCACGGATCGCTGCCGTCACGTGCGTTCCTCCATGGTCGAGTGCCTGTGGCGGGTCGAGCGGCTCAACCAGATCCAGCATGACCGGGTCTCCGTATGTCGAACTTGCGGCATCGATCGGCTGCAAGGTTTCGCCTGTGAGCGGCTTCGGCTCGGTGGTGGGTACGGACTCTGCCTGCTCGGCCTCGGCCTGTGCCAGCAGGTCGAACCGCTGTGCATCGATGGCTGAGATCCGTTCGTCGTCGAGTTGGATGTTCACGAATGCATCGCCGGCTGGGTACAGGAGGAAGTGCTCCCGGTCCTGACGCGCTGGGCCGAGCAGGTCGATGACCTCAGCCCGGGTCATTCCCGGCGTGAGACCGTCTACGAGAGCCTCGACGTGCGCATAGGCAGCGTATCGATCGCTCTCGTACAAGTGGAAGAACACGGTGTCGACGATGCCATCGAGGAGCAGGAAGTCCACGCCTCCCTTGGCGAAGATCAGATATTTCTCGTGCACGCCGGTCGACGTGTACTCCTTGATCGAGAACTTCGTTCCTACGGCTTCCATCGCCGCGAGCATGACGTCGGAGCCGTCCTCTGCGCCGATGGCGTCGAGATACGGTCGGATCTCGCCGGTGATCGGCTTCGGCGCGACGGTGAGCACGGACTTTCCCTGTTCGGCCTCGGCCTCGGCCTCGGCCTCGGCCTGCGCAGCGTAGTCCTGTCGCTGTGCGTTGATGCGCAGGACACGCTCATCCCGGAACTGGATGTTCACGAACGCATCGCCCGCCGGATAGAGAAGGTAACGCTTCTTGTTCTGTCGAGGCATGCCCAGCTTGTCGATCACCTCGTCCCGGCTCATGCCGAACCTGACGCCCTCCACCAACGCGTCAGGATGCGCATAAGCAGCGTACTTTTCGCTGTCGCGTAGGTGGAAGAACACGGTGTCGACGATGCCGTCATGAAGCAGGAAGTCAACGCCTCCCTTGGCGAAAATCAGGTACTTCTCGTGCACGCCAGTCGACGTGTACTCCTTGAGCGTGAACTTCGTTCCCACGGCTTCCATTGCCGTGAGCATGACGTCGGAGCCGTCCTCGGCTCCGATCGCCTCCAGGTAGGTGAGGATCTCCCCACGTATCGCTGCCGTCACGTGCGTTTCTCCATGCTCGAGTGTCTGCGGCCGGCCGCCCGGCCACGTTCAGCGGCTACGCTCCGGCGATGAGGGGTGCATGCGGCGTCGGCCGTTGCAAGGCGGGAAGTGTCTCGCGCCATGTTATCGGCGCGATGCGGGTCCCTACGCGCGGGCATGCGGACGAAGCGGGCCACGGGATGTCCGGCGAGCATCTGGTGGGCTTCCGTCGAAGCGGGCCACGGGATGTCCGGCGAGCATCTGGTGGGCTTCCGTCGAAGCGCAGCGGACACCGCAGTGGGAGTGCTGAGCTCCGCAGCGTCGTCAGCTGGGACGCGCGAGGGCCATTGGGCGGAGGCTGAAGGCTGCACACCCCCACCGCCCTCCGTGACGTGATGTTTCTCGGTGTGGGGACGTGGTGGAGTTCCGCTTCAACGTGTGAGGCACGACGGTTGGTCGCCGGCAGTCGGCGTCCAACTGCCGGCGGCCGACACATGCTCTGTTCGTACGCGGTCGAGCGGACGCGGTGGCGTCCGTATGCTCGACTGCTTCGCAGAATAGCGCCGTATGACCGTGGGCTCTGCATGGGAAGAGCGGCTCGACGAGCTCACCGCGCGTGAGCGGGAGGTGCTCGTGTATACAGGACCCGGCTGTTCAACGCGGAGACCGCCGCGGAGCTGGTCATCTCGGAGAACACCGCGCGTGTGCACGTGCTGCGCATCCTCGCCAAGCTTCAGCTGCGCGACCAGGCCCAAGCGGTCGTTCTCGCCCACCGCCTGGGCCTGGCCCCCGCGTCCGAGTGGGCAAGCGCCCTAGGTGACTTGACGAGCTGGAAAGTCAATGCTTGACTTGCCGACATGGAAAATGACTCTGGTTCGGGGGCCTCTGATGGCGATGCGGCGCGGGAAGCGCTGTCCGCTCTCGATGCTGATGGAGCGCGTCTGGCCCAGCGGGTCATCACGCCCTGGTGGTATCACCCGATCCTCGGCGTCATCGTCGCTCTGATGATCTTCGGGGTTGCGTACCCAGGCGCACTCGGCTTCGGCCTCGTCGCGATCGGAGTCATCGGGATCGCGCTTCTCGTCCGGGTGTACACGCTTCGCACGGGGGTCTGGATCTCGCGGGCCGCCGGCCCCTCCACCCGGCAACTCCAGCGCGTCCTCATGGTCATCAACATCGTCTTGATGGGGACGGCGCTTGCTTTGCGCGTGACGGAACCCGCACCCTGGTGGGCTCTCCTACCTGCGCTGTCGGGCCTCTTCGCGACGTGGGTCATGGGGCGTCACTACGACCGTGAGCTCCGCCGAGAGCTGGCAGGATCGGCGACCGGACCGTGAGCACGAAAGCGCAATTCCACGAGGTCGTCCATGCCCCAACCCGCCTGCGCATCTGTGGGTTGCTGCGCCGCGCCGAGGAATTGGAGTTCTCGGTCATTCGCGATGCGCTCGAGTTGAGCGATGCGAATCTTTCGAAGAACCTCGCCGTCCTCGCCAACGCGGGCCTGGTCTCCGTGCGCAAGGAAGCGTCGGAGAAGCGGTCCGATGCGCGCCGACTGACCTGGGTGGCGCTGACTGGTGCTGGTCGCGAGGTCGTCGAGCAGCACCTGGCTGCGCTCAGAGCGATCGCCGGGTGAACACTGGCGTCGCGGCCGCGCGCGCCCCGGTCTGCTGCCCGACGTAATGCGGATCGACTAGTTGTATGAGGCCAGGACGTTGTTGACACGCAATGGTGTTGCGGACGCGGGCGGCTTTCCACCGTGGGCTCCGTGGGGCCGGTGGTAGTTGTAGTGCTGATTCCAGGTCGCGAGCGCGTTCACGCGTTCGGTCTCTGAGTTCCAAGTTCGTGCGTAGAGGAACTCCTCGGCCAGGATGCGGTTGTAGCGCTCGACCTTGCCGTTGTGCTTCGGCGTGTACGGCCTCGTGCGCCGGTGCTGCGAGCCGCCGAGAGCGGCTGCGAATGCTTGGGCGCGGTAGCAGGCGCCGTTGTCGGTGATGATCCGCTCGATCTTCGCGATGCCGTGCTTGGCGAACCACTCGCGCGCTCGGTCGAGGAACGCGATCGCCGTCGTTGCTTGCTCGTTCTCGAGGGCTTCGGTGTAGGCGAGGCGGGTATGGCCGTCGATCGCGGAGTGCAGGTAGACGTAGCCGGTGCGCGCACCTCGCTCCTTCGTGCGTGCGACGGCTCTGGCCTCAGCGCTGTCTCTTCCGTGCACGCGCCAGCCGCCGCCGTCCGGGATGCGGCCGGTCTTCTTCACGTCGAGATGCACCATGTGCCCGGGGCGCTCGGCGATGATCTTCCGTGGAGCGCGGTTGGCCTCTCCGTTCGGATCGATGAATTTCCTCCGGTTCAGGCCGAGCTGGGCGAGTATCCGGGTGATGGTGCGGCGGCCGAGCGGTCTGCCCTGCTGGGCGAGCTCGAAAGCGATGCGAGATGCGGACCATTTGTGCTCACGCCGCATCGACTCGATTTGCTCGACGAGGGCCCCTGGTGTGGCGGTCGGCTGCCGAGCTGGAGCTGATGAGCGGTCGAGGAGCCCCAGCTCCCCGAACTTCTTGTAGCGGTTTACCCACTTCGATGCGGTCGCCCGAGAAATCCCCATCTCAGCAGCCACGTGCGCGATCGGGCGAGTGCGGCGCGTTCGATGAGTCGCTTACGGCCTTCGGGGGTGAGCGGGGCGTTTCGGTGGGTCATCGCAGCCAAGAGGCAACCCTCGTCTGACGCGGCGGCACCCGTCACGACGCCTCGATGAGACGTCGAACCGTGTCGTATGCCGGTTTGGGCGTGTAGTCGTCGCGGAGGAGCCCGAATCCGTTCTGCCAGTTGCCGTCGCTGATCCCGTCGCGGAGCGAGAACAACTCGTACACGCTCACCTCGCCGGTCGCGGCTACGGCCTCTGCGACGGCGTGCAGGATGCGTGCCTGCTTCTCCTCATCGCGGGTTGCACCGGTGGGCCAGCCGGTCTCGGTCACATGGATCGGCGTTGCCTCGGAGATTCCGACGTCGCGGGTGACCTGTCGCAGAGTGCGGACGAGAAACTGTGCCCCTGCGCTGACTTTGTCTTCTGGGATGGGGTGGAAAACGTCGGGGAACATGTCTAGGCCGATGAAGTCGAGTCGGGCTGTCGAGTCCGTCCCCAAAGCATCGGCCATCCTGGTCCAGAACGCGGGGTCGGCGACTCCGGCGCAGTTCACGCCGATTGCGACATTCGCGTCGAGGCGGTCGCGTTCCTCGATCCCGGCCGCGACGCCCGCGCCAACTGCCTCGAAGCAGCCAGGGAAGCCACCGTCCTGTGGGTACGGCACGTTGAGTTCTTCGCCGACCTGGACCTTCCCACCGCCCCACGCGGCAACGTCCCGGACGGCTTGGCGGACGAACTCGGCGTAGCCGGAAGGGTCGGGCTCGGTGGCGCGATAGCACGCAGTGAGGTCGATAAGCCGGCCGCGCCCGATGTAGTTCCCCGGGTCGGCGGGCGTCGCATCGACGCCGGGTTCGGGTGCTCCGACCCCGCGGTAGTGCCGATAGCAGCGGATATAGAACTGCGCCGCATCGCCCTGCAACCGGTCAAGGCCAGCGCGTGTGCGCTCGACGTCTTCTGGCGGCGTCGCCAACGGGGTCAGATCCACCAGATCCGCCGCAACCACACCGGGCCAGATTCCAAACAACATGACGAACTCCTCACTAGCCGTATACGGGCAACTGAAACCATAGCCGTATACGGCTATCTCCGCTAGTCTGGAGCGATGCCGACCAGCGCGCTCGCCAACCCGCTCGTTCTGCCGATCCTGGGGCTGATGGCCGAGCAGCCCCGGCACGCCTACGCCCTCTTCAGCGAGCTGCGCTCGCGTTACGCCTACATCGGCGCGCGGAACTCAACCGTCTACACACTGCTCAACACACTCGTAGAGGCCGGCTGGCTGCGCTCGAAGCAGGAAGACGCAGACCGACAGGTATTCCAGCTCACCCCGGCTGGCCGACAGGCTCTCGCCGAGCGCGTCGAGCGCCAGGTTCGGGACGGCGCTCTAGGCGACCGCACCGCATTCATGGTCGCGCTGGCCTACCTCGGAATCCTCGTCCCGGCCGAAGCAGCAGCCGCACTGCAAGGACGCGTCGACCGCATCCATCGCGAAGAAGAGCGCCTGGAAGGCGCGCTAGACCAAGCGGAGAACATCCCCGAACTGCACATGATCGAGACCCACTACTACCGCGACCAGCTCGACCACGAACGCTCATGGCTGGAAGCGATCATCCGCCGCATCCGCTCCGGTTCCCTTGCCTGGCCAAGCCGGACAAACTAACCACATCGCCCTGCTCACGGAGTGACGCGACTCGCTTGTCGATCGGCAACCGTGCACGAGGTCCCCGTCAACAACCTCATGGCCAGCAACAACTAGTCGAAGATGATCGCCTCGGCAGACGACACCGCCATTGATCTTCGCGAGGGTGGAGGCATGTCCCTCACCGTCGAACCTTCAAACCTCACGAAGGCCTACGGCGGCCGCATCGTCGTCGACGGTCTCGACCTGCGCATCCCTGAAGGCAGTGTCTACGGCTTCCTCGGGCCGAATGGCTCGGGCAAATCGACGACCATGAAGATGCTGCTCTCGCTCATCCGTCCCACCAGCGGCGAGGTCGAGGTGCTGGGCCAGCCGATGACCCGCAGCACCCGGCGGCAGTTGCCGGGCGGTGTCGGCTCGCTCATCGAGACTCCGCCGGGGTATGCGCACCTGACCGGCGCGGAGAACATGCGCATCGTTCAGCGCCTGCTCGGCCTCGACGACGCGCAGGTCGACTTCGCGGTCAAGACCGTGCGGATGTCATCGTCCAGCTCGGCTTCGCCTACTGGGAAGGTCTGCAGTGGCCTCTGACGGGAGGGAGTGGACCTGGCGAACAGATGTTTCTCGGTGTGGGGACGTGGTCGAATTCCGCTTTTCAAACTAACGTCTGGTGAGGTCGGACGGGCAACGGCTGCACATCGCCACACTCCACGTCCCCGTCGATCGGGACGTCGAGCCGTCCGAGCGCATCTACGACGGCCTAGTGTTGAGTTAGGCACTCTGTACGCGCGGCGCGAATCCTGCCCGCTGGCACGGCGTTGGTTTGATCGAAGAAGGTCTCTTGTCTACCTCCTGAACCGCTGTGCCTCTCCGAAGCTCGTGGCACTCGCCTACTGCAGCTTCTCAACCCTGCTCAACCGGCCGAGCCATTCGATAAGGAGCTGGGTCTCTGCCCTGCCAAGGACGTCTGGATTCGCTGCGGCAATCTCGATGGCGATGGTGAGAGGGTCGTCGGCTCGTGTTCCCTTGCCGGTGATCGCTGAGATAACACCCTCACGGACAGCTTGAGAGAGCCCCGGGTCCGGCGCTGCCAGGATAATCTGACGCAGGGTGACGCCGATGTTGGTCACGAGGATGTGCGCGGCAGCCTGCTCAGAGGGCACCAGGAGCCGGCCCTGCTCGGCGGCCCGCGCCGTGAGCGCGCGTAGGATCTCGCTGGGACGCGACTGCGCCTCGGGGGAGTACCCAGGGCGGACCTTCCCGTACATCAGCGTGTAAAACCCGGGGTTGGCCAGGCCGAAGGCGACGTGGGCGTCCCAACCGGCGCGGATGTCCTGGATGGGGTCGCCGGAGGACTCCATCGACGACTTCTCGCCCAGGTAGAGGTCGAACCCGTGCGCGATGACAGCGTCGATCAGTCCTTGCTTGGAGCCGAAGAAGTGGTAGAGCGTCGGCATCTTCACCCCGACCGCCTCACAGACCGCTCGCAGGGAGAAGTCCTCGCCGGGAGAGGCGGCAATGAGGTCCGCGGCCGCCAGGATCATCCGCTCCCGTGTATCGCTTGTCGGCGTTCCTGTCATGATGCTACGTTAGCTTATGTATCAGAGAGATACAGTTGCATAGTGACGATACAGAGGGGGCTTCATGGCTGAGCACACACTCAAGGGCAAGAACGTTCTGATCGCGGGCGGCGCGAAGAACCTCGGCGGGTTGATCGCTCGCCAGGCGGCCGAGGCTGGCGCGAACGTGGCGATCCACTACAACTCCGACTCCAGCCGCGCCGACGCCGAGCAGACGCTCGCTGCTGTCGAGGCTGCTGGAGTCAAGGGCGCTACGTTCCAGGCAGACCTCACGGTTCCGGCGAACGTGACCCGCCTGTTCGCCGACGCGGAATCGGCGCTGGGTACGATCGACATTGCGGTGAACACTGCCGGCAAGGTCCTGCGCAAGCCGATCGTGGAGACGACCGAGGACGAGTATGACTCGATGTTCGACATCAACTCCAAGGCCGCTTACTTCTTCATCAAGGAAGCCGGGAAGAGCCTCGCCGAGGGTGGCAAGATCGTCACCATCGTCACCTCGCTGCTGGCGGCCTTCACCGACGGTTACTCCACCTATGCCGGCGGCAAGTCGCCGGTGGAGCACTTCACCCGCGCCGCGGCCAAGGAGTTCGCCGATCGCGGAATCTCCGTGACTGCGGTGGCGCCCGGTCCGATGGACACCCCGTTCTTCTATGGGCAGGAGACACCGGAGCGAGTCGCTTTCCACAAATCACAGGCCATGGGCAATGAGCTGACCAAGATCGAGGACATCGCCCCCATCGTCCGCTTCCTCGCCACCGACGGCTGGTGGATCACCGGTCAGACCATCCTCGCCAACGGCGGCTACACCACCCGCTGAGAACGGAGCAGACTCATGACCGATCAGACTATTCCCGAGCCAGTGGCGTCCTTCATCGACGCCGTCAATCGCCATGACGAGGCCGCGTTCCTCGACGCCTTCACCGCCGCCGGCGCGGTCGACGACTGGGGGCGGATCTTCACCGGCCGCGATGCAATCAAGGCCTGGAGCGACAGGGAGTTCATCGGCTCCCGCGGCACGCTTGCCGTCGAGGAGGTAGACGCTGCAGGCGAGACGGTCACCGTCGTCGGCGACTGGCGCTCCAACCACGCCAACGGCCGCTCGAAATTTATCTTCGACGTCGACGGCGACAAGCTCGCGAAGATGACGATCCGCGAAGGCTAGAACCGACACTGGCATCTCGAGCGGGCGTCCAGCCAGATGGACGCCCGCTCGGTGTTGTTGCCTTCGAAGCAAACGCACGACACGCATATACGAGGTTCGTCAACCATGACTACCGTCCCGCTCGCCCGCACCGGGCAACGTCGATCCGAGGTCGGCCCTGTCGAGCTCTTCTTCGACCTGGTCTACGTCTTCGCTATAATCCAGCTCTCGCACCTGCTCATCGAGCATCTCTCTTGGGAGGGTGCAGCCCAGACTATCGTGGTGTTCGCCGCGGTGTGGTGGGGTTGGAACTACACCGCTTGGGCGATGAACTGGCTGGATCCGAGCCGCACCGCGGTGCAGCTGCTCTCCGGGGTGCTCATGCTTGCCGCGCTGGGCATGTCGATCGCCATTCCTAGTGCCTTCGGCGACGGAGCCTGGTTGTTCGTCGGGTGCTATCTATTCATGGGCATCCTTCGTCCGGTCTTCATGATGATCGCCTACCGCGGAAACCAGCTCGCAGCCAACTACCGCATGCTCCTGCTGTGGACCCTCCTGGCCGGCATCTTCTGGGCCCTCGGTGCGGCACTGCCCCTCGAGTGGCGGCTGGGTCTCTGGTTGATTGCGGTGCTCATCGACTACGCGGCCCCGCTGGCCCACTACCGGATCCCCGGCATCGGGGCGGCACCCATGCACCAGTGGGACACAGACGCCGAGCACCTGGCCGAGCGCAACCGTCTCGTCTTCATCATTGCCCTCGGCGAGTCCATTCTGCTCATGGGCGGCAGCATCGTGTCCCACGGCCAGCTTTCTCCGTCGCTCGCCCTGAGCATGCTCGTCGGCTTCGCGTCCCTGTTCGTGCTTTGGTGGAACTACTTCGCCCTTGCTGGGCCTGATACTCGCGGTGGGGACTCGTCGACCGGGGCTCTCCGGTCGGCCTATGCCTACGCGCATGCCTTCATGGTCCTGGGTGCGATCCTCGTCGCCGTCTCCATCGAGCTGCGACTCTCCCATGATCACCTCACGCCCGCAGTCGTTATCGTGACGGCAGCAGGTCCGCTCGTCTACCTGGCGGGGAACCTGTTGTTCCTCCGGTCCCGGTTCGGACGCCTCGCGCGGTCCCGGTTCATCGCAGCAGCCGTGCTGGTGGTGATCACGATCGCCGCGATGCTGCTAATCGATCACGTGCCGGTGATTGCCTTGAGCGTCGCCGTGCTCGCCGTGACGGCTATTCTCGCCGCCCACACCGCGTACACGACATCGAAACAGTCGGCGCTCGATAACCGGCGATGACCTGGCAACCTCTATCTGAGATCCTTCTGCGCCCGATCGCGGTGCTCAGGAGCGAGCGACGCGCTTTGCTTTTCAATTGCGATCCTCGGTCATAGCTGGCCGACCGCATCGCGGTGAGAATGCTCCTTTGCGTCGCCGGTGGCTATGCGCACCTGGTCTCGGCCGTGCACTGTACGAACGGATCAGAGCAACGCTCTGACCCGCGGGATGATTAGCGCTGGCAACTTGACTACTCATCGTCAGAGGTTGGTTTGTAGCGGAACTCGGTCGAATTTAGGTTCGTGCTCTAACGTCTGGTTGCAGCTTTACGAGCCGCTTTCGTGCAACTTGTACAAGTTGTACGATGAGCCCATGACCTCCGTGACTCTGTCCCAGTTCCGTAGCCAGCAGAGCGACTACATCGCTGCAGCACAGCGCGAGCCTGTTGAGATCACTTCGCGTGGCGCGGGGCGCCGTGCGGTAGTCGTGTCGCCGGAGTTCTATGACCGCGCGGTGCAGGCCCTGGAAGACCAGGAATGACATCCGTGCTGCTGTTGAGGCGCGGAGTGAGGTAGGGTGCGTCTCTCACGAAGTGCTCATGCGCGAGCTCGGTCGCTGACCCTATTCGATGTCGTACGCGATCAGTTATGTCCCGTCAGCAGCGAAGGCGATCCGGAAGCTCGATAGGTCGACGGCACGCCGCTTGCTCGATGCGATCGAGTCGCTCGCAAGCGACCCGCGCCCTTCCGGGTGTATCCAGCTCTCAACAGTGAGGCGACCGAGCTGGAAAGGGCCGCGGTCTTCATAACACGTAGTGGAAGGTGCCCTATGGCTCGAAAGCGCAAGACTCTTCCCAAGGAATTTGACGCGATGCTCGTCTCTGCATCGCTCGCTGAACTTATTGCGGTATTCGATCACTGTGAGATCGACGCACGCGGTGGGTACAACAAATCGACCGCCCTCGGTTTTCGCGACTGTCCAGATGAACTGATCGTGTGGTTGGTTGAACAAGGACTCGACGTCGACGCTCGTGACGTTCGTGGCTGCACGGCATTGGCTGAGCGCGCGCAGAGCTCGATGCAGAAGCATGTCGACCAGATCGATCTGCTCTTGTCGCTCGGGGCAGATATCGAAGCTCCCGACAAGTCAGGTCGTACGGCCTTCGTCAACGCCGTCATCGACCTCAAGGTCAGCGCTGCCACGTTGCTGGCTGAGCGCGGTGCAACGGTCTCGGACGACCGCTGGAATCCGCAGTCCCTGTTAGAGGCGGCGCTTGCGCGGGTCGAGAACAGGCGCATCACTGACGCTGTCGGCATCGTCCGTCTGCTCATTCCGTTGGGCTCACCAATATCGAACAAGATGCGTGCCAGAGTTGAGCAGATCGGTCAGGAGTTCGAACGAGCTCGCTCGGTCTTCGCGGTGGATCAGCTTGACGTCACGCAGGCTGCGTTAGACGAGCTGTACACGATCTTCGATGTGGCTCCCGTTGGGAGGCGTGTGATGCACGACGGTTCGTCCGACATCCTGATCAATAGCGGCACATGGCACGAGCGGCACGAAGCGCGCCGTCGCACGCCATGTTCGCACGGGACGAGGTGCGCAGACCGACCTGGATCGTCTGTCGGAGCTCGCGGTTGAGTGGGTCGCCCAGAACCCTAAGCCCCGCCCACTCGGCGATGTGCCTTATAAGCACTGACATCTTTGGTCGCGTGCGATGAGCGATCAGGAATTGAGCACGGGGGTAGCCGAGTAGGAGGCGCCTCTCTGGATGGTCACCTACGACTGGCACTGATCATTCGGCGCCGGAGAGGTCATGCGAGCGTCGACTATGTCGCAGACGATTCAGTGTAGGGCGACGTGAGTCCCGTAGAAGGCGGTGACCGGCGCGTGGCGTGAACTCGACCGCTTGCCGGCGGCGCACCATGAAGCCTGCGCATCGAGCGCTTGGACAGCGGCATCCACGGGCACCCACGAGCTATGTCTGAGAGGTGTTTGGGCTGAGCGATAGCCACCAACAGCAGAAGCGGATGCGATAGTGCAACGAAGGGCATGCCATTGCGCCGCAGTCGGTGTGGCGAAGAACGTGTCTGCGAGGGCCATTCGGGCTAGGACCCGGCCATCAGCATCCATAAAGTCGGCCCAGCTTCCGGGACGGCCGTATGCTTTGAATCGGACTACGGCGACGGCGTAGAACGGTATAGTGCGGAAACGCGTTCGCAAGCGGCCGCGTTCGAGGTCGATGCTCAATTGTGGGAGCAAGACAGCGCGCGTAACGAGGAAGATCACGCCGACGGAGGCTCCAATGAGGAGGCCGACGGCGGCACCTTTTCCGGACCCAGTTGCCCAACCCTGCGCAACTCCGAAGAGCGTCAGAAGAAGAGTCACACCTATGACGAACCAGAACGCTGATCCAAAGCCCCGATTGCACTGCACGCGCAATGGGGTCGGATATCCGACGGACGTCGTCACTCGTGAGATCCTCCTCGTGACGCTACAGTTTCGCAATCGATCTTGAGCCGATGGTTCGATTAGATCGTGGCGATCCGGAGACCGCAATGGGGAGAAGTCTCCTCACTAGAAGCTACGGCTGGCGCTGGGGTGTCGATACGATCGAGATCAGCGAATGTTAGGTCACGCGGGGAGCCACTCTGAAGATGTCGTCCAGCTACGCGACGGATACCGACTATCTGATCGGCATCGTTGTTCTCGGACTGCTCGTCGTCGGCATTGCGCTTCTCGTCGTTCTCATCACACGCCCGTTCGCACGGCATCTTCCGAAATCGCTTGTTGCCCAGTACGTCCCACCTCGAGGCAGCATCACGCATCATGGTCTGGCTCTACGTGCCGATCGACGCGTTTTGGCGGCGACGATCATCCAGCTCGCAGTCCAGAAGAAGATTCGTGTTCTTGCTCCGCGCGGCAAGCGTGGTCCTGTCGCGATCGAGGCGCTCCTCGGTACGGGGCTGACCGCACAAGAACGGCTCTTTCTTCGTTCGTTTCGGCCCAAGCTCTACACGAAGCGAATGCGGCGTACGTACGTCCGGGCACTCGCGGATATCGGCATCCACGTAAGCGCTCCAGAAGAAGCCCCCGATATCTACTTCCTCAAGGGGAAGGGCGCTTTTCGCAGTCACCAGCGGCGCGCGCTCGCCGCGTACTTCGACTCCGTGCGGAGGCAGATGAAGCGGCAAGGGCTCACGAAGAAGTTCTCTGTGAGCATCCACCTGTATGTGCTCTCTCTGATGTTTCTCGCGCTCACGGCATTTGGGCTCATCTTCATATTCGGCGCCGCGTTGAACGGGGACTGGGTCGGCATCATCGTCACGGTATTGACCGTTGCGGGCGTGCTCGGAGTTCTCACGATCGCGCCGCCGCCGATTCTTCTCTTCACCGAGCAGGGCACGGAGCTGCGTCGCTACCTCTCGGGGCTGCGTGATTACGTGCGTCTGGCTGAGCAGGATCGTCTTCGCGTTCTGCAATCTCCGCAGGGCGCGCTTCGGACACCGGCCGGCGCGCTGACTCCCGGCGGTCAAGCACTCGGACTCAGGCCACGGCCGACCGCGAACGACGCAGTTGCGCAAGCAGGACTCGATCGGTACGTGCTCATCGAGCGCCTTCTGCCATACGCGGTGCTCTTCCGATGTGAGCGCCAGTGGGAGAGGGAGTTCGAATATCTCGGTGGGGCCGATGTCACCGCCCAGAATCTCCGTGCGCTCGGTGCCACCATGCAAGCAACCATGGCTGTTCTGCAGGCTTTCGTCGTCGTAGTCCAGATTCTCAGATTCTTCGGTGCGATCCTGTCCTTGTTCGGTCGCAGTTAGAACAGCGGCATCCACGCCACCACGGCGCTGAACGTCGTCGATGAACGGGGTGAACACACTTCGCGCCGCACAGACACGCATCGTAGACCTGGCGCGGGCACGCTTTACCTCCTACCATGGCTCGGCAACGGCGTAATTCACCATGCGCTCGGCGTAAGTAGGGGCCTTGCGCGGAAAGAGGACGCAGATGTCAGCGCTGAACACTCCACCCGCTGGGGCGTCAGAGACCGCGCCCAGCTCTCAGCCTCGTCGACGAATGTTCGCGTGGAATCCACGAGGCGACACCCTCATCGCCGCGGGCACGCTGCTCGCATTCTGGGGCTGCTATTGGGCGGGAAACGCCGTTAACGAGTGGTTCCTTCTCGGCGGCATCGTCATCGTCGCAACTCTGATCCCGGTCGTGACTGTCGTTCTGTGGCGACGCGAAGGGCTCGCGGGGCTCGGCATTCGCCGCCGACTCCTCATCGTCTCGCTCATCGTGTCGGCGTTGCTGGGTGCCGGGTCAGCATATCAGCTGGTGACGGTCGCCGCGGCGTCCAACGTGCCTGTCATGCCGCATCTCCTCGCTAACCTGGTGGTCTTCTGGGAGCCGTTCTTTGTCTTCGGGTGGCTGTTTCTGCGTTGGGAACGCGCTTTCGGCTGGTTGCCGGCGATCGTGCTGACGGGAGTCGGGTTCGCTCTGCAGCACGTCGGTTCGGTGCCCTTCGTACTGGCGCTCAGCTTCGGGCTGTTCGCGATCGCATTCGGAATCGTCTTCGTGTTCGTCCGAAACCTCGCCATTCTGTGGCCGCTCTTCTATCCCGTTGCGAGCGGCATCGGGACGCTTCAGTCAGGCTTCGTGATGGGATGGCCCGCAGTGATCTCGGGGACCGTTCTGCTCATCGTTCAGGTGATCGTGATCGGAGGTGTCGTCTGGCTGGCGCGCCGGCGGACGACAGAGCGGCGAGTCTGAGCGTCGCTCAGACGGGTGTCATCCCGTGAGCATCCTGAGCTTGCTCGCCCGAATCATCGATGTCTTTGATCTGGCCATTGCGCGGCAGACCGTGGTCGAACGTGATCGGCACCGCGCGAGCAATGTCGACATCGAGCCGATCGATCGCCTGCAGGTGCAGATGCGGTTCCGTGCTGTTGCCCGAGTTGCCACAGCGTCCGATGATGTCGCCTGAGCGAACTCGCTGCCCCTCCGCCACGGGGATACTCCCGAGCTGAAGGTGACACAGTGCGAGGACAGGGCCAGCATCCGACTCGATCATCACATGGTTTCCGGCGAGCCCGAGCCAGCCTTTTCGTGCTCTGTGACTCTGCGTGAGCGCGTAGCCAAGAGAAGGGATGCCGCGATAAGCAGCGTGATCCGGGATCGAATCGTACACTGCAACGACAGTTCCGTCGATCGGTGCGAGAACGTCGCGACCGAAGCCGATGAACGTCCGTGGATGCTCTCTGGCGACGAGCGAGCGAATCGTGATGCGCGCAGATCGACCATCATTGTCTACGGGAACGAAATCGATCGCGTATGACGTGCCGAACAGCGTCGTGCCGTGACTGGGAACGCGGGACGCGGGGCTGTTCTGCGTGAGCCAACGACCGCGAAACGGGTACGACAGGAGGACGGCGTTTGTCATCGTGGAGCGGAGTCTTCCTCCCGGAGGCGCGGCTCGACGCGCAACGCGGGACGAAGCCCGGCCTTGTCAGAGTAGAACTCGCGTATGCGGTCCATGTCATGGGTGACGTTGCCGGTGAGCTCGAAAGTCGGCCCGAGGCCGGTCGTCATCGTCGTACGGTCGACGTAGCCGAGCGTCACGGGCATCCCGGTCTCACGAGCGATGCGATAGAAACCGGACTTCCAATGGGTATGCGCACCGCGTGTTCCATCCGGTGTGACGACGAGGCCGAAGACGTCTCCAGCATGAACCTGCTGAACGACGTCGGCGACGACGCGGCTCGGGTCTGCGCGATCGACGGGGATGCCTCCGAGGCTGCGCATCATGGGCCCGCGCCAACCCTTGAACAGGCTCTTCTTGCCGAGCCAGCGGACGTCGATCCCGAGTCGCCATGCGATCGCAAGCATGAGGACGAAGTCCCAGTTTGACGTGTGAGGCGCGCCGATGAGGACAGTGGGCCGATTTGGTGCGGGCTCGCTCGTGAGTTTCCAGCGGCTCAGCCTCCAGAACGCACCGGAGATGAGGCGTCGAAGCATGGCCTAACGTTAGGTCAGAATATATGCGCGCTTTCGTATGGAGTGCCGATCATGCGCTGTATTGCGCTCGGGCGTACATCCAGTGCCCCCGATTGATGAGGTCCATCACCTCATTCTGAGCAAGGCCCTCGACTCCGGGGACATAAACCCAGTAGTGCATCTTCTTCCACATTGGCCCGCTGACGGGACACACGCGTTCACGAAGCTGCGGTGCAAGACGGTTATTGACGTTGAACACCCCCGACGGCGTCAATGGCATAACCGCTCGCGACACATATCCGCTGTCGTGCTCCGCCGGAACTAGTTGGTGTCTGGCAGGTTCGAAGTCGTGCCAGGGGATGGGACCCACGCCGCGCAGCATCACGCCTTCAGCGCCGATCCACACGTCAAGGCGCTCGAGCTCGCCCCGCGCGCGATGCCGTCGAGACATGTAAGTGACGAGGGTAAAGGCACCTGCAAGCATCACCAGCGCGGAAATGACGCCGATGATGCCGGCAGGAAACACTTGCGCGCCGGAAGTGATCGCCACGACCAGGAATATCGGGGTAGCGACGGCCAAAGCGACGATGAGCACTCGAAGGACGATGAAGAGGACGGCCATAACTCGAGACCACGAAGCCGGGGCACCGGGCAGTGTCACTGAACCTCGTATCTGCAGAGTCTGCGCTGCTTAGGCGTACGGGATTGGTGATGCCACGCTGCCACCTTACGACGCGAGATGCTTCGTCGACATGGGGAGGGATGCCCAAACACGCGACGATTCACCGCAGAGCAGCCGGACGACCTACCCTGGAATGTCGCATCGCCACGAGAAAGGCCGCTCATGACCTCGTCGAGTTCCGCGGAACCGACAGTTCCCGCGCTGAAGCGGAGCCTTCGCGCTCGGCACCTGCAGATGATCGTGATCGGCGGGGCCATCGGAACAGGGCTGTTTCTCGCTTCCGGCGGGACGATCGCACAGGCGGGGCCGGGCGGCGCCCTCGTGGCATACGTCGTCATTGGCGTCATGGTGCTCTTCGTCTGTTTCTCGCCCTCCTGACCGGACTCAACGCGCTTTCCGCTCGTGCGTTCGGGGAGGGTGAGTTTTGGTTCGCAGCGATCAAGGTCACGACAGTCATCGTGTTCCTCGGCCTCGGCATCCTCATGATCATCGGGGTCATGGGAGGCGACAGCCCTGGATTCAGAAACTGGACTGCGGGAGATGCGCCGTTCGCCGGCGGCTGGGTCTCCGTCATCGCTGTCTTCATGATCGCCGGGTTCTCGTTCCAAGGGACAGAACTCGTCGGCATTGCGGCGGGGGAGAGCGAAGACCCACGACGAAACATGCCGCGTGCCATCCGGACGATCTTCTGGCGCATCATGCTGTTCTATGTTCTGGCGATCGCCGTCATCGGATTTCTCCTTCCCAATACCGATCCGCGGCTTCTCGCCTCCGCGGACAGTGGCGACGTCACGGCATCCCCTTTCACACTCGTGTTCGAGCGTGCGGGAATCGGCATCGCCGCTGCCGTCGTGAACGCGGTCATCCTCACGGCGGTGCTCTCTGCGGGTAATTCTGGCCTCTACGCGTCGACCCGTATGCTTCACGCACTCGCTGACGAGGGCAAAGCGCCCAAGATCTTCGCTCGTCTCAACAGCCGGGGCGTGCCGATCATGGCGCTGTGCGCGACCGCCGCGATCGGTCTCTTCGCTTTCCTGACGAGCATCATCGGCAGCGGAGCAGCGTACTCCTGGCTCTTGAACGTCTCCGGCCTCTCCGGGTTCATCGTCTGGGTCGGCATCTCGTGGTCGCACGTCAGGTTCCGCCGTGCGTGGCTGCGACAAGGAAGGTCGCTCGACGAGCTGCCGTACGTCGCCCCGTTCTTCCCGGTCGGGCCGATTCTCGCACTCGTCGTGATGCTCGTCGTGATCGGCGGCCAGAACTTCCAGGCGGTTCTCGACGGGCACGTAGTGGCTCTGCTCTCGTCGTATATCGGGCTCCCGGTCTTTCTCGCGGTCTGGGGTGTTCACCGCGCTGTCACAGGTCGGAAGAGCAGGCTCGTATCCCTCGAAACGATGGATCTCTCAGCCCTCGAGGGTGGGGCAGTTCAGAGTGCTGGGAATAAATAGCCCTACGATATGTGTTCCCGGTGATGGACTTACGGAGGTACATGACCGCGCGAGAAGCACTCAACCCAAACACGTCGGATCCTGACGCCACGCCAGACCCCGTGCGCTGGCGCGTGCTCTGGGTGCTGCTCACGGCGATCTTCATGTCGCTCATCGGCGTGAGCATCGTCAACGTCGCGCTCCCATCCATCCAGCACGGTCTCGGCGCGACCCAGTCTGATCTGCAGTGGGTGCTCTCGGGCTATGCCCTGACGTTCGGCATCGTTCTGGTCGCTGCGGGACGCGCCGGCGACATAATGGGGCGGGGCGGAATCTTCATCCTCGGTGTGATCGTATTCACGGCTTCCTCCGTCGCGGCCGGTTTCGCTCCGAACGCCGAGTGGCTGAACATCTCTCGCTTCGTGCAGGGCGTCGGGTCTGGGCTGCTGAATCCGCAGGGCGTCGGCATGATCCAGCAGTATTTCCGCGGCGCTGAGCGCGGCAAGGCTTTCGGCTATTTCGGGAGCGCTGTTGGCGTCTCCGTCGCCATCGGCCCCGTACTCGGAGGGCTTCTGATCGATCTCGGCGGCCCTGAGATCGGCTGGCGGCTCACCTTTCTGGTGAACGTGCCGATCGGCATCCTCACGATCATTCTCGCCCTCATCTGGTTCCCGCGTCCGCTGATCCGACTCCGGCAGAAGGCAGTGACCGCCGACGTCGTCGAGGTGCGTCAACGTGGGAGATCCATGGATGCCGTCGGCGCGGTCCTCCTCGGGCTCGCCGTTCTGGCACTCCTCTTCCCGTTCGTCGAAACCACGGCTCCGGCCACGATCTGGCTGCTGATTCCCGCCGGGCTCGCCCTCGTCGTCGCGTGGGTGGCGTGGGAGAAGCGCTACGCGCGCATTGGACGCAGCCCCATGGTCGATCTGAAGATCTTCTCGACGAAGAGCTTCGCCAACGGAACGGTCATCGTCACTCTGTACTTCCTCGGTATGACGAGTGTATGGGTGCTCATCGCTCTGTACATGCAGGAGGGACTCGGCTGGTCGGCCTCGGCTGCGGGTCTCATCGGCATCCCGTCGGCCATACTGTCGGCGTTCGCGTCCACGTGGGCGGGCTACCGCGTCGCTCGACTCGGACGCAAGGTCGTGATCGGCGGACTTCTCATCGGACTTGTCGGGCTCGGGCTCAGCATCGCGGTGGTGCTTCTGCACGACAGCGGCGTGCTGAGCGAGTGGTGGCTGCTGCTCTCCCTCTCCTTCATCGGGATCGCCCAGGGCTCGGTCATCAGCCCGAACCAGACGCTGACCCTTGCTGAGGTTCCTCTGCAATACGCGGGAAGCTCGGGGGCGATCATGCAGACCGGTCAGCGCATCGGCACCTCGATCGGCATCGCCGTGATCACCGCGCTCGTCTTCGCCACGCTGTCGCAGGCATCCTGGGCTATCGCCGTCACCGTCGGGTTCAGCGCGATCGGGCTGGTCGTGATCGCGGCACTGGTGGTCGCATTGAAGGATGCCCGTGACAGAGCGCGCGGAAATGGCTTCGATACGGTCTCCTGAGCAGCGCGAGCGGCCTCTTTCATGCCGCGTCTGACCGTCGTAGGCGGGTTTGGAGGGCGGTTGTATCGACGCCCTGGTGGCTCAGCGCCGTGCGACCCGCGCATTCTTCGCGGAGAATTCCGAGAAGAATGTGTCGCGTGCTGATTTCTCGATCTGAACGCTTGACGGCTTCCCGAAGGGCAAGCTCTAGACAGCGCTTCGCCTCGTGCGCGAACGGCATGTGCCTGCGTTTCTTGTGCGACGCGGAAAGCGCGCCCGGGCCGAATACGGTATCCGCCTTCTTTGATACCGCGGTGAGGTCGATGCCGAGCGATGTCAACGCAGCGGGATCCAATTCGGACGTCGCAGCCGAGTAGAGCGCGTTCAGTGCCTCGTCGTCAGGCAGGTACTCGCGGAGGAGCGCTGCTGAATCGTCAGCGGCTTCGATCACCGCGAGGAGGAGATGGGACGTGTCGATCATCTTTGCGTCGCAGCGTAACGCCTGCTCCTGGGCGTCCATGACCGCGGCCCGGGCAGTATGAGTGAACTTTTCGAACATCAGCGGGTCCTTCCGTGTTTCTTGTGTGCCGCCTGGCGTGTGACCCCCAGTGCATCCGCGATCTCTTGCCAGGACATGCCCTGATCTCGTCCATGCGCCACGTGGAGCACTTCAAGCCGATCGGCGAGCTCTCGCAGGGAGCGAACCGCGCGAAGCCCCATTCGGGGGTCGTCGCTTGTCGCGGCTTCCATTTCGTCCTTGACCATGTGTCAACTGTAGTTGACGGAGTTTTTGGCGTCAACCAATATTGACAAACTCCGCCCACACGCGGTCGAGAAGCTTTGACGATGGGTGTAGCGCCCTTATTGTGAAAAGGCAATCGAAAAGTGAGACAGAAGGGACTGGTTGCCTGGCGCGTCTTCGGGGGCCGGGCAGATCACCATGAGCACTCCTGATTCCACCGAAGAACTCATCAACCAGCTCAAGGCCGCGACCAAACGTCGAAAGCAGCAGAATAAACGGGGCATCGACTGGGTGGTCTTCACCGTCGCCGCCATTCTCGCCGTCGCATTCGTCACCTGGGGCTTCGTCTCACCCGACGGACTCGGAACCGTCGCTGATGCAGCGCTGAACGGGACGATCAAGAACCTCGGTTGGCTCTTCGTCATCGCCGCCACCGTCTTCACGGTCTTCGTGATCGTGGTCGCCGTGAGCCGCTTCGGTGCGATCCCGCTGGGCAAAGACGGAGAGGGGCCGGAATTCCGGACGTCCTCCTGGATCGCGATGATGTTCGCGACCGGCATGGGCATTGGCCTGATCTTCTACGGCGTTGGTGAGCCGCTCTTCTTCTACATGTCTCCACCACCCGGCACGGTCGACGGGCAGATTCCCGCAGCGGTGAGCACCGCGATGGGGACGACCATGTTCCACTGGACGCTCTACCCGTGGGGCATGTACGCGATCGTCGGTCTCGGCATGGCCTACGGCACCTACCGGCTCGGCCGCACTCAGCTGTTCTCCTCGATGTTCACATCCCTGTTCGGCCAGAAAGCGGTCAACGGCTGGGGTGGAAAGATTATCAACATCCTGGCGATCCTCGCGACGCTCTTCGGGTCGGCGTGCTCTCTCGGTCTCGGCGCCCTGCAGATCGGGGGCGGGCTCGAATCGACGGGCATCATGGAGAACGTCGGCACCGGCCTCACCGTGACCGTGATCGCCATCCTCACCGCTCTGTTCGTCGCTTCGGCAGTGTCGGGCATCGAGCGCGGCATCCAGTGGCTCTCCAACATCAACATGGTGCTGGCCGTGCTGCTGGCCGTCATCGTGTTCATCGGCGGCCCGACGCTGTTCATCCTCAACGTCATCCCCGATGCGATCGGCGCGTTCATCGGCGACCTGCCGGAGATGGCCTCCCGCACTCCCGCCGGCGACGCCCCCAAGCTGGCCGAGTGGATGTCGACCTGGACGATCTTCTACTGGGCATGGTGGGTGTCGTGGACGCCCTTCGTCGGACTCTTCATCGCGCGCATCTCACGCGGCCGCACGATTCGCCAGTTCGTGACGGGCGTTCTGCTCGTGCCATCTGCGATATCAGTCATCTGGTTCGCGATCTTCGGCGGCGGGGCGATCGGGCTGCAGGAGCGCGCGGAGAAAGCCGGTGACACGACGAACATGCTCGCTCAGATGGTCGACGGAGTGCCCGACATCGACTTCGACACGATCCTCTTCGACCTGCTGACGCACATGCCGGTGCCGCAGTGGGTGGTATTCGTGCTCATGGGGCTCGCCGTCGTCCTGGTGGCGATCTTCTTCGTGACAGGTGCGGACTCGGCCTCCATCGTGATGGCCGGGCTCTCCGAGAACGGCGCCGCCGAGCCGATGAAGAAACTCACTCTCTTCTGGGGCGTTGCGACGGGCGCGGTCGCCGCAGTCATGCTCCTCGCCGGCGGCGATAACCCGGCCGAGGCGCTCAACGGATTGAAGAACATCACGATCGTCTCTGCTGTTCCGTTCGTGCTCGTGATGCTGTTGCTCTGTGTCGCACTGTGGAAGGACCTCTCCAAGGATCCCCTTGTGCTCCGGGGTCAGCTGGCTCGGCGAGTCCTTGTCGAGAGCGTTGTCACCGGAGTCGAGAAGCACGAGGGAGCGTTCGAACTCACGACCGCTGTGCCCGTTGAACCGATGGACGACGACGCCGCGGAGACGTCAAAGAAGTGGCGCTTCGCTCGCAAGCGGACAGCGGATGCGGCGGCAGCCAAGAAAGAGCACCGCAATGACGGTGCGGGGCAGGATGCCGCTGACGCTCCGAGCGGCGAGAAACCCGTTGACCCGGGCCGCGACGAGCAGTGACGACTGACGCGTGGGTGGCGTGTGAGACTGTCGGTATGACAGCATCCGTGCTCGGCGTTCACAGAAGCCGCACCCACTCGTTCAGCAAGCCCACCGTCGATGAGATCGAGCTCGTCGAAGGGTTCGGAGTCGCTGGAGATGCGCACGCCGGTGCGACCGTTCAGCACGTCTCGCGTGTGAAGCGCGACCCCTCGACGCCGAACCTGCGCCAGGTGCATCTGCTTCACGCAGAGCTGTTCGACGACCTCGCAGTGGCGGGGTTCCACGTCGAACCGGGCCAGATGGGGGAGAACCTGACGACGACCGGGCTGGACATCCTCTCACTGCCCGTCGGCACGCGTCTCTCCATCGGAGACGCCGTCATCACCGTGATGGGGCTGCGCAACCCCTGCCATCAGATCAACGGGCTTCAGGAGGGACTCATGAAGCAAGTTCTCCGAACCGATGAATCAGGCGAGATCGAGCGGCTGGCGGGAGTCATGGGCGTCGTATCGCGAGGCGGAGTGATCAGGCCCGGAGATGAGATCGTGGTCGACCTGCCCCCTGAGCCCCACCACAGACTCGCCCCGGTCTGATCGAGACCGTGGCGTTGAGAGAGACCCCCCGAGGAGCACGTATTCCATGAAGAGAATCACCCTGGCCGGAACCGATATCGACGCACCGAACGTCGTGCTCGGAGCCATGCGCATCGCCGACAAGACGGACGAACAGGTTCGTGAGCTTGTCCACACCGCCCGCGATGCCGGCATCGACTTCATCGATCACGCCGACATCTACGGCCCGGAGCTGCACGCCTGCGAGCGGCGTTTCTCTGAGGCGATGAAGCTCACTTCCGCCGAGCGCGAGGCGCTGACGATTCAGACCAAGTGCGGCATCGTGCCCGACGGTCCGTACTTCGATTTCTCCCACGAGCACATCATTCGTTCCGTGGAGGGGTCGCTCAGCGCACTGCAGACGGACTACATCGACGTCCTGCTGCTTCACCGGCCCGATGCCCTCGTCGAGCCGGACGACGTGGCTAAGGCCTTCGACGAGCTCCACACGGCAGGCAAAGTCCGAGCCTTCGGCGTATCGAACCACACGCCGCTGCAGATCGAGCTGCTGAAACGCTCGGTCACTCAGCCGATCGTGGCGAACCAGCTGCAGCTCTCGATCACTCATGCGCCCCTCGTGGCGCAGGGACTGGCGGCGAATATGGGTGACGAGCCGCAGTCGATCATGCGCGATGGGGGAGTGCTCGACTACTGCCGTCTCAACGACATCACGGTTCAGGCCTGGTCGCCGTTCCAAGCCGGGTTCTTCACCGGGGTGTTCCTCGGCTCGAGCGAGTACCCGGAGCTGAACACGGTGATCGAACGTCTCGCCACGCAGTACGAGGTAGCGCCGATCGCCATCGCGACCGCGTGGATCACGCGGCATCCCGCCCACATGCAGGTGGTGCTCGGAACCACGACACCGAGCCGGGTCACTGAGGCCGCGGCGGGCTCGGACCTTCCGCTCAGCCGTGCGGAGTGGTACGAGCTGACGCGAGCCGCCGGCCATCGGGTCCCCTAAGCAGAGAACCGCAGATGAGCCGCTGATCACTTTGAATATCGCCGGTCATGGGGAGAACAACCCATCCCCATGGCGTCTTCCGCCCGTGTTTCCGTAGCGTAGTCCTACAGCAACTCAGCACCGAGAGATGGGGGAAGAAATGCGCAAGCGCATCCTGATGACATCGACCATCGGCATTCTGGCGCTCGTCCTGACGGGATGTTCCGGAGCGTCGGACGATCAGCCAGTCGACGACACCGAACAGTCGACCGAGGCTGAGGAGACCACCGAGCAGCCGGCCGAGGAGGACGAGGGCGGCGAGGCTGGAGACCTGACGGCACCGGGCACCGAGCTGTCGCTCGGCGACTCCGCAACGGTCATCTTCCCAGACACCGATGACGGCGAGCAGCAGCTCGAGATCACGGTGACCGACGTGGCCGAGGCTCCGATCTCTGACTTCAAGGAGGCCGGTGACGACTTCCTCGAGAAGCTTGAGGGCTACACGCCGTACTACGTCAGCGTCACAGCCACCAAGCTCGAGCCCTTCGAGTTCGAGCTCGACGGCAAGGACCCGACAGATGGAATGTACGCCTTCGACGCCGACGACAACCGCCTCGCCCCGATCAACATGATCGGAAACTTCGAGCCGTGTGACAACCAGTATATGGAGGAGGAGAACGACGAGGGCGAACCGCTCGACACGTGCCTCATCTTCGCTGTTCCGGATGGCTCCGAGTTCGGCTACACGGCGTGGGCTCCGAACGACACCGACTACAACTACTTCGATGGTGAGCCGATCGCGTGGAAGAAGTGATTCGCTGATCTGAATACAGAAGTGCGCCCCGACCTCGGTCGGGGCGCAGCTCTCTGCTTCGAGGCGTGTGATAACTCAGTCGAGGCGGTCACGCAGCGCACGTGCGGCGCGGCCTACGTTGTCGGCGTCGGTCACTGCGCGGACGACGACGATGCGGGATGCTCCGGCCCCGACCACTCGGTCGAGACGCATCCCTCCGGTGATGCCGCCGATCGCAAACCACGGCTTGTGCGCGAAGTCGGCGGCGCGGCGAACCGGGTCGAGCCCGACGGCCTCACGCCCGGGCTTCGTCGGCGTCTCCCAGACAGGACCCACGCAGAAGTAGTCGATGTCCGTATCGTCGTCAGCGGCCTCAGCCTGACCGATCGAATGAGTCGAGCGGCCCAGGATCACATCGGGACCGAGAATGGCTCGGGCCTGTTCGCTGGAGAGATCCCCCTGCCCGACATGGAACACATCGGCACCCACGAGCGCCGCCACATCGGCACGGTCGTTCACGGCGAAGAGCTTGCCGTGGCGTTTCGCGGCGGCGGAGAGCACTTCGAGGGCCTCGATCTCGTCTCGCGCTTCGATCGACTTGTCGCGCAGCTGGATGATGTCGACCCCGTTCGCGTACGCGGAGTCGAGAAACCGTGCCAGATCACCGCGATCACGCCGTGCATCGGTGCAGACGTACAGTCGAGCGTGCTCGAGAGCATCGAGCCTGGCAGCGCGCAGATCGGCGTCGGGCGTCGTCACAGGTCGCAGATTTGTGAGCATGTGCCTAGAGTAGAGGAAGTTCGCGGGAGCCTCGTTGAGGCTGAGAGGGCCACGTGCCGACCGCTAGACCTGATGCGGATCATGCCGCCGTAGGGAGGAACGGATGCACGCTGTCATCGTCGGAGCCGGAATCATCGGACTCGCCACCGCCTGGCGTCTCGTCGAGCGCGGATGGTCGGTCACGATCGTCGACCCGAGCCCCGGGGAGGGGGCAAGTCACGCCGCGGCGGGCATGTTGGCCCCGGCATCCGAAGTCGTGTGGGGTCAGACTCCGCTGTACCCGCTCATGATGCGCTCTGCGGAGCGCTACCCTGCGTTCGCCGAGCGGCTCGCGGCGGCATCCGGACACGATCTGCACTATTCGCGCACCGAAACGCTCGTCTGCGCGGGAGATGCCGCCGACAGGGCATCGCTCATCGAGCTCGCAGACCTGCAGCGTTCACTCGGCCTCGCCGTCGACGTCATCACCGGGTCAGCCGCCAGACAGCTCGAGCCCGCCCTTGCGCCGGGAGTCGCGGCCGCAGTCCGGCTCTCCGGCGACCACAGCATCGACCCACGTCGTGTCGTCGCGGCGCTGCTGAGCCTCCTCGGCGGGAGTCTCGTTCGACACCGCGTCGAGGCGCTCATCAGCGACGGCACACGCACACGAGGTGTGGCTCTCGCTGACGGCCAGAATCTCGTTGCCGATCAGGTTGTCGTCTGCGCGGGAGCAGACGCAGGCCAGATCGAAGGGATGCCCGAGCTGCCGCTGCGCCGCGTCTGGGGCGACGTGCTTCGACTCAGCGCGCCGCGTCCGCTGCGCCCTCTCGTGACGCGGACGATCCGCGGTCTCGTCCGCGGCCGCCCGGTGTACCTTGTGCCGCGGCCAGACGGCAGCCTCGTGCTCGGCGCTTCCGTGCGCGAAGACGGCGTGAGCGGCATCAGCGCCGGGGGAGTGCACCAGCTGCTGCGAGACATCGAGCGGGTCGTCCCCGGTGTCGAGGAGTGCGAGATCACCGACATCACCGCTCGAGCACGGCCGGGATCTCCCGATGACGTCCCCATGATCGGGCGCGTCGACGACGGCTGCGTCGTGTCGACCGGCTACTTCCGCCACGGCATCCTGCTGACACCTCTCGGCTCCGAGCTGACGGCCGACCTCGTCACGGGCGCCCCTCCCGACGACGAGCTCCTGCGAACCGTCGACCCCAACCGATTCTCACTTCTTCGACAGGGAGTACCACGATGACCGATCAGACAATCACAATCACCGTGAACGGCGACCCCCGAGACGTCGTCGCCGACAGCACGCTCGCGCACCTCGTGACGGAGCTCACGGGCAAACCGCTCGCTGCCGACGGAACGCCGGAAGACGGCTCGCGCCTCGGTGTCGCCGCAGCCGTCGACGGAGCCGTCGTGCGACGGGGCCAGTGGGCAGGACACCAGCTGTCGGCGGGACAGTCCGTCGATATCGTCACCGCGGTTCAGGGGGGCTGACATGACAATGCACGCAGACCAGCAGGCGCCGACGGCGGCCACAAACAGGCAGGATGCCGCCAGCGCCGCGGACCCGCTCGTGATCGACGGCGTCTCCCTCGAGTCGCGCCTCATCATGGGCACCGGGGGAGCAACCTCTCTCACGACGCTGGAGGAGGCGCTCATCGCGTCGGCTACTGAGCTGACGACGGTGGCGATCCGCCGGTTCGACGCCGAAGCCCGGGACTCCGTGTTCGCGATGCTGAACCGTCTCGGCATCCGCATTCTGCCCAACACGGCCGGCTGCTACACCGCGCGCGATGCTGTGCTCACGGCGCAGCTCGCACGCGAGGCGCTCGACACGTCGTGGGTGAAGCTTGAGGTCATCGCCGATGAGGAGACGCTTCTGCCCGATCCGGTCGAGCTGTTCTCCGCGGCCGAGCAGCTCGTGCTCGACGGGTTCACCGTCTTCGCGTACACGAACGACGACCCGGCGCTCGCGAAGCGACTCGAGGATGCTGGCGTCGCCGTCGTGATGCCCGCGGGCTCGCCGATCGGCAGCGGTCTGGGCATCCTCAACCCCCACAACATCCAGACGATCATCGAGCGCGCGAATGTTCCGATCGTGCTCGACGCGGGAATCGGAACAGCATCGGATGCCGCTCTCGCGATGGAGCTCGGGTGCGACGCCGTTCTGCTGGCGAGCGCCGTCACCCGCGCCCACGACGCCGGCGCGATGGCGCGTGCGATGCGCCTCGCGGTCGACGCGGGTCGGACGGCGCGCGCCGCCGGTCGGATCCCCAAGCGGCCGCTTGCACTGGCGTCGTCTCCGTTCGCGGGGATGGTGACGTCGCGCCCGTCGGAGGCGGACCTGTGAGCCGCCCATCGGCCGCGTTCCCGCCGCTCGTAGAGCCCGGGCGGCCCCTCGACTCGCGTGAGGCCGAACGCTATTCGCGGCACCTCGCTCTGCCGAACGTCGGCCTCGATGGGCAGCGGAGGCTTCGTGCGGCATCCGTCCTCGTGATCGGGGCCGGAGGGCTCGGCGCACCCACGCTGCAGTATCTCGCGGCCGCGGGCGTCGGATCGATCACGGTGATCGATCACGACGTCGTGGAGGCGTCGAACCTGCAGCGTCAGATCATCCACCGCAACGAGGACATCGGCCGCGCGAAGGTGGAGTCGGCGCGCGATGCGGTGTTGCGGCTGGACCCGCACGCGTCAGTGACAGCTCGTCGGGAGAGGCTCAGCCCGGAGAACGCGCTGGACCTGTTCGCCCGACACGACGTCGTTCTCGACGGCGCCGACAACTTCGCCACGCGCTACCTGTCGAACGACGCGGCCGAGCTCACCGGTACGCCGCTCGTGTGGGGCACCATCTTCCGCTTCGCGGGGCAGGTCAGCACGTTCTGGCCCGGTCACGGCCCCATGCTGCGCGATCTGTTTCCCGATGTTCCCGACGCCGACTCCGTACCGAACTGCGCGGAGGGCGGCGTGCTGGGGGTGCTGTGCGGCACGGTCGGTTCGGCGATGGCGACGGAGGCAGTCAAGCTCATCTGCGGCATCGGAGCGCCGCTAGTCGGGCGGCTCCTACGCTACGACGCCCTGACGGCGGACTACTCGACGCTCGCCTTCGACGTGGATCCTGACAGGCCAGCGGTCACAAGCCTTGATGAGATCGCCGTGACCTGCGCTATCGAAGCCGGTCAGGCCGATGCTGTGGAAGACAGCGTTCTCGACTCGGACGACCCCGACGCGATCAGCGCTGCCGAGCTGCAGGACCTTCTCACGAACGAACCGACGACCGAGGGGCCTGTCATCGTCGACGTGCGCGACGACTGGGAACGCGCGATCTCCGCGATTCCCGGTTCAGTTCACGTGCCGCTCGCCGACGTGCAGAGCAGAGGGTGGGATGCCGTCGCACCCGCGTGCGGAGAGAACGACGAGCTCGTGCTCTACTGCAAGGCCGGCGTGCGTTCGATCGCGGCGCGTGAGGCGCTCGCGGGGCAGCGCCCCGACGGCATCCGCATTCGCTCGCTCACCGGCGGAATCGACGCATGGGCCGACCTCGAGTCGGCCGAGCACGCGGAACCGTCGGGGTCGACAGTCTCTCGCGTGTGACATAGCGTGAGGGGGTCAGCCTCTGCGGACCTCCCCTCAGCGGCAACCCGAAACGGATGTGAGAATGGCCGAGATCGTACAGTTTCACCATGTCCTCGGGCGCACGGTCGCGCTCGATGCCATCGCCGATCGGCTGCGTGAGTCGGGGCATCTCGTGCACGCTCCCGATCTGTACGACGGCCAGGTCTTCGACACGATCGAGGAGGGCGGGCGATTCGCTGAGAGCATCGGTGTTCAGACGCTCATGACGCGCGCGCTGGCCGCGGTTCAGGGCCTCCCCGACGAGATCGTGTACCTCGGCTACTCAATGGGAACCGCTCCAGCCCAGACGCTTCTGCAGACGCGGCCCGGTGCCATCGGCGGCATCCTCATGTACGCGTGCATCGACCCCGCGAGCGTCGGCCCGTGGCCGGAGGGTGTTCCCGTGCACATCCACGCGATGAAGGACGACCCGTACTTCGCCGCTGACGCCGCGGCAGCCAAGCAGCTTGACGCGGCGCACGATGCAGTCAGCCTCTTCCTCTACCCGGGCAGCGGGCACCTGTTCATGGAGGCCGGCCATCCGGACTACGACGAGGAGGCCGCGGAGCTCGCGTTCCGCCGCATTGAAGCGCTCCTTGCGTCAATCGACACACGTCAGGATGGCGAGTCGTCCGGGCAGTGACCGCTCACCCGGCGGTGGTGAGAATTCGCGCAGGGGGGAACGGCGCCGTCAGCGTGCCTGTGCGTCGCTATCGTTGAGAGCATGAGCGAAGCGGATGCTGCGGTTGACGCGTTGGCCGAGCGCTGTGCCGAGATCGCCCGTACTCTCACGAACGCCGGCGTCCCCACGCAGCCGCTTGCGGAGTACGTTGCTGCCCGTAGGGTCGCTATCATCTTCACGAAGCAGTCGCGGCTGCAGACGATCGACCAGGTTTGGCGACTCGGCGTGGTGCTGCTGAACGCGGACGGTCAGCTCTATGCGGCGGGAACGACGACGCGCGCTGTCGACCCGGGGTGGCCGCAGTACCAGGCGCAGTCGATGGAGGTCCGGCGCGAGTACCGCGCCGCCGCGATGCGGAGCCAGTACGCCGAGGGCACGACGATCAACCTCAACGCCACTCCGATCACGCTGACACCGAAGGGCATCGCCGAGTCCGGCGGTCCCCTCGTTCTGCACAACGGCGAGGTTCGCGTGCGATGGTCGGCGCACGTCGACGATTCGGCAGCGCTGCCCGTTCGCAGTTACCTCGATGAGCGCGTCGAGCTGCTGCTTCATCCACCCGAGGGGGCGTGAGAGCATAGCTCTCATGCATGACGAGCAGAGAACCGTGATCCGTCCGCTGACCGACGCCGATGAGACTCAAGCGCTGCAGGCTCATGATGTGCTCGCCGCTGACGATTTCTCGTTCCTCCTCGACCTCGTCGACGGTGAGCCCTGGAGCGACTATGTCGAACGCATTGCGGCGATCTCGCGCGGTGAGCGGCTCGCTCCCGGGCGGGTTCCGGCGGTCTTCGCCGTGGCGGACGTGGCTGGTCGCATCGCGGGGCGTGTCTCGGTGCGTCTCGAGCTGAATGACTATCTCGCCGAATTCGGTGGACACATCGGCTACGCGGTGATGCCCGAGTTCCGTCGTCGAGGCATCGCGACCGCACTGCTCCGATACGGCCTCGACACGCTCGCGGGAAACGGTGTGGATGCCGCCCTTGTGACCTGCGATGCCGACAACGAGGCATCGCGTGCGGTGATCGAAGCCTGTGGCGGTGGTGCGGATGCCGAGCGGCCACGCGTCGGACCTGCAGACGACGAGAAGCTGCGTTTCTGGATTCCGACGGGCGCGGGCGAGCAGCGGCCGTGAGGAATCGTGAGGCCGCACGCGTTCTTCTCCTCGACTCGACGGGACGCGTCCTCCTGCTGCGCGGAACCGATCCGGAAGCGCCGGACGCTGGCAGCTGGTGGTTCACGCCCGGTGGGGGCCTCGAAGCGGGGGAGACAGCGATCGAAGCCGCGGCACGTGAGCTCAGGGAGGAGACCGGCCTCGACGCAACGGACCTCGCCGGGCCGGTGCATGAGCGTGTCGCCAGCTTTCGGTACGTCGGCGTGGATTACGCGCAGCACGAAGTCTTCTTCATCGCGCACGCTGAGCCGTTCACAGTGCGGGACGATGCGCGGACCCTCCTCGAGCACCGTGTGCTCAGCGATGCTCGCTGGTGGAGCGCCGACGAGCTGCGGTCAACCGCGGAACGCGTCTACCCGGAATACCTCGCTGATCTGCTGGACGAGCTCGGAAGCGGTGCCGGGGAACAGCGTGAAGCTTGACGGATGCCGCTGAACCAGCGCACCATAGACCGCATGTCCCACAGCGTCGTCCAGGTCAACTTCATCGTCTCGAACCTAGAGCGCACGCGAGAGTTCTACTCCCACCTCGGCTGGGAGCTCATGGCGATGGGGGACCGCGCGGCCCGCTTCTCGGGCGATGATCTCGTTGTGGCGTTCCATCTGCCGGAGTTCGCGCAGGCGTGGGACAGCACGTACGCGGGCGAGCGCGGCGGAAGCGCCGTCATCGACCTCGACTGCGACGACGCCGATGACGTTGACGCGACGTTCGACGCGCTCACCGCGGCAGGCGGCGCGCCGCGACAGCGACCGAACGACGCCTGGTTCGGCTGCCGCTATGCGATCATCGCGGACCCCGACGGCAACCTGCTCGGGCTGAAAGCGCCGCTGGCCTGAACACAGCGCACCCCGGTCGGTGCATCTCGAACCCGTGTCGCTATGACCATGGCTGCCAGGAATCACGGTCTCGCGGCGCGGCGTACGAGGGCTCCCAGCCATAGTCGTATGTCGCTGCGAAGCGCGAGCTCGTCCGGGGAGTGCGCCAGCCGTCAGCGTTCGCGAGCCAGTTGTAGCCAGCGAGGTCCACGTCATATGGACCGTCGAGCAGGTGTCCGCGCCTCCGGAGCCAACGCCCCGCGTGACCGACAGCGATGTCGAGCGACAGCGGCTGTTCTTCCAGCGCTTCGCAGACGCGCGACAGTGCGTCGGCGCAGTCGCTTCCTCCCACCTGAGCGAGGGCGAACGCGACGATCCCGAGCTCCTCGGCGTCGAGTCCCGCGAACCCTCGGCGTTCGATCGGGGCGGGCCTGACGACCGGTGCGGGAGGGGGAGACTCCAGGATGGTCTTTCGCCAGTCATATGCCTCGTCGGCGAACGCCTGCTCCGCCGCAGCATAAACGCGATCGGCCGGGCATGCTCGCACCTCGACCGGAAGCAGATAGCGCAATCGTGCCCGCACAGCGTTGACGCTGCGACCAAGATCATGCGCGATCGAGTCGACGGGCTGGCGGCTGCGAACACCAGCGATCAGCCCTTCGTAGTCGTGATCCTCCCAGAGCTCCCCGGCACGGGATAGCCGCGTCGTCGGCAGTGCGAATACGTTCTGGTCCATGGACTCTCCAATCATCGTGGAATGTCCATGCTGGCGCGGAAAGGCAGGCGTGCAGCGGTGTGAGGCGGGACGTGTGGACAGCGGTCCGGCGTGAGGCGCTGTGGACGAACGCTCAGGAGCTCTCTTTCGCGCGCTTCTTCTGCTCGCGCTCGAGCTGCGCGAGATCCACATCGACGAGTCGCTTCACGCGGCTCTTGCGCATCCGCTGATACACGTCGTCCTCGTCGGGCACGAACCCGGGTGGTCCGATGCGCGTTCGAACCTCACGGCCGATGTCCTCCCAGGCATCCGTGCGAGCACGCTCGATGATCGACCGCATCGCCTCATCATCGTCGGCGCGCTCTCTCAGAGACTCCGCCAGCATCCGGTGCACCTGCGGCCTGCGTCGGTGCTCTTCGTCATCGTCGGGTCCGGGCTTTCGGAAGCCGCGGGCACGCTCAAGGCGAGACGCCGTCTGGTCGTTCTCCGCCGCGAGCGTGAGAACGTGTTGGCGCGCGGACTCGGTGAGCTTGTCGACGTCGTAGCGTTCGTCATTGCGCAGCGCATTGACGATGAGGTTGTTCTTCACGGCCATCCGCACCGACGAGAGAGCGATCATCACGCCCTCTTCGACGACGCGCTCGATGGGCGCGACCGTCTTCGTGCGCGGGGGCACGTAGCGCCCGACATCACGCGTGCGCTTGCGGCGCCGAAGACGGGAGAAGAATGACACCCCTCTATTCTGTCTGGCTCAGCACCGGTTCCGAAACCATGACACCGGAAATAAGCCTGTCGAGCACGGTAAGACCTTCGGGAGACAGCACGGATTCGAGGTGACCCTGCACGGAGACGATGCGTGGGCCGCGCAGCGCGTGCACGGCGTCTGTCGCGGCATCCTTCGCGATCTCGAGTGAGAGACGCGGCGTGTGCGTGCGCGCGGTCGCGAACGCCGAGAACGTGTTGTAGTAGCCGACGCGCGCTGACTCTCCGAAGAGATCGACCGTGTGCTGAACGCCCTGGCGCGGTGCCGTGAGCGGCGCCACGTCGAGCCCGAGCATGAGCGAGAGGATCTGATGGCTGAGGCAGACGGTCAGCATCGGACGACCCGAGGAGACCCGGTCGCTGATGAGGCGCCGCATCCGTCCGATGCGCTGCTCGGTGCTGCGAGGATCGCCGGGTCCTGGGCCGAACACGACGAGGTCGTCGTCGGTGCTCGGCTCCGCCTGCTCCCAGCCGACCACACGAGCCTCGAATCCGAGGTGCGTGAGCTGATGCGCGAGCATGCGGGTGAAGTCGTCTCCGGCGTCGATGACGAGTACGCGGGCTCCTCGTGTCGGCCGGGGTGACTGCGGAGCTCTCCAGAAGGTCGCGAGGTCGTCGTTTCGCCGTTCGAGAAGCTCGGCGTAGCGCGGGTCATCGGGTAGACGGCCGCCACCGCTGCGACGGGGCAGGATGCCGAGGGCGCTCAGCACCCCGGACGCTTTGACGTGCGTCTCGGCGACCTCGCTGTCGGGGTCCGAGTGTCGCACGAGCGTCGCGCCGGCCGAGACCGTGACCGTTCCGGAGCCGTCCACGTGCGCGGTGCGGATGAGAATCGGGGCGTCGAGATCATACCCGGCGGCAGTCGGCGTGAACCGGGCGAGGACGCCCGCGTAATAGCGGCGCCCTGTCCTCTCGTGCCGCGCGATGACGCGGCAGGCGTTCTCCATGGGGGAGCCCGTGACCGTCGGCGCGAACATCGTGAGGCGCAGCACCTCACGGACATCCTTGTCGCTGTGTCCCTCAAGCAGATACTCGGTATGCGTCAGCTTCGACATGCGCTTCAGGAACGGACCGCGCATGCGTCCGCCCTCGGGGCACACGGCGCTCATCATCTTGAGCTCCTCGTCGACGACCATGACGAGTTCCTCGCGCTCCTTGACGTCGCCCAGAAAGTCGATCATCTGCTCAGGGGTCGGACCATCTGAGGGATGGCGGAAGGTTCCGCTGATGGGATTCATGCCGACCACGCCGTCTGTGACGCTGACGTGTCGTTCGGGAGTCGCTCCGACGAGGGAGATGTCCGGCGTGTGCACCGCAAAGGTCCAGTAGGCGCCGTTCTCCCGCACGAGCAGCTCGCGCAGCCAGCCGAGAACAGCGGATGCCGCGGGCTCGGCGGTCTGCCCGACCACGTCGCGTCTGATGACGAAGTTCGCTCCGGCGCCCCGGCCGATCTCGTTCTCGATGACCTCGCGCACCGTCTCGGCGTACTCCGCGTCGTCGATGTCGATGTGCACGTCGGAGACGTCGGCGGGCGTCTGGGGGAGCTGCGCGAGAGCGGCATCCACATCGATCGTCTCTCGCTCCGACACGACGAGGCAGCGCAGGGGAGCGCCGTCGTCATGCGCTTCGAAGCCGCGCTCTCGCACCTGACGGAAGGGCACGAGCGCGAGAACCTCGGAGCCATCGAGCGGAATGTCTGCGAGCGCACTGACATCGCGGACCTGCCCGATCAGCACGTCGAGGGTCGGCTCGTTCTCTCGGCGGATCACCGCGAACGGCTCGTCGCCGCTGGCGAGTCGGGGGAGGAGCCGGGAGGAGTTGGTCATGGGGGTCGCTTTCGGTCTGGCCCTCCGACTCGACCGTCCGCTTAACCGAAACGACCGCCTCGAAGGGCGGTCGTGTGTCGTCGCTCGACGCGTGGATCCGCCTTCAGGCGGCCCACCACTGGCGTTGCGTCGACGTGTGCATGCTCCGATGGTAGCGCATCAGTCGACCGTCTCCGCAAGCTCGGGAACAGCGGTGGGCTTCTGCAGCAGCCGGATGATGGGCCCGAGCGCGATCTTGATGCTCGTGAAGCGCATGACGAGCGTGCGGACGAACGCGAGCGTCGTGCTGAGGCGAAACATGAGAGAAGCGAGCTGCCGCGAGTTCGACTGTGCGCTCTCCACACGTGGGCGCTGCGCCGCTTCGAACGCGTGGAGCGCCCGATGGATGTTCCCCGAGTCGATGCCCTCGAGCGTGCGGCAGAGCACCCACGCGGACTCCATCGCCATACCGGCACCGATGCCTGCGGTGGGCAGAAAGCCAGCGGCTGCGTCACCGAGGAGCACCGTCCGACCGGTCGCCCACGGGCGAGTCCGCACGTCGTCGAGCACCCAGTAGAACGGATCGTCGGCCTCTGCGACCGCGTCCAGAATATGCCGAAGTCGCGGCGTGCTGTCGTTGAGGCGCGAACGGATGCTGTCGACGAACGCTGCCGGACCGGCATCCGTCTGCGCTGTCGGCCCTCCGATGAACGCGCCGACCGCACCCTTCACCGGGTAGCTGCCCACGAAGAAGCCGTCTCCCCAGAGCTCCTCGCCGAGATCGGAGTCGCCATCGTCGGGCGCCCAGACGACCCAGCCGCCCCAGTCGGTGATGGTCTCGCTCGGGTTCTGGCCGCCCGGTACGAAGCGACGGGTGCGCGAATGGATGCCGTCGGCCACGATCACGAGATCGAAGGACGCCTCCGTGTGGCCGCTCGGCCCGTCGAACCGAACGTGGACGCTGTCGTCTCCCTCTGTCAAGGAGGTCACCGTGGTCTCCGTCGAGACCGGCGCCCCGGAGGCTGTGAGCACGTCGAGCAGAGCGCCACGGCTGATGCCTCGGTAGTCGCCGTACACACTGAGCAGATCGCCGAGGGCGTCTTCGCGGACGGTGCTCCCGTGCCGGTCGAGCAGACGGTACCTCTCGATGTGCGTGCTCGCTTCGCGATAGGCATCGTGCACGCCGAGGTCATCGAGGGCAGCATCCGCCATCGGCATCAGCGCAAGCATGTAGCCGGTCTCCGTGAGATCGGTGGCACGGTCGATCACCACGGGGTGAAGACCGCGCACACGCAGGAGCTGAGCGGCCGTCGTGCCGGCGATGCCCGCGCCCACGACAAGCACTCGGAGCGGGTCGCCCGCGGCCGCGTCGATCTGCGCTTGCAGGGGAGTCAGCGAGAACATGGTGCTCCAATCAGTGCTGTGGACCAGATGGTCCAAGGTTACGCCCTCTGGACCGAATGGTCCAGAGCCGATAGGATCGCGCTGTGGCCATCACCCAGGAACGCAGAGAGCATCTGGTGCGCACCGCGGCGCGCGAGTTCGCCGAGGTCGGCTTCGAGCAAGCATCCTTGAACGCCGTCATTCGACATTGCGGGCTCAGCAAGAGCTCGTTCTACAACCTGCTGGACTCGAAGCTCGCGCTCTACGACCTGGTCATCGCCGACGTGTCGCACCGTCTCACGCGCGCACTCGATCTTCCCGCACCGGAGGACTTCGGCGATGATCGCTACTGGTCGCACGTCGTCGACCTCATCGTGCGGCTCACTCAGGTGCTGACAAGCGATGATCTGTACGTCGATCTCGCGCAACTGCTCTACGACACTCAGGCTCCGGACGGCAGCCTCGAAGCTCGGCGAGTGCTCGCCGCCGCCGAACAGTGGGTGCGCGATGTCGTGTCGGTCGGCCGAGAGTGCGGCGCGGTGCGAACCGATCTTCCGGTCTCCCTTCAAGGCGAGCTCGCGTTCACGATGCTCCGCACGTTCGACGAGTGGAGCGTGCGCCACCTGGACGAGATCCCCGCTGACCAGCTGGAAGGTCTCGTGGATGCTCAGCTTGCGGCGCTGCGGCGGCTGTTCGCGCCCTGACCGACGCCCGTCAGATCAGCGAACCCCCGGAATCGAAGCCCTTGGGGTAGATGTGCCCCTCGTGGGACGGCGGATGCTCCCGAAGCTGCCGCATCGCCTTGTACGGCTGACCATCCGTGGGCGTCGCGGCGGGTAGCCAGTCGGGCAGAAGCCCAGGCTGGTGTGTTGACGCATGATCCGAATGAGGATCCTGCGTGTGATCCGATGTCTGTGACCGGCGAACCGGCTCCTCTGCCGTGCTCATGCTCTCACCGTACCCCCGTCCTGGCGCGGCGGCAACGGTCTCATCGCGGGTCATAGCGAACTCCCGCACGGTTCAAAGAAACGCCGAGGAGAGAGAGTGCACGGCGGCGGCGACCGCATCCGCGGCGGCAACTCCGTGCTGCGGCTCGGCGGAGGGCGGAAAGGTAAAGCGCACGCTCGTCTGAGCCGTGGGGCCGTCGATGCCGATCGCGGTGAGAACGTGCGACGGTTCGTCGCTGCCAGCCGCACAGGCAGAGCCGGAGGATGCCGTCACGCCACGCCGCTCCAGTTCGAGAAGCACAGCCTCGCCGCTCGTCGCGCTGAAGCAGAACGATGCGTGGTTTGGCAGGCGAGACGTCGCACTCCCGGTGAGAAAGGCCCCGGGGGCGTCGGCGAGAACGCGGGCGATGAACGCGTCGCGCACCAGGGCCGCACGCACGGCGGCATCCTGGCGCTCGTTCTCGGCAAGCTCGAGCGCCGTCGCAAGAGCGACGGCGAAGGCGACGTTCTCGGTACCCGAGCGGCGGCCGCGCTCCTGCCCTCCGCCGTGGATGATGGGCTCAACCGGCACGCGCCCGCGAATCGCTGCGACCCCGATCCCCTTCGGCGCACCGACTTTGTGGCCCGCGAGGGACACGGCGTCCGCCCCGAGGCCTGCGAGAGGCAGCCAACCCGCCGCCTGCACGCAGTCGGAGTGAAACGGGATGCCGTGTTCGCGCGCGACCGCGGAGAGCGCGACGATGTCGGCGATCGTTCCGATCTCGTTGTTCGCGTAGGCGAGGCTCACGAGAGCGGTGTCGTCGCGGATCGCACGCCGGAGCGACTCCTGGGTGACGGACCCGTCGGCCCCGACGTCGACGTAGGTGACCTCGAAGCCGTGCACGCGAGACAGGAAGTCTGCGGAGGCCAGCACCGCTTCGTGCTCGATGGGAGAGGTCACGAGGTGCCGACCGCGGGACGAGCCGAGGGCGATGCCGATCACGGCGAGATTGTCGGCCTCGGTTCCGCCGCTCGTGAACGAGACGTCGCCCGTGCGCATCCCGATCACTGCGGCAACGCGGGCTCGTGCGTCCTCCAGTGCTTCGGCCGCGCGCTCGCCGATCCTGTGGTGGCTGGACGGGTTGCCGAAGTCTCCCGTGAGGTACGGCCAGGCAGCTTCGAGCGCCTCGCGCCGCACGGGAGCGGTGGCTGCCGTGTCGAGGTACACGTCAGGCCCCCTCGATCACGACGTCGAGCCCGAGATCCAGCGCGCGGACGCTGTGGGTCAGCGCGCCCGATGAGATCACGTCGACCCCGGTCTCAGCGATCGCGCGCACGGTGTCGAGTGTGACGTTTCCGCTCGCCTCCACGATGGCTCGGTCGGCCACGATCGCCACGCCCTGACGCAGCTCGTCGAGCGAGAAGTTGTCGAGCATGATGACATCGACGCCGCCCGCGAGCACGGGCTCGATCTGGTCGAGCCGATCGACCTCGACCTCGATCGTGGTCGTGTGGCTGAGGCGGCCACGTGCCTGCGCTATCGCGTCGGTCACGGAGACACCGGCAGCCGTCAGAACGGCGAGGTGATTGTCCTTCGCCATGACGGCATCCGAGAGGCTGAACCGATGATTGCGACCGCCGCCCGAGCGTACGGCATGGCGTTCGAGTGCGCGGAGTCCCGGCGTCGTCTTGCGCGTGTCGGCGATGTGCGTGGCCGTGCCGGCGACGGCATCCACGAATGCACGCGTGAGCGTGGCGATTCCCGACATGCGCTGACAGAAGTTGAGGCCGATGCGCTCCGCGCGCAGCAGCGCTCGCGCCGGCCCCGTCACGGTCGCGAGGACCGACCCCGCCTCGAATCGTGCGCCGTCATCGACGTGCAGAGTCGTCGCCGTTGCCACATTCGTCAGTCGAAACGCAGCGGCGAAGACGTCGCCACCGGAGAAGACCCCCGGCTCACGAGCGCTGAGCGTGGCCGTGGCTGTCGCGTCCGCGGGAAGGAAAGCCTCGCTGGTGATGTCGCCCCACGGGGCATCCTCATCGAGCGCCATCTGGACGACGCGATCGATCTGTGCCTGGCTCAGCATGCGAGAGCCTCCTCATCGGATTCGGTGGTGGACGCGGAGCGCGCGTACGCGTCATCCGCGTGCGGATAGTCGAGTCGGGTGTGCGCGCCTCGGCTCTCGCGGCGGGCGAGCGCCTGCCGCGCAATGACGCGGGCGAGAAGCAGCAGATTGCGGTTCTCGAGCGCATCGCGCCCGGAAGCGACGCCACGGGGGCCGCGCTCCCAGCGCTCGATCTCGTCGAACGCTGCGGTGAGAGTGCGCTCGCTTCGTTCGAGGCCGAGGGATGCCCACGCGCAGCGCTGCAGCTCGTCGCGGGAGAACTCCGGCGCGACGGGGAGCTCTGGCGGTGAGTTGAGCGAGCGATGCCGCCGGATGCCGCTGCCGGGGAGCGCTTCAGCGACACGTGCGGCGAAGACCGCCCCCTCGAGCAGGGAGTTCGAGGCGAGCCGGTTGGCTCCGTGAACTCCCGTCCGCGCGGTCTCACCCACGGCGAAGAGGCCGTCGATCGTCGTGCGGCCGTCGAGATCGGTCGCGATGCCTCCCATCCAGTAGTGGGCTGCGGGAGAGACAGGCACGGGCTCGCGTGTCCAGTCGAAGCCCGCGTCGCGCACAGACCGCGAGATGGTGGGGAAGCACCGCGTCAGCTGAGGGACTGCGGTCGCGTCGAGCAGGGCGGGGCGCCCGCCCTGGCGCGCCATTGTGCGTGCGAGTGCGAGGGCGACGATGCTTCGGGGCGCAAGCTCGGCGCGGGGGTCGACCTCGGTCATGAAGCGTCGCCCCGACTCGTCGAGCAGAACGGCGCCAGCGCCGCGCAGGGCCTCCGAGATGAGGAAGCCCGTGGTCGCGAGTGTGGTCGGGTGGAACTGGTAGAACTCTGCATCCGAGACGACTGCTCCCGCGCGGAGAGCCGCGGCGACACCGTCACCGGTGGCTCCGGGCGGATTCGTCGTGTGCGGGTAGAGGTGACCAGCGCCGCCGGTCGCGAGCACGACGGCGTCAGCCGCCTGCCTGATGAGACCGTCCGCGGTGAGCAGGTCGGCGCCCACGACGGAACGGTCGACGACGAGATCGACGAGCATCGCGGACTCGACGACGTGGATGCCACGCTCGCGCACACGTTCCGTGAGGGCCGCGATGATCGCCGCTCCGGTCGCGTCGCCCCCAGCGTGGAGAACGCGGGACGCCGAGTGGGCCGCCTCCAGGCCACGTGACCAGGAGCCTCCTTCTCGGTCGAAGTCGACGCCGAGCGACACAAGGTCGTCGATCGCGCCTGGCCCTCCGTCACAGAGCACGCGCACAGCGTCCTCGGCGCACAGTTCGTCGCCTGCGCGGATCGTGTCGATCATGTGCGAGGTCGTGCTGTCGTCGGGAGTGAGCGCTGCCGCGATGCCGCCCTGCGCTCGGCGCGTGCTTCCGTCGCCGAGGGCACCCTTCGTGACGATCGTCACCTCGTGTTTCGAGGCAGCCTGCAGCGCTGTCATCAGCCCAGCGATTCCGGAGCCGACGATGAGAATCCGGCTCACGCTCAGCTCTTCGGCTTCGCGGCGAGCATGCGCTCGAGGGCGACGCGTGCAGGGTCGGCGACGTCTGAGGAGACGGCGATGCGGTTCACGACCGCTCCCGCGACCAGCTCCTCGAGCACCCAGGCGATGTACCCGGGGTGGATGCGGTACATCGTGGAGCACGGGCAGACCACCGGATCGAGACAGAAGATCGTGTGCTGTGGATACTCCGCTGCGAGCCGCTGAACCAGGTTGATCTCGGTGCCGATCGCGAAGGACGACCCGTCAGGGGCCGCGGCGATGGCCTTGGTGATGTAGTCCGTCGAGCCGTACTCATCCGCGGCATCCACCACCTCCATCGGGCACTCGGGGTGCACGATCACGCGAATGTCCTCATACTCGCGCCGGGCCTTCGCGATCTGCTCCACCGTGAAGCGCTTGTGCACGGAGCAGAAGCCTTGCCACAGGATGACCTCGGCGTCGTTCAGGGTCTTTTCGCTGTTTCCGCCCATGGGACGCGCCGGGTTCCACAGCGGCATCCGTTCGAGTGAGATGCCCATGTGCTTGGCCGTGTTGCGGCCGAGGTGCTGATCGGGGAAGAACAGCACCCGCTGCCCGCGTTCAAACGCCCACTCGAGCACGCGCTCCGCGTTGGACGAGGTGCAGACGATTCCTCCGTTGCGACCGCAGAAGCCCTTGATCGCGGCAGACGAGTTCATGTACGTGACAGGGATGACAGGCACGCGGCCGTCGGCGTCCGGCTCGGTGCCGTACACCTCGCTCAGCTGCTCCCAGCACTCCTCGACCTGGTCGATGTTCGCCATATCGGCCATCGAGCATCCCGCGGCGAGGTTCGGCAGGATGACGCGCTGAGTCGGTCCGGAGAGGAGGTCGGCAGTTTCCGCCATGAAGTGGACGCCGCAGAAGACGATCGCCTCGGCGTCGGTGTGTCGCTTGGCCGCGCTGGCGAGGCTGAACGAGTCTCCGACGTAGTCGGCGTACTGGACGACCTCATCACGTTGGTAGAAGTGCCCGAGAATCACGACGCGGTCACCCAGGGTCTCCTTCGCGGCGCGGATGCGGCGATCGAGCTCCTCCGAGGAGGCTTCGCGGTACTCCGTGGGCAGCTCTCCCTGGCGCGGCGCGTCGTCGGGGATGACATCGCTCTCCGATGCGCCGGGGCCGTAGCCGGGGGAGACGTCGACGTCCCAGGGTGCTGTCAGCAGGTCGGTGCTGCAGATCGTGTCGGTTGTGTCCTTGGTGATGTCGCGGATTGTGAGGTCGACGGATGCCGTCGGGGTCATGGGGTGTCCTTCGGGTGTCGGTGCGTCAGCGACCGGTGAGGGGGCCGTTGTCTGCGAGTTCGATGGAATGGTTGTGTCGATAGAGGCGTGCGGGGCGATGTCGACCGCCGGTGCGAAACTCGTCTGTCGGCACGACCTCGCCCGTCGATTCGACCTGTCGGCGAAAATTCGCGGGGTCAAGGCGGCGCTCAAGTACAGCCTCGTGAACTTCGCGCAGGTCTGAGAGCGTGAACGTCTCGCCGAGCAACGCGGTCGCGATGCGCGAGTACTCCATCTTGTTGCGGAGCCTCCAGAGCGCGTACTCGACGATCTGGCTGTGATCGAACGCCAGCTCGGGCAGGCTGTCGGCCAGGAACCAGCGAACGTTCTCGGTCTCGACGCCCTCGCTCGCCACATCGGGTCGAACAAGTGCCCAGTAGACGATCGACACGGTGCGGTCCTCTGAGCGATCCGGCCGCCCGAAGGCATACAGCTGCTCGAGGTAGCGCGGCGTCAGATGTGTCGTCTCGTGGAGGTTGCGGCGGGCGGAAGCCGCGAGGTCCTCGGTGGTGCCGAGGGGGCCGCCCGGGAGCGCCCAGAGTCCCTTGTGGGGTGAACGGACCCGGCGCACGAGCGGAAGCCAGAGCACGGGATGCCGCGTCTCGGGGTGCGGCCGGAGGGCGAAGATCACCGTCGAGACGGCGAGCGTGATCGATGATGGCATCGCACCTCCAGTTAAAGTCAAACTAACCTTTACTCCTGAAAAACCATCTTAGTGTCAGAGCGACCCGAAGTAAACGCGAGACTTCCTGTGTGACATTCCCGTGTCGAGGGGGCAGAGCCTTCGTGAATGCGGCGCCGCCAGGTATGCTGAGCGTGCAACCGAATATCGGGCCGCACGCGCGATGCGGGAGAGCTCGGAACCCCGAGCACCGAAGGAGCAAGCCTCCCCGCCAATCTCTCAGGTCCCATACCGCATCGATCTGGCCACTCTGAAAAGCGGAGCCACGGCTCCCGCCCATGGTGAAAGTCGCGCATGCGCGGCGAAGCTCTCAGGCCTACGACAGAGGGGGAGTTCCCACACCATCGCACGCTGTGCGCACGGCGACATTGGAGAACTCGTGCCTGATCAAGACAAGAACACCCCGACCGCGGATCGGCTGCGCCGCAGTCCGCTTCACGCCGTCCACTCCGATCTCGGTGCCACCTTCACCGATTTCGCCGGGTGGGAGATGCCGGTGCGCTATTCGAGCGACCTCGCTGAGCACAAGGCTGTGCGCGAGGCGGCCGGAATCTTCGATATCTCGCACATGGCCGAGTTCACCGTCACTGGCACGGACGCCGGAGCGTTTCTCGATTACGCTCTCGCCGGTCGGCTCTCGGCGCTCGCCGTCGGTCGGGCGAAGTACTCGCTCCTGCTCACCGAGCAGGGCGGAGTCATCGACGACGTGATCGTGTACCGCCTCGAGGACGCCGAGTACCTCATCATCTCCAACGCGGGCAACAGGGATGCCGTGGCGACGGCGTTCGCCGAGCGGGCGACCGACTTCGAAGCGACCGTCACCGACGTGAGCGACAACTACGGCCTCATCGCCGTCCAGGGCCCGCGCGCCGAGGAGATCCTCGCCGCGACCGACGGAATAGACGATCTCAGCGCACCCTGGAGCGAACAGAAGTACTTCGCGTGGGCGACTGCGACCTGGAAGGGCTCGCGGCTGCTGCTCGCGCGCACCGGCTACACGGGCGAAGACGGCTTCGAGCTGCTCGTTCCCGCAAAGGATGCCGTGGCGCTCTGGTCCGCCGTCACCGTGGCGGGCGAGCCTCACGGCATCGTCCCCGCCGGCCTCGCTGCGCGTGACTCTCTGCGCCTCGAAGCCGGAATGCCGCTCTACGGGCACGAGCTGACCCGCGACACGAAGCCCGCGCAGGCCGGGCTCGGCCGTGTCGTCGTCACCGCGAAGGAGAACTTCGTGGGCAAGGGCGCCGTCGACCCCGAGGAGGGGGCCCGCGTGCTCGTCGGCCTCGTCGCCGAGGGGCGTCGCGCCGGTCGCGCCGGTTACGCCGTTCTCGCGGGCGATGCCGAGGTCGGCACGGTGACCAGTGGCATCCTCTCGCCTACGCTTGGGCACCCGATCGCGATGGCCTTCGTAGACCCGTCGCAGGCGGAGCCCGGAACCGAACTCGACATCGAGGTGCGCGGCAAGCGCATCGCAACCACAGTGACCACCCTGCCTTTCTACTCACGGAAGAAGTGAACGACATGACCGACACCAGCGCACTGTCCTATACCGAAGAGCACGAGTGGCTCCGCATCGACGGCTCCTCCGTGACCGTCGGCATCACCGAGTTCGCCGCGGATAAGCTCGGCGACGTCGTCTTCGTCGAACTCCCCGCGGTGGGCGACGAGGTCGAGGCCGGCACCGTCGTCGGCGAGATCGAGTCGACGAAGTCCGTCGGCGAGCTTTACGCACCCGTCACGGGAACGGTCACCGCCGTGAACGACGCGGTGGTCGATGACCCGTCGCTCGTGAACTCCAGCCCGTTCGACGAGGGGTGGATGCTGACGATCGAGGCCCCCGAGCTGCCCGAAGGCCTGCTCGACGAAGCCGCATACACGAAGCTGGTGAGCGAGTGACGGGCGTCTTCGGCGACGTGTTCGCCGACCGACACATCGGCATCGACGAGACCGCGCGTCAGCGCATGCTCTCGACGCTCGGCTTCGAGTCGATCGACGATCTCGTCAGCTCGGCCATTCCGCCGCGAATCCGTGTCGATGAGAGCCTCGAGAGCCTCCTCCCTGAGGCCGCGAGCGAGCGCGAGGCACTCGCCGAGCTGCGCGCGCTCGCCGGGCGAAACACAGTGCGTACGTCGCTCATCGGTCAGGGGTACTACGGAACGGTCACGCCCGCGGTGATCACGCGCAACGTGCTCGAGAACCCCTCGTGGTACACCGCGTATACGCCGTACCAGCCCGAGATCTCGCAGGGCCGCCTCGAGGCGCTCATCAACTTCCAGACCATGGTGACCGACCTCACGGGGCTCGACGCGGCAAACGCGTCGATGCTCGATGAGGGCACGTCTGTGGTCGAAGGGATGCTTCTGGCGCGCCGCGCGTCGAAGGCGAAGTCCAACGTCTTCGTCGCGGACGCCGACGCATTCCCGCAGACCCTCGCGCTGCTCGAGGCGCGCGCCGAGGCGGTCGGAATCGAACTCGTGGTGGCCGATCTGCGCGGCGGTGCGGAACTGCCCGAGCACTTCGGTCTGTTCGTCCAGTACCCGGGCGCCTCGGGGGAGATCTGGAACCCGGCCGAACTCATCGAGAAGACCCACGAGCAGAAGGGCATCGCGGTCGTCGCCGCGGACCTGCTCGCTCTCGCTCTCATCGCCTCGCCCGGGGAACTCGGCGCGGATGTCGCCGTGGGAACCACCCAGCGTTTCGGCGTGCCGATGGGCTTCGGCGGTCCGCACGCCGGCTACATGGCCGTGCGCAAGGGCCTCGAGCGTCAGCTGCCGGGTCGCCTCGTCGGGGTGAGCAAGGATGCCGCGGGCCAGCCCGCGTACCGCCTCAGCCTACAGACCCGCGAGCAGCACATCCGCCGTGAGAAGGCCACCTCGAACATCTGCACCGCGCAGGTTCTTCTCGCCGTCATGGCAGCCATGTACGCGGTGTACCACGGACCGGACGGAATCCGCGCGATCGCGCAGACCGTTCACGCAGCGACGGTGCGAGTCCACAGCGCGCTGCGCGCGCACGGTGTCCGCGTGCAGAACGAGAGCTTCTTCGACACCCTGACGGTGACTGTGGACAACGCGGATGCGGTTCTCGCACGCGCAGCGGAGCGCGACGTGCTCCTCCACCGAGCTGACCGTCAGACCGTGCGTCTGAGCATGGACGAAGTCGCCGCCTCCGACGCTGGCCTTGAGGCGCTGCTGATCGAGGTCTTCGGCGACGAGCACGGAGAGCCTCTCCCGGCTCTCGCGGAGGGGAGCCGCCACACGGCCGGCACGAGCGTCGACGGGCAGCGGGTGAGCGCAGGTTCTCCGGCTCGAGTGATTCCTGTCGAACTCGTGCGTCGCAGCACGTACCTCACGCACCCGGTCTTCAGCTCCTACCGCTCCGAGACGGCGATGATGCGGTACCTGAAGCGTCTCGCGGACCGCGACTACGCGCTCGACCGCGGAATGATCCCGCTCGGCAGCTGCACGATGAAGCTCAACGCGGCCACGGAGATGGAGGCCGTCACCTGGCCGGAGTTCGCCGGGCTGCATCCCTTCGCCCCCGTCGACGACGTGCGAGGCTCCCTCGAGCTCATCGCGCAGCTCGAATCCTGGCTCGCAGATGTCACCGGGTACGACACGGTCTCGCTTCAGCCCAACGCGGGCAGTCAGGGCGAGCTCGCCGGTCTCCTTGCGATCCGCGGCTACCACCGCGCGAACGGAGACGACCAGCGCACGGTGTGCCTCATTCCGTCGAGCGCGCACGGCACAAACGCGGCATCCGCTGTTCTGGCCGGTATGAAGGTTGTCGTGGTCGCGTGCGACGACAACGGCAACGTCGACCTCGCCGACCTGCGCGCTAAAGTCGAGTCGCACGCCGACGCCCTCGCGGCGCTCATGATCACGTATCCGTCGACGCACGGTGTCTACGAGCATGACGTTGTGCAGATCACTCAGGCGGTGCACGACGCCGGAGGCCAGGTGTACATTGACGGCGCGAACCTCAACGCGCTGCTCGGCTACGCGCGCTTCGGCGACTTCGGCGGAGACGTATCGCACCTGAACCTGCACAAGACGTTCTGCATCCCGCATGGCGGTGGAGGGCCTGGCGTCGGCCCCGTGGCCGCGAAGGCGCACCTCGCGCCGTACCTGCCGGGGCACCCGATGGCTCAGACGAATGACCATTCGGGGCTGACGCACGACGGCGGGCCGGTCTCGGCGGCGCCCTTCGGCAGCCCGAGCATTCTGCCGATCACCTGGGCGTACATCCGGATGATGGGTGCGGAAGGCCTGGCGCGTGCGACGCGCGCCGCGGTGCTGAGTGCGAACTACATCGCGCGCCGTCTGCGTGAGCACTTCCCGGTGCTCTACACGGGCGACAACGGGCTCGTCGCACACGAGTGCATCCTTGACCTGCGCCCGCTCACGAAGGAGACCGGCATCACGGTTGACGATGTGGCGAAGCGGCTCATCGACTACGGCTTCCACGCGCCGACCATGTCGTTCCCCGTTCCGGGCACCCTCATGGTGGAGCCCACGGAGAGTGAGGATCTCGACGAGCTCGACCGTTTCATCGACGCGATGATCGGCATCAAGGCGGAAGCGGATGCCGTCGCAGTCGGCGACGCGCCTGCGGACGACAACGTCCTCGTCGGAGCACCGCACACCGCTGAGTCGATCGCCGCGGCCGAGTGGACGCACCCCTACACGCGCGAGCAGGCGGTCTATCCGGTGCGCTCGCTCGTTCGCACGAAGTACTGGCCGCCGGTGCGCCGCATCGACCAGGCCTACGGCGACCGCAACCTCATGTGCGAGTGCCCGCCGATCGAGGCGTTCGAGTAGAAGAGACGCCGACAGAGGGATGCCGGGACCGAAGCGCTGCTTCGAACCCGGCATCCCTCATCTGTGCCGTCTGCGTGCGGGTCAGTGCTCGACCGCGCGCTCGGCGCCGTGACCGGTGAGCGAACGCACCTCCATCTCGGCAGCGATTCGCGGGTCCTCCGCCGTCTTCGACGTGATCGTTCCGATCCAGCCCAGCGCGAAGCCGAGCGGGATGGAGACGATGCCCGGGTTCTGGAGCGGGAAGATCGCGAAGTTCGCGTCGGCGAACACCGACGTCTCCGTTCCCGAGAACACGGGCGAGAGCACGATCAGGAGCAGTGCCGAGCCGAGTCCGCCGTACATGCTCCACAGCGCGCCACGTGTGTTGAAGCGCTTCCAGAACAGCGAGTAGAGGATCGTCGGGAGGTTCGCGCTCGCCGCGATGGCGAAGGCGAGGGCGACGAGGAAGGCGATGTTCTGCCCCTGCACGCCGATTCCGCCGATGATCGAGAGGATGCCGATCACGACGACCGTGATGCGGGCGATCTTGACCTCCTTGCCCTGCGAAGCCTTTCCGCGCTTGATGACGTTCGTGTAGATGTCATGCGCGAACGAGGTCGCCGCGGTGATGGTGAGCCCGGCGACCACGGCGAGGATCGTCGCGAACGCCACCGCCGCGATGATGCCGAGTAGCCACGCTCCGCCGAGCTCGAAGGCGAGCATCGGAGCGGCCGAGTTGACCCCTCCTGGAGCGGCGAGGATGCGGTCGGCGCCGACGAGCGTCACCGCGCCGTAGCCGAGCACGAGCGTGAAGAGGTAGAACAGGCCGATCAGCCAGATCGCCCAGACCACGCTTCGTCGTGCTTCCTTCGCCGTCGGAACGGTGTAGAACCGCATGAGCACGTGGGGGAGCCCCGCGGTTCCGAGCACGAGAGCGAGCGCGAGGGAGACGAAGTCCAGCTTGGACGTCTCGGTCGCACCGTACTTCATGCCGGGTTCGAGGATCTCTGGGCCCGCGGCGGCGGCGGCGTTGCCGAGCAGCTCAGACAGGTTGAAGCCATTGAGGGCGAGGACCCAGACCGTCATGAGTGCCGCGCCCGCGATGAGCAGCGCACCCTTGATGATCTGCACCCACGTGGTGCCCTTCATTCCGCCGATCAGCACATAGAGGATCATGAGTGTCCCGACGACCGCGATCACGATCGATTGCCCGGCCTCCTCGTGGATGCCGAGGAGCAGCGAGACCAGGCCTCCGGCGCCCGCCATCTGAGCGAGCAGGTAGAAGAGGCAGACGGCCAGCGTCGACAGCGCGGCGGCCATGCGGACGGGGCGCTGCTTCAGGCGGAAGCTCAGCACGTCGGCCATCGTGAACTTGCCCGTGTTCCGCAGCAGCTCGGCGACCAGCAGCAGGGCGACGAGCCAGGCGACCAGGAACCCGATGGAGTAGAGGAACCCGTCGTAGCCGTTGACCGCGATGGCGCCGCAGATGCCGAGGAAGGATGCCGCAGAGAGGTAGTCGCCGGCGATGGCGGTGCCGTTCTGCCCGCCGGAGAACGATCGTCCACCGGCGTAGTAGTCTGCGGCGGTCTTGTTGTTGCGGCTCGCACGGAGGACGACGATCAGCGTGACGGCGACGAACGCCGCAAAGATGCCGATATTGAGCAGCGGCTCGCCGACGGTCTCGATCTCGGCGGCCTGGATGATGGGGCTCATCGATCAGCCTCCGTGCTTCCGACGGTCTCACGCGTCTCGAGTTCTTCACGGATCGACGTGGCCAGGGGGTCGAGCTTGCGGTTCGCGTAGCTCACGTACCACATGGTGATGCCGAAGGTCGTGACGAACTGGCCGAGCCCCAGGATGACACCGAGGTTGATGTTTCCGATGACCGGGGTCGACATGAAGTCGTGCGCGTAGTCCGCCAACAGCACGTAGGCGAAATACCAGACGAGGAATGCGACGGCGAGTGGAAAGGCGAAGCTGCGGTGCCGTCTCCGCAGCTCTCGGAACTCCGGAGAGTTCTGTGTCTCTCTGTAATCGGGGACCCGCTCATCGCGGGATGGGTCGGTTACTGGAACCATGATCCTCCTTGATCATGTGCACCCTGAGGGCGGCACAACATTGTGTCGTGCTCGCACTCTACTGAAAGTCAGTCGAGCGCAAAAGCGTTATCCACAGGTCAGCCGACGGAGAAGATTTCTGGCCACAGTGAGACCGCCAGCGGATAGCCGACGAATGAGACGACGTCGAGAAGCAGGTGAGCGACGACCAGAGGAGCGACGCGCCCGAAGCGCACATAGAACCACCCGAAGACGATTCCCATGACGGCGTTTCCGATGAACGGGCCGAAACCCTGGTACAGGTGGTAGCTTCCGCGCAGGAGCGCGGCTGCGCCGACGATCGTCCACGTGCGCCATCCGAGCTGTCGCAGCCGGGTGAACAGATACCCGACGACGATGATCTCTTCGAGCAGAGCCGCGCGCAGAGCGGAGAGGATCAGCACGGGCACTGTCCACCAGTGGGCATCGAGGCCGGATGCCTGTACGGCGACGGTGATTCCGAGCATCCGACCGATCGCATAGAGTGCGATTCCAGGGATGCCAATGGCGGCGAACAGCAGTAGGCCGCCGCCGATGTCGCGACCCGGCCGCGTCGCTGTGAGCCCGATGCGCGCGAACGCCGACTGGGCCGGCCGCCACAGCAGATAGATGGCGAGCATGACCGGGACGACTCCGAAGCAGATTCCGAGCACCTGATAGACGAGATCAGCCCACGCCCGTTCGTCCTGCGACGGGTTGAGGCCCGCCGACTGATCCGCGAGCGGCGTCTCCGACAGCATCCTGATGACGATGTCGACGATTGCGTAGACGGCGGATGCTCCGAGCGAGAGCCCCAGAACGATGGCGATCTCCCACCAGAGCCGCGCGCGCTCGTCAGGCGTTCGGGCGAGATCGGGAACAGTCATTCTGGAGCATCCATCCAGGGTCGGGGGATGGCGCCAGTGTAGCGTTTCGCCCAGGAGGTCGAATGCGATTCAGACGGATCCTCGCCGCATCGGCTGCGCTCGCCGCGGCCGCTCTCGTCGGAAGCTCGTGCTCGAGTCCCTCACCGGACGTCGACTCGAGCGTGACGATCGGAACGGGGGAGCGCTTCACGTCGTACAACACGACCACTCCGTCGGGCGCCTCGAGTGGAAACGGCAACGTCACGGCGATGACGCTCTCCGGATTCACCTCGCCCGGCTCCGATCTTGAGACCGTCGACGACGCGTCCTTCGGTGAGATCGAGAAGATCTCTGACGACCCGCTCGTCGTCAGGTACTCGCTCAGCGACCGGGCCACGTGGTCGGACGGAACGCCTGTGGACGCTGCGGACCTGCTCCTCGATTGGGCGGCGAACTCTCGAGCGCTCGATTCCGACGATGTCGACATCGAGGCTTACCGCAGCGCTCTCGAGAAGGACCCGTCCGCTGACCTTCCCGACGGGACGGTCTTCTTCGATTCGGGCGCTCAGAGCTCGATGGGCCTTGGGCTCGCTCGCGACGTTCCGCAGATCAGCGAGGACGGGCGGTCGATGACCGTCACCTACACACGTCCGATCGCCGATTGGAAGATCGCGCTCCCGCCGCCGCTACCCGCTCACGTGGTCGCCGAGCACGCCCTCGGCGTGAGTGACGAGGATGCCGGCAAGACAGCGATCATCGATGCGATCACCGAGGGCGATGACGCATCCCTCAGCTCGATCGCATCGTTCTGGAACACCGGATTCGCGCTGGAGAACGTCGATGATCCGGCATCCGTGATGCTTTCGAGTGGCCCCTACGCCATCGACGCCATCGATCCGGAGAAAGGCGTTACACTCACGTCGAACCCGAAGTACCGCGGCGCCCACACGCCGTCGATCCAGACGGTCCAGCTCGACTACGTTGACTCACCGTCGGATGCCGTGGATGCGCTGTCCTCCGGAGATGTCGACGTCATTTCTCCGCAGGCGACTCCCGACGTCGCTGAGGCGCTCGCAGACGTACACGACGTCTCTGTGCTCACGGGCCTCGTGGCGAGCTTTGAGCACCTCGATCTCCAGATCTCGGGCTCGATCGACGGTGTCTTCGACGATGCTCGAGTTCGCGAGGCCTTTCTGAAGACGATTCCTCGTGAGCAGATCGTCCGCGACCTCGTCTCACCCATCGTCGGGTCGAAGGCTGAGGTGCGCGACTCGTTCGTGTTCACGCCGGGCATGGACGGATACCGAGACGCAGCCGATGCGGCATCCTCGTTTTCTGACGTCGACATCGACGGCGCCGCGAAGCTCCTCGATGAGGCGGGAACGACGAACCCGGAAGTCTGCATTCTCTATGCGTCCGACAACCCGAGGCGCGCGACTGAGTTCTCTCTCATAGCCGAGTCGGCAAAGAAGGCGGGTTTCACCGTCACCGACTGCGGCACCACGAACTGGCGTGAGCTTCTCGGTGCGCCGGGCAAGTATGACGCAGCGCTCTTCGCCTGGGAATCGACGAGTACGGGAGCGGTCGACTCGGCGAGCCGATATATCTCAGGGGCACAAGGCAACTTCAACGGCTATTCGAGCGACCGGGTGGACGATCTCTACGAGCGACTCGCGACGACGGCGGATTCAGACGAGAAGCGGAAGCTACTCTCTCAGGTCGATGAACAGCTGTGGGCAGATGGCTACGGGATGCCGCTCTATCAGTTCCCCTCAATCACCGCGTACGATCCGACCGCGGTCTCCGGCGTTGACCCGATCGTGCTGTCGCCGACGCTGTACTGGAACGTCTGGGAATGGAGAGTGCCGTGATCTGTTCGGATCGTCTCCGTGGAGATGACTCCGCTTCTGCTGACAGTGACCTGGATGCGTCGATGGTGCTCGTGGCGAAGATCCGGTAAGTGGACTGTGTGTCAAACCTTCTTCGCAAATAATTGCATTGCCCGCAATGATCGCGCGTAAACAGGGCAGTTCTTACAAATCGGTTAGTTCCTAGTAACATTCCTGCTGTGCGCGTTGTGCGCTCGTGCGTGTTGCGCCTAGTGTCGTGCTATTACTCTTGCGGCAGCGCGGCCCTACAGGCGTTGCCGCACTTCACCCTTGCACAGGAGGAAAAGTGAGAAGAACGACGTCGCGAACGCGACGCCTGCTCACCGCTACAGCGGTAGCGAGCGTTGCGGCTCTCGCGTTGGCCGGCTGCTCAAACGGCGGCGGCGACACGGGCGATGCATCCGCCGACAACTCGGCGATCATCACCGTCAACGGCAACGAACCCCAGAACCCGCTCATCCCGACGAACACCAACGAAGTCGGCGGCGGTAAGATCCTTGACTCGATCTTCGCCGGACTCATCTACTACGACGTCGACGGTGCAGTGCACAATGAGGTCGCCAAGTCGATTGAGAGTGAGGACAGCAAGGTCTGGGACATCCAGCTCAACGAGGGCTGGAAATTCACGAACGGCGAAGACGTCACAGCAAAGTCCTTCGTCGACGCGTGGAACTACGGTGCGAAGCTCAGCAACGAGCAGCTTTCGTCCTACTTCTTCGAGGACATCGAGGGCTTCAGTTGGGATGAAGACAGCGAGCTGAGTGGCCTCGAGATCATCGACGACTACCACTTCACGGTCACGCTGAAGCACCCGGCTTCTGACTTCGGTCAGCGTCTCGGCTACTCTGCGTTCTACCCGCTGCCCTCGGTCGCGTTCGAGGACATGAAGGCATTCGGGCAGAACCCGATCGGCAACGGGATGTACAAGCTCGCGGGCGACGACGCATGGCAGCACGACGTGCAGATCGACCTCGTGAAGAATGAGGACTACAAGGGCGAGCGCGAGGCGAAGAACGGCGGTCTGACGATCAAGTTCTACGCCAACCAGGACTCCGCTTACTCTGATCTGCTCGCGGATCAGCTCGACGTTCTCGACCAGATTCCGGACTCCGCCTTCGGATCGTACGAGTCGGACCTCGGTGACCGCGCCGTCAACCAGCCTTCGGCGGTCTTCCAGTCGTTCACGATCGGCGAGTTCCTCGATCACTTCAGCGGTGAAGAGGGCAAGCTGCGTCGTCAGGCGCTGTCCATGTCGATCAACCGCGACGAGATCACGGATGTGATCTTCCAGGGCACACGAACTCCCGCCAGCGACTTCACCTCCCCGGTCATCGACGGGTGGAGCGATGATCTCAAGGGCGCCGATGTTCTGAAGTTCGACGAGAAGAAGGCACAGGATCTGTGGGCGCAGGCCGATGAGATCAGCCCCTGGGAGGGCACCTTCACAATCGCTTACAACTCCGACGGTGGACACCAGGCGTGGGTTGATGCGGTGACCAACAGCATCTCCAACGTCCTGGGCATCGACGCGAAGGGCAAGGCATACCCGACGTTCGCGGAGCTCCGCGAAGACGTCACGAACCGCACCATCACGGGCGCGAACCGCAGCGGTTGGCAGGCCGACTACCCGGGTCTGTACAACTTCCTCGGGCCGCTCTACGGAACCGGCGCCGGTTCGAACGACGGTGACTACTCGAGTGAGGAGTTCGACACGCTGATCAAGGAAGGCATCAGCGCGACGGACGACGAGACCGCTAACAAGAAGTTCCAGGAGGCGCAGGAAGTGCTGCTCAAGGACCTTCCGGCGATCCCGCTCTGGTACCAGAACCTTGTCGGTGGGTACTCGACGCTCGTCGACAACGTCGAGTTCGGCTGGAACTCGGTGCCGCTCTACTACAACATCACCAAGAAGGCGTAACCCGCCTTGCGCACGATGGGGTGGCGTAGCTCTCAGCTGCGCCACCCCATCTGCGAGCCGCCCCTCGACTACCCGCGAAACGGTCCCTTCTCTATGACCCACAACAGAACGGCACGGTGAGCGAAACGTGCTCAGATACATCCTGCTCAGACTTCTGCAGGCCGTTCCCGTCTTCTTCGGTACGACCTTCCTCATCTACTTCATGGTCTTCGCCATGCCGGGCGACCCCATCCTGGCGATGTTCGGAGACAAGACTCCGAACCCAGCAGTGCTTGAGGCGCTGCGTCAGCAGTACAACCTGGACAAGCCTTTCATCGTCCAGTACCTCCTCTACATCGCCGACATCTTCCAGGGAAACTTCGGTATCAGCTACTCCGGACGCGATGTCTCGGCGATCCTCGTCAACACCTTCCCGGTGACGTTCAAGCTCGCCGTCATGGCCGTCGCCCTCGAGCTGATCCTTTCGATCACGATCGGTCTTTTCAGCGGCATCCGCAAGGGCAAGTTCTTCGACCACTCGATGCTTGTTCTCAGCCTCGTGCTCATGTCGCTGCCGATCTTCGTCATCGCATTCCTGGCTCAGTTCTTCGTTGCCATCCAATGGGGCTGGGCCAGCCCGACCGTCGGTGCCAACACCGCGTGGTGGAACATGCTTCTTCCCGCCGTCGTCCTCGCGCTGAGTCTGTACGCGACGAGCATGCGTCTCATGCGCGGTTCGACCGTCGAGACCCTCGGCAACGATTTCGTTCGCACCGCATATTCGAAGGGACTCAGTCGTCGACGTGTGATCCCCGTACATGTGCTGCGGAACTCCCTGATCCCCGTCGTCACGAACTCCGCGACGAACTTCGGAATTCTCATCGTCGGTGCGACCGTGACCGAGGGAATCTTCAACATTCCAGGAGTCGGCAACACGCTTTTCCAGGCGATCGTGCGCGGCGAACGCCCGACCGTCGTGTCATTCGTCACCGTCATGGTGATCTTCTACGTTCTCCTGAACATTCTCGTAGACCTGCTCTACGCCGTGCTCGACCCCAGGATCCGTTATGCCTAAGCACATTCCTCACTACGTCGCACCGGTCGACGAAACTCCGGTGGCGGAGATCGACTCCGTCTCGCTTTCAGAGAAGCCAAGCAACATCTGGCGCGACGCGTGGCGTTCCATCAGACGTCGTCCGCTCTTCTACATCTCGGCCGTCATCGCGCTCGTCTTCATCGCGATGGCACTCTTTCCCACGCTGTTCACACAGGTGTCGCCGACGCAGGGTTGCACGCTGAAATACAGCAATGCTGGGCCGCAGGGAGACCACATCTTAGGATTCACACGCCAGGGTTGTGACATCTGGGCTCGCATCGTCTGGGGTGCTCAGACTTCACTTGTCGTCGGTATCGTCTCCACGCTGCTCGGAAGCTTCCTCGGCGTCCTGTTCGGTGTCTTCGCCGGATACTACGGCGGTTGGCTCGACTCGTTCCTCTCGCGGGTCGGCGACATCTTCTTCTCGATTCCCTACATCCTCGCGGCCGTCGTCGTGATGTCCGTGTTCTCCGAGTACCGCAACGTCTGGACCATCTCGCTTGCGATCGGTGGGTTCGCGTGGGCATCCGTTGCGCGCATTCTGCGCTCCGAGGTGCTCAGAGTGAAGCAGCAGGACTACGTCTCCGCCTCGATCTCGCTCGGACGCTCCCGGTTCAGCACCATGATGAGTCACGTTCTTCCGAACTCGCTCACGCCGGTCATCGTCGTGACGACGCTCAACCTCGGCCTCGCCATGGTGGCGGAAGCTACTCTGTCGTTCCTCGGCGTCGGCATGGATTCTTCGGTCATGTCCTGGGGCAACGACATCAGTGACGCTCAGACGACGCTGCGCACCGCGCCGATGGCGCTCATCTACCCCTCGATTGCACTCACCGTCGCCGTTCTCACCTTCATCATGCTCGGTGAGGTTCTGCGCGATGCCCTCGACCCGAAAGCGAGAACGCGATGAACGACGTCACCCCACTTCTCAGCGTTCGCAATCTGACGATCGGATTCTCGACTCAGAGCGGATTCGCCGAGGCGCTCCACGGCGTCTCCTTCGACATCATGCCGGGGGAGACCGTCGCGATCGTCGGAGAGTCGGGCTCCGGCAAATCCACGACCGCGCATGGAATCATCAACCTGCTGCCCGAAAACGGCCGCATTACCGGGGGAGAGGTCCTCTTCGACGGGCGCGATCTCTCGAAGCTCTCGGAGCGCCAGATCGAAGGTGTCCGGGGCCGCGAGATCGGTTTCGTGCCGCAGGACCCGATGTCCAACCTCAACCCAGTCTGGTCCGTTGGCTTTCAGGTGAAAGAGGCTATCCGCGCGAACGGAGTCGCCACGTCGAAGCGCGACGTGGAGAAGCACGCGATCGAGGTGCTCAAGCAGGCCGGGCTCGACGACGCTGAGCGGCGTCTGAAGCAGTTCCCGCATCAGTTCTCCGGGGGCATGCGCCAGCGTGTGCTGATCGGCATCGGCCTCTCCGCGAGCCCGCAGCTTCTCATCGCAGATGAGCCGACCTCCGCGTTGGACGTGACCGTCCAGCGTGTCATTCTCGATAACCTCGCCGAGCTGACGATGCAGAACAACACTGCCGTGCTGTTCATCACGCACGATCTCGGTCTCGCCGCTGAGCGCGCCGAGAAGCTCATCGTGATGTACAAGGGCAACATCGTCGAGTCCGGTGACAGCCGCGAGATTCTGCAGAATCCGCAGCATCCGTACACCAAGCGACTCGTCGCGGCTGCTCCGAGTCTCGCCTCGAAGCGCATTCAAGCAGCAGCTGAACACAAAGCTGTCGACGACATCGGCGGGGAGTACGACCTTGCTCAGGCCGCCGAGGAGCGGGCAGAAGACGTCCAGGAGGCCGCTCCGGCCTCGCGCCCCACGGCAATTGAGGTCACCGACCTCACGAAGGTGTTCAAGATCCGACGCGGCAATTTCCGTTCGGAAGACTTCACCGCGGTCGACAAGGTGAGTTTCTCGGTCGTCAAAGGCACCACGACGGCGCTTGTGGGGGAGTCTGGGTCGGGGAAGTCGACCATCGCGAAGATGGCGCTCGGCCTTGAGACGATCACGAGCGGTCGGATCGCGATCGAGGGCGAGGATCTCGGATCGATGAAACGATCGGGGCTTATGCACCTGCGACGCCGGATGCAGCCGGTATTCCAAGATCCATATGGCTCGCTCGACCCGATGCGCAACATCGGTGACATCATCGGGGAACCGCTGCGCATCCACAAGGTGGGCTCCACGACCGAGCGGCGGGCGCGCGTGCGCGAACTCCTCGATCAGGTCGCGCTGCCGCAGCAGCTCATCAGCCGCTATCCGAACGAGCTCTCGGGCGGCCAGCGTCAGCGCATCGCGATCGCGCGCGCACTTGCTCTGAAGCCCGACATCGTCGTTCTCGACGAGGCAGTATCAGCACTTGACGTGCTCGTTCAGGCGCAGATTCTGCAGCTTCTCGCCGAGCTCCAGTCTGAGCTTGAGCTGACGTACCTCTTCATCACACACGACCTCGCCGTCGTCCGCGTCATCGCAGACAACGTGGTGGTCATGCAGAAGGGGCGCGTGGTCGAGACTGGCACGACGGACGACGTGTTCGGCAACCCGCGCGAGGCATACACGCAGAACCTGCTGGACGCGATTCCCGGAGCGAACATTCCTCTCGGGGTGTAGCCACCGAATCACAGCATGAGGGATGCCGCGATCGCGGCGATCCACACGGCCCCGACGAGGGCGAGCGGCACCAGGTTGTACCGATGCGCCGTCACCGCGTCGGGGTCTGCGCGTCCCTCCCAGTCGCGGCGCACGGCTTCGATCTCGTCGCCGAGGTCGAAGGACTGCGCGAGCCTGCTGCCTGATGGGCGGTGAGGCATCGAGAAGAGCGTGATCTTCCTGCCGTCAGTTGTGCGCACGAGCAGCAGACGACGGGTCTGCACGCTGTCGACGCGCACCCACGGGATGCTCCAGGTGCCGATCGGGCCGACGCACGTGAGCCCCATGCGGTCCGCCGTGAGCTTGGGCAGCACCAGCAGGAGCGCGAGTGCTCCTGTGACCGCCAACGACCACAGGAGCGTGATGAGAGCGATGCCCCAGAAACCGCGAACCGCTGCATCGATCGTCAGGAAGGCGGCGAGAGCGGCGACGATGACAACCATGACGATGTTGAACGATGAGCGATAGGTGATGGAGCGCTGGGCCATCTTCTCATCGTATCGGGGGAGTTCTTCAGGTCGCTGAGAGCAGAACCGCGGCCTTGGACGAACGACGGCGGGGCCGGTGGAAAAACCACCGGCCCCGCCTGTTCGTAAAGGTGCTTACTTCTCCCAGCCGACGTTCTCAACGGGCGTGACGCCGAAGAGGTCGAGGCCCACGTAGGGCTCAGGGGTGAGGTTAGCGAGGCCCTTCTTGGCCGCGGAGATCGAAGGACCGTTGTACAGAGGCATGATTCCCCATGTCTTCGACATGATCTCAGCCTCCATCTTCATGGCCTTCTTCGTCTGCTCCTCGGAGTCCGTGATCGACTCGAGGTCGTCGTGGATCATCTTGTCGATCTCTTCGGTGCCGGTGCCCGAGAGGTTCAGACCGCTGTCGGAGCAGTACATCTGGCAGAACCAGGCTGCACCGAAGGGGTCAGACGAGGTGAAGCGAAGCGACACGATGTCCCAGTTCTTCGACGTGTAGTCCGTCGAGAAGTCCTGGGGCGAACGGGTGTCGATCTTCACCTCGATGCCGACCTTCTTCTCCTGCTGCTGCAGGGCCTTGGCAAGCGCCTCCTGCGTGGGGTCGTCGCTGAAGATCGGGTACGTCACGGTGAACGTCTCGCCGTCCTTCTCACGGATGCCCTCGTCGTTCAGCTTCCAGCCGGCCTCATCGAGAAGCTTGTTGGCCTCGTCGACGTTGAACTCCCAGCCAGCTTCCTTGAGCGAGTTGGAGTAGTTCGGCTGGAACGAGTAGAGAATGAAGGAGCCTGCAGGGTCCTCGGTGTAGTCAAGTCCGTTCCAGGCGATCTTCTTCTGCTGCTCGACGTCGATGGCCATGAAGAAGGCCTTACGAGCGTCGACGTCTTCGAACTGAGGCTTCGACGAGTCAACTTCGATCAGCGTGTTCGCGGTCTGCTGAGCGCGGTAGATCTCGATGCCGTCCATGTCGGAGACCTGAGCCAGGCGGTCCTTGGTGCCAACGCCGACCATGTCGAGCTCGCCGTTCTTGAAGGCGTTGATGGAAGCCGAGGCATCCATGCCCTTGAACGTCACCTTGTCGAGGAGCGGCTTGTCGCCCCACCAGTTGTCATTCGGAACGAAGGTGACCTTCTGGCCCTTCGGGTCGAACTCGTCGATTGTGTACGGGCCCGCGCCCCACTCAGCGTGCGGCTCGTTGATGTAACCCTCGTTGAAGATCTCCGGCGTGTTCACGTGCGGGTTGAGGATGCCGCCGGTGAACGGCATCTGAGGCCAGGCGAACTTTCCGTCGAACGTCACGACGACGTCCTTGTCGGTCTCGCCCTTCTCGACGGACTTGATCTCCTTGTATCCGTCCGTGGCGTTGGGCTGATAGCCCTCGTCGTACGAACGGTTGGCCTTCCACGTGGTTTCGAACGCGGTCCAGTCGATCGGAGAACCGTCGTTCCAAACGGCCTTCTCATTGATCGTTCCGTGGATCACCGTGTTCTCGCCCTCGTCGTCGATCTCCCACGACTCGAGGTAGTTCGGGTTGGGCTTGACGGTTCCATCAGGGTCCATCAGGAAGAGCTGAGGCGTGTACCACGCGGCAAGGCGTGCGGTGTCAGCGCTGCCGTCTCCGTGGAACGCGTTCATCTGCGGCGTGATCTCGTTGATCCCGAACCGCACCTCGCCGCCCTGCTTCAGATTCTCTCGGGGCTGCGGATTGTAGTCCGCCTGCTGGACCTCGGTCGAGCCCTTTTCTTTGTTGGCGCTTCCGCCATCGTCGCCCGACGCACAGCCGCTCATGACGAGTGCGAGGGCTCCACTGATGGCGACGATGCCCATCAGCTTCTGGTGCCTTTTCATGGTACTCCTTTGTTGCCTTTCGGCTCTTTCAGGGATGACGGCAGAATAACCCCGGTTAATGACCTTTCACAGGAATTCCGCCGACGTGCGTCAAACTGTTCTGCAACCGTTATCGGAAGTGGCACGCGTTGACGTGCGTGCCCTCCTCGCCAGTGAGCGGAGGAACTTCCGTCTCACAGCGCAGCTTCCCCTCGGGGGTGAGCGTCTGATAGAGCGGGCAGCGTGAGACGAACGCGCAGCCCTGTCGCTCCTCGGTCGGGCTGGGCAGGTCGCCCTTGAGGACGATCCGCTCTCGCGTGCGCTCGATGTCCGGATCCGGAATGGGAATCGCCGAGAGCAGTGCCTGCGTGTAGGGGTGCTGAGGGTTGTCGAAGACCGCGTCAACATCACCGTGCTCCACGAACGAGCCGAGATACATGACGGCGACGCGGTCCGCGATGTGGCGGACGACGGAGAGATCGTGCGCCACGAACAGATAGGAGAGCCCGAGCTTGACCTTGAGCTCGTCCAGCAGGTTGATGACCCCTGCCTGGATGGAGACGTCAAGCGCCGACACGGGCTCGTCGAGAACCACGATCTTGGGGTTGGTCGCGAGTGCTCGGGCGATTCCGATGCGCTGGCGCTGACCGCCGGAGAACGCGGAGGGGAAGCGGCTGCTGTGCGTTGGGTCGAGGCCGACGAGGTCCATCAGCTCGTCAACGCGCGCATCCGTCTCCTGACGTGATGTCCCGATCGCACGGAGAGGCTCCGCGATGACGTCGGCGACGGTCATGCGCGGGTCGAGCGCACCCATTGGATCCTGGAAGACGATCTGGATATCACGGCGAATCTTGCGCTCCGCGCGGGCGCCGCGGATCTCGGAGACTTTGGTGTCGCCGATCGTGATCTCACCGTCGGTCTGCGACACGAGGTCCATGATCTGCAGGAGCGTCGTGGTCTTACCGCATCCCGATTCACCCACGATGGCCATCGTCTCGCCCTCGCGGATGTCGAAGGAGATATTGCGCACCGCGTGGACATCGCCGACGCGACGCTTCAGGAAGGCCCCCTTGAGCAGTGGGAAGGTCTTCGACATGTTCTGCACGTCGAGAGTGGTCGTGCGCTCCTCGCGTGGAATCCGCTCGAGGTTGCTCGTGTGCGCCGGCGGCACGGGGTAGACGGGCTCACCGTCGATTTTCGCGTCATCGGTGATGTTGTCCGCGCGGATGCACGCCACACGGTGCTCTCCGCCGGTTCCCGTGTCGATCTGCCGCAGTTCGGGCTCTCCCTTGAGGCAGGCTTCCACTGCGATGGGGCAACGCGGTGCGAACGGGCAGGCGTCGGGCAGGTTGACCAGGAGCGGCGGGTTTCCCTTGATCGGAACCAGGGGCTCCTTCTCGGCCTTGTCCACGCGCGGAATAGCGCCGAGGAGGCCGATCGAGTACGGCATCCGTGTCTTGTGGAAGAGCTCGCCGACCGGTGCCTGCTCGACGGGCTTGCCCGCGTACATCACCAGCACATCGTCGGCGGTCTTCGCGACGACGCCCATGTCGTGCGTGATCATGACGACAGCGGCGCCGGTCTCACGCTGAGCGGTCCCGATGAGGTCGAGGATCTGCGCTTGGATCGTGACGTCGAGGGCGGTCGTCGGCTCGTCGGCGATGATGAGCTTCGGCTTGTTCGCCATCGCGATCGCGATGACGACGCGCTGACGCATTCCGCCGGAGAACTCATGCGGGAACGACCGCATGCGGCGCTCGGGCGAGGGGATGCCCACGAGCTGGAGCAGCTCGATGCCGCGCTGCCACGCGTCGCGCTTCGACATCCGGCGGTGGGTCGTGAGGGCCTCCACCAGCTGGTCTCCGATGGTGAAGACCGGGGTGAGTGAGGTCAGGGGATCCTGGAAGATCATCGCGAGGCCGTTGCCGCGGATCGCCGACATCTGCTTGTCGTTCTTGCCGATGAGCTCCTGGCCGTCGAACATGATCGACCCGGTGACCTTCGCGTTCTCGTCGAGAAGGCCCATGATCGCGAGCGACGTGACGGACTTGCCCGAGCCGGACTCGCCGACGATGCCGAGTGTGCGCCCCGGTTCGAGGTCGAAGCTGACGCCGCGGACGGCGTCGACTGTTCCGGCCTCCGAGGCGAAGCTGACGCGGAGGTCGCGAACGGAGAGAAGTGCGTCGGTCATGCCTGGCCTCCTGCCGCAGACGTGGGATCGAGAGCGTCGCGCAGGCCGTCGGCCACGAGCGCCATCGAGACGGTCAGGAGCGTCAGCGCTCCCGCCGGGAAGTAGAACAGCCACGGCGCGCTCGTGATCGTGTTCGCACCGTTTCCGATGAGCGAGCCGAGTGAGACGTCGGGGATCTTGACACCGAAGCCGAGGAACGAGAGGCCCGTCTCGGCCATGACCGCAGCGACGACGCCGAGCGTGAAGTTGATCACGAGGAGCGAGCCGATGTTCGGAAGCATGTGTCGAACCACGATCTTCATGCCGGAGACGCCCATGTAGCGCGCGGCGTTCACATAGTCGCTCTCGCGGAGGGGCAGCGCCATCGTCCAGATCACACGGGCGGGGAAGAACCACCCGACGAAGATCAGGATGAGGGAGATGATCCTCCAGTCGCCACCCGCGTCGTTCGAGACGAGCGCGAGCACGAGGAAGGTCGGGACGACCATGAGGAAGTGGATGATCGCGAGGATGACTCGCTCGGTGAAGCCGCGGAAGTACGCGGCCGCTGTGCCGACGATGGCGGAGATCACCGTGGTGCCGACCGAGACCGAGACAGCGATCATCAGTGAGCGCTGCAGTCCGACGGCGACCTGCGCGAAGGTGTCGTTGCCCGCGCTGGTCGTTCCGAACCAGTGCTCGGCGGAGGGGCCGGTGCTGAGGTTGAGGAAGTCGAGTTCGATGTGGTCGTACTTCGCGATGAACGGCGCGATGATCGCGAACAGCACCATCAGAATGAAGATGATGATGCCGGCGACCGCGGGCTTGTTCCGCATGAAGCGGCGCGTGTAGAGCTGCCACAGCGACATCCGCTTGCGCGGGAGTCGAGCGGCCGTGGTCTCCGGGCCGACCGGGGGTTGGATCTGATCGAGGGACATGTCAGCTCACCCTCACTCTCGGGTCGAGTGCGACGACGACGATGTCGGAGAGGATGGCGCCGATCGCCGTCAGAAGTGCACCGAACGCGGCGATAGCCACAGTTCCGTGGATGTCGTTCTTGGAGATGGTGTCGACGAAGTAGCGGCCCATTCCGTTCCATCCGAAGATCGTCTCCGTCAGGATCGCTCCGGTGAACACCGTCGGAATCGTGAAGGCGACCTGCGTGGCCACGGGGATGAGCGAGGTGCGGAGAGCGTGGCGGCGAATGGCCTGCTGCTTCGTGAGTCCTTTCGCGCGCGCTGTGCGGACGTAATCGGCGTTGATGTTGTCAAGCAGAAGCGAGCGCTGCAGGAAATGGTATTGCGAGTAGCCGATCAGCACGAGTGCGAGTGTCGGGAGCGTGATGTGCTGCAGCTTGTCGATGAGCACGGGGAAGAAGCCAGTTACATCGTCGTTGCCGGCTCCTGTCACATAGAAGACGCGGACTCCGACAAGGTCGTTGAACCAGATGGCCAGGAGAACGATGCCGAGAGCCGCGACGACGATGTTGATGTTCATCGTGATGATCGACGTCGCCTGACCGATACGGTCCGCGAGCTTGTACTGGCGGGATGCCGTGTAGACGCCGATTGCGACACCCAGGATCGTCGTGAGAATCGTCGCACCGAGCACGAGCTCCGCACTGATCCAGATGCGATACGCCACCTGTGCGTTGACAGAATCGCCAACCGCACTCACGCCCCAGTCCCAGTGGAAGATGATTCCGCTGAACCAGTTCCACCAGCGCTGCACCAGAGGAACAGTGTCGCTCAGGTTGCGAGGTTCGAGGAGCTGCGTGATTTCGTCGGGGCTCAGGGGAGGGCGACGACCGATGTAATTGCTGCGCGGATCGAGGAATGCCCACGCCAGAAAATACGTGATGTTGGTCGCGAGCGCGATCATGAGCAACCAACCCGCGGTCCGGCGGAGCAGGTACTTGATCAAGACGGTTAACTTTCTCTCTGACGGGCGCCGTGGTCGGCGAACGACACAACGCTGGGTCGAACTGTTATTCAATCACCTGGACTGTCCATGTGCGAGAAGCCCGGGCTCCCTGTCGTGTGCAACCGCAGCTCGTCGTCACCCAGGTGAGGACCGGCGACAGCCGCGGCGACTTCGACACAGTATCACCGAATCTTTTCCGGGCAAGAACGCCACAGCACGCAGGAAAGTCGCTTGTTATGAAGAAACGTCGAATTATTTGAGCCTTGGCTGTGCGGCATCCGAGCGTTCAGCTTGCGCGGAGATTCGCGGGATCATAGGGGTAGAATGGATCGTCGGGCGATCATGCCCGCATTCTCATTTCCATCAGCGCCACGACCACCAGGTCTCCGCCGTCCGGTTCTCCCGTCGACGCGGATCCGCACGGGCGCACCGACCGCACACTCTGCAGGACAGGACACAGCTATGGCGATCGCCACGCGTGAAACCCTCCGAAACGTTGCCATCGTGGCGCACGTCGACCACGGCAAGACCACCCTCGTCGACGCGATGCTTCGCCAGACGGGGTCGTTCTCCGACCACGAGCACGTTGACGACCGCGCAATGGACTCCAACGAGCTCGAGCGTGAGAAGGGCATCACGATCCTCGCCAAGAATACGGCGATCTCGTACAACGGCGAGCACGCCGTCCACGGCCCCGTCACGATCAACGTGATCGACACCCCGGGCCACGCCGACTTCGGTGGCGAGGTGGAGCGAGGACTGTCGATGGTCGACGGCGTCGTTCTCCTGGTCGACGCGAGCGAGGGGCCGCTTCCTCAGACCCGCTTCGTGCTCCGCAAGGCGCTGGAGGCTCAGCTTCCGGTCATCCTGCTGGTCAACAAGACCGACCGCGGCGATGCCCGCATCGACGACGTCGTGGCCGAGAGCCAGGACCTCCTCCTCGGCCTCGCGAGCGACATCGCGGAGGACCAGCCGGACCTCGACATCGACGCTGTTCTCGATGTCCCCGTCGTATACGCCTCGGGCAAGGCCGGACGCGCCTCGCTCGACAAGCCCGCAGACGGAACACTGCCCGACAACGAGAACCTCGAGCCGCTGTTCGAGGCGATCCTCGAGCACATCCCTGCGCCGACATACGATGATGAGCACCCGCTGCAGGCGCACGTCACGAACCTCGACGCATCCCCGTTCCTCGGTCGTCTCGCGCTTCTGCGCGTGTTCCACGGCACGATCAACAAGGGGCAGACGGTCGCGTGGGCGCGCCGTGACGGCTCCGTCTCCAACGTCCGCATCACCGAGCTCCTGATGACGAAGGCCCTCGACCGTTACCCGGCGGAGAGCGCGGGCCCCGGTGACATCGTGGCCGTCGCCGGATTCCCCGACATCATGATCGGCGAGACTCTGTGCGACCCGGATGATGTCCGTCCGCTCCCGACGATCCACATCGACGACCCGGCGATCTCGATGACCATCGGAACCAATACGTCGCCCCTCATGGGCAAGGTCAAGGGGCACAAGCTCACGGCCCGCATGGTCAAGGACCGTCTCGACCGGGAGCTCGTCGGCAACGTCTCGCTCAAGGTTCTCGACATCGGGCAGCCCGATGCGTGGGAGGTCCAGGGGCGCGGCGAACTCGCGCTGGCCATTCTCGTGGAGCAGATGCGCCGCGAGGGCTTTGAGCTCACGGTCGGCAAGCCCCAGGTCGTCACGCGGACGGTCGACGGCAAGGTCCACGAGCCCTATGAGGAGCTCACGATCGACGCGCCCGAGGAGTACCTCGGTGCGATCACGCAGCTGCTCGCTGCCCGCAAGGGCCGCATGGAGGGCATGCAGAACCACGGCACCGGATGGATCCGTATGGAGTTCATCGTGCCGAGCCGCGGCCTCATCGGATTCCGCTCGGAGTTCATGACGACGACCCGTGGAACGGGCATCGCCAACTCGATCTCGCACGGTTACGACGAGTGGGCGGGCCCGATCAGCACCCGCAGCAACGGATCGATCGTCGCCGACCGCTCCGGCGTGGTCACCCCCTTCGCGATCATCAACCTGCAGGAGCGCATGACGTTCTTCGTCAACCCGACGGAGGAGGTGTACGAGGGCATGGTGATCGGCGAGAACTCGCGAGCTGACGACATGGACGTCAACATCACGAAGGAGAAGAAGCTCACCAACATGCGCTCGTCCACGGCGGACAGCTTCGAGTCGATGACGCCGTCGCGGCAGCTGTCGCTTGAGGAGTGCCTCGAGTTCGCCCGCGAGGACGAGTGCGTGGAGGTGACGCCGGACGCCGTGCGCATCCGCAAGGTCGTGCTCGACGCTCACGAGCGTGGGCGCGCCACGGCGCGTCTGAAGCGTCAGATGGAGAACTGAGAACCGCTCGGCGAATTGTCGGTTTCGGCTCAGCCTCGCGGGTTACGCTGATCCGGTGATTCTCCGTCGTCGCGTCTCCCTCGCGCTCGTCGCCCTGGGAGCTCTCCTCGTGCCCGCGCTTTCCGCGTGCAGTTTCGTCGAGCAGGCCGTGAACCAGAGCGTCCAGGATGTCGTGAAAGAGGCGACCGGTGGCGATGTCGAGCTGACTGACGGCGTGCCTGCGGGGTTCCCCGAGGACTCCGTTCCGCTCGTCGAGGGCGAGGTTCGCGGCGCGACCCAGACGTCAGGCTCGACGACGCACTGGGTCGTGGTGGTCTCGGGAGACGTGTCGGCAGACGCTGCGGAAGAAGCGCTCACCGACGCCGGCTTCACTGTGGAGAGCGAAATGGCTCAGGCGGACCTCGGCAGCATGACGACGCTGACCAGCGATGGGTACAAGGTCACTGTGGTAGGCGCATCGAACAGCGTTTTGTACACCGTGACCCCGCGGAGCTGACGTGGCATCCATGAACGTCTCAGCGGAGAAGTCTGCCTTGAGGCAAGGCCTTGCCGTGGGTGCGGCAACCGCGGCGTACGGCGTGTCCTTCGGGGCGCTTGCGGTCGCCTCGGGGCTCGACATCTGGCAGACGTGCCTGCTCAGCATCCTCATGTTCACCGGGGGCTCGCAATTCGCCCTCGTGGGCGTGCTCGCCTCCGGGGGAGCAGCATCGGGCGGCGCCGCAATTGCCAGCGCCGCGCTGCTCGGCGTGCGCAACACTGCCTACGGGATGCGCATGAAGCCCGTCGTCGGCGGAGGGTTCTTCCGCAGTATCGCCGCTGCGTGGGTGACGATCGACGAGTCGACGGCTGTGTCTCTCGCGCAGCAGGACGCACGGGCCAAGCGCGTCGGGTTCTGGGTCACGGGGCTTGCGGTGTTCGTCGGTTGGAACCTCACGACACTGATCGGCGCCCTCATCGGCGACGTCCTCGGTGACACCAGGGCGTATGGGTTGGATGCCGCGGCAGGCGCGGCGTTCCTCGCACTCCTGTGGCCCCGGCTGAAGCGGCTTCAGCCGGTTGCCGTCGCGTGCGGTGCGGCCATCGTCGCGGGACTCCTGACCCCCGTCGTCGCTCCGGGTCTCCCCGTCATCACGGCTGCGATCGTCGCGATCGTGGTCGGTGTGTTCAACTGGTTCTCCCATGCTGAGGCAGCGTCATGACCCTCTGGCACATCGTTCTCGCGGCATCCATCATCTGCCTCGCTCTCAAACTCCTCGGGTACTCCGTCCCGCCCTCTCTCCTTGAGAAGCCGGTCGTCTCACGCGTCGCCGATCTGATGACGGTCGCGATGCTCTCAGCGCTCATCGTCGTGCAGACATTCGGCGACGGCCAGGCGATCGTCGTTGACGCTCGGCTTCCCGCTCTCGGCGTCGCAGCGCTGCTTCTGGCCGTGCGTGCGCCGTTTCTCGTGGTCGTCGTCGCGGCCGCCGCGGTCGCTGCGCTTCTGCGTTTGGCAGGGATGCCGTGAGCGACGACGTGCGCGAATCCCACAGCTCAGACCGATACGATCTCGGTGTGAGCATGGAACAGCGCGACGATCCTCCCCGTCTGTCCGAGGAGCCCTTCGTCTTCATCGAAGAGCAGCCCTCCGCAGTGTCGCGAGGCGTCACCGCGGCTATCACCTTCGTGCTCGGCGCGGTGTACGGAACCGTCGGCACCGTGACCCACACTCTCACCTTCTCGGTCTTCGGGGCCCCCATTCCACATGGACTCGTCCTCGGGCTCATCGGTCTGCTGGCGCTGCTCGTCGGGTTGCGCCTCGTCGTGTCCGAGAGGCTTCCCGCCGTCACCGCGGGCGTGGCCGCAGTCGCGATGGTCGTGCTGTTCTCCTTCCAGAGCCCCGGCGGTTCGGTGCTGATCACCCAGGGCATCCTCGGGATGATCTGGCTGTTCGGCGTCCCGCTCATCGTCGCGGCCGTTCTCGCGTGGCCTCGGCTGCCCGCTCGGTCACGGAGAGTCACTCCCTCGGCGTAGACTGGCTAGCACCCAGCGAGAAGGAGTTGCAGCACAGTGACATACGTCATCGCTCTTCCGTGCGTGGATGTCAAAGACCGTGCGTGCGTCGATGAGTGCCCCGTCGATTGCATCTACGAGGGCGATCGCATGCTCTACATCCATCCGGACGAATGCGTGGACTGCGGGGCGTGCGAGCCCGTATGCCCGGTCGAGGCGATCTACTACGAAGACGACCTTCCCGACGAATGGGCCGACTACTACAAGGCGAACGTCGAGTTCTTCGACGAGATCGGCTCGCCCGGAGGAGCAGCGAAGGTCGGAGTGATCCACCACGACCACCCGATCGTGGCGGCGCTCCCGCCGCAGACGGCCGAGTAGCCGCATGGCAATGCAGGAGTTGCCCGAGTATCCGTGGGACACCATGACCCCGTATCGGGAGAAGGCGGCTCGGCATCCTGACGGCGTGGTCGATCTGTCGATCGGCTCGCCGATCGACCCGACCCCCGAGATCGTCCGTCGAGCGCTCAGCGACGCGACGGACGCGCACGGCTATCCGACCACGACAGGCACGCCTGAGCTTCGCCAGGCGATCATCGACTGGTACGCGCGCAGACGGCAGGTTCCCGATCTCGAAGACAAGAACGTTCTGCCGACGATCGGCTCGAAAGAGCTCGTCGCGCTCATGCCGTTCATGCTCGGACTCGGGGAGGGCGACGTCGTCGTCCATCCCCGAGCTGCGTACCCGACCTACGCGATCGGCGCGGCCATGTGCGGCGCCGAGGCTGTGGCCGCAGATGACCCCGCCGAGTGGCCGGAAGCGACACGGCTGATCTGGCTGAACTCGCCTGCGAACCCGGACGGGCGAGTGCACAGCATTGAGCACCTGCGCACGGCGGTTGCCCGCGCGCGCGAGCTCGACGCCGTCATCGTGAACGACGAATGTTACGCCGAACTCGGCTGGGAGGAGCCGTGGGCCACCGAGCCGACGCCCTGCATCATCGATCCGCGCGTGACGGACGGCAATCGACGGAACATCCTCTCGATCTACTCGCTCAGCAAGCAGTCCAGTATGGCGGGCTATCGCGCGGCGTTCGCCGCCGGGTGCGGTGGGGTGATCGCACGACTCACGCGTGTGCGCAAGCACGCGGGTCTCATGGTTCCCGCGCCTCTGCAGCACGCTATGGCGGTTGCTCTGGCTGACGACGCGCACGTCGCCGCGCAGAAGCAGCTCTACCGTCGACGGCGCGACCAGCTCGTTCCCGCGCTTGTCGCCGCCGGCTTCCGCATCGACAGAAGCGAGGCCGGACTCTACTTGTGGGTGACCGAGGATCGCGATGCGTGGGAATCCATCGATCGCCTCGCCGATCTCGGCATCGTTGGGGGACCGGGCCACTTCTACGGGGAGCATTTTCCGAACCACGTACGACTCTCGCTCACTGCGACAGATGAGCGAGTGGATGCCGCCGCAGCACGTCTTCGGGCGGCATCCTCTGGAGGTTCTCTCTGACCACACAGTCGAAGCATTGTCGATTGTGACAGAAGACCTCAGACACGATTAGGCTGTAGTGAGGCCGCGAGCCGCACGACCATGTGCGAGCAGCGCCATCACACAAGCCGTGACAAGCAATGGAGGAGGCGCCGTGGGCGACGTCGGACAGCAGACGAGTGACCCGTCACACAAGGCGACGCTGACCTTTCCCGGAGGGGAAGCAGAACTGCCGATCGTCGAAGCGACGAGCGGAGTGTCGAGTCTCGACGTTTCGACGCTGACGAGGCAGAGCGGCCTGACAGCACTGGACTACGGGTTCGTGAACACCGCGGCGACGAAGTCCCGCATCACGTTCATCGACGGTGACAAGGGAATCCTGCGCTACCGCGGATACCCGATCGACCAGCTCGCCGCGAACTCGACCTACCTCGAGGTGGCGTGGCTGCTCATCCACGGCGAACTGCCGACCGCCGACGAACTCGCCGCGTTCGACGAGCGCGTGCGTCGGCACACCCTGCTCCACGAGGACCTCAAGCACTTCTTCTCGGCGCTTCCGCACACCGCACACCCGATGTCTGTGCTCTCGAGCGCGCTGTCGGCGCTGTCGACCTACTACGAGAACGGCCTCGATCCGAAGGATCCTGAGCACGTCGAGATCACGACGATCCGTCTGCTCGCGAAGCTGCCCGTCATCGCCGCGTACGCTCACAAGAAGTCGATGGGACAGGCATTCCTGTACCCCGACAACAACCTGAGCTTCGTCGACAACTTCCTCCGTCTGAACTTCGGCACCATGGCCGAGGACTACGAGGTCAACCCTGTGCTCTCACAGGCGCTCGAGCGTCTGCTGATTCTGCACGAGGATCACGAGCAGAACGCCTCGACCTCGACCGTGCGCCTCGTCGGCTCGACGGGCGCGAACCTCTACGCGTCGATCTCTGCGGGCATCAACGCGCTGTCCGGTCCGTTGCACGGCGGCGCGAACGAGGCCGTGCTCGACATGCTCGCGCGCATTCAGGAGTCCGGCGAGGGCGTCAAGCGCTTCGTCGAGCGCGTCAAGAACAAGGAAGACGGCGTGAAGCTCATGGGCTTCGGGCACCGGGTCTACAAGAACTACGACCCACGTGCGCGCATCGTCAAGGAGTCCGCGAACGCGGTGCTCGACTCGCTCGGCATCTCCGATCCGATGCTCGACCTCGCGCAGGAGCTGGAGCAGATCGCGCTGGAGGACGACTACTTCAAGGAGCGTCGCCTCTACCCGAACGTGGACTTCTACACGGGTGTCATCTACAAGGCCATGGGCTTCCCGACCCGCATGTTCACGGTGCTGTTCGCGATCGGACGTCTGCCCGGCTGGATCGCCCACTGGCGCGAGATGAGCCTCGATCCTCAGACGAAGATCGGTCGTCCGCACCAGCTGTACATCGGTGAGGGAGAGCGTCAGTACCCTCAGAGCTGACGGGCTCCGAGACGTGCAGCTCGACGGATGAAGCGGGGCGGTGCCACTGGCACCGCCCCGCTTCTGTCGTCCTCTGTGTCACTGAGCGGCTCAGGAGGCCGGCTTCAGCGTGAGCGTGTTCTCCGCGGCATCCTGCCTGGCCTTCTCGGTGTACGCCCACGGCAGCGTCTCGTTGTCTGCCCACAGCGGAGTCTGGTCGACGTAGTTCGGGTGGTAGGCGTGACCCGAGGCACCCGTGAGGTTGATCCACGTGGAGGCGTCGAAATCGGCCAGATCGATCACCTGACGCATGGACGGCACCCAGTTCACCTCATAACCCTCCGCGGCGTCCCAGCCGTTCGCATTCACGACGCTGGAGCCGCCCGAGACGGGGTGGGGGCCGCGGTTGAAGATCATCTCGATCGGCGCGATGCCCGATTCGCCGAGACTCGCATTGCGCACGGTGAGGGAGTGGAGGTCGCCCCACTTCCACGAGTCGGTGTCGTCGCCCATCAGATCGATCGCTTCGAGCCACGCGGAGTCCATCGCACGGGCGAGAGCCTCATCACGCGAGGTGACCTCGGAATCGCTCCACCATGACGAGTGGTTGCGTGGCAGCAGCTCCGACACGATCTGGAACCAGCGCGCACTGCCGTGCGGAGGCGATGACTTCGGCAACTTGGGCGCAAAGACCTCCTCGAGCAGGTTCTTCCAGACGATGTTGAAATACGCGGATGCCGCGCTGTCGACGTCGTCCTGGAAGTCCCAGTCCTCGAGGAGCGCTCGCGCCTGCAGCGCGTGCTCGCCAGGTGCGGCATCGAGAAGGTACGGGACGAGTTCGGCGGCCATCGCGTTGAAGTTGTCGGCCTGGATCTCCGACATGTCGTTCGACGAGATCTTCTTCTCGTCGTCGAGCATCTTCTCGATGCGCTCGGTGATGCGGTCGGCGCGGTAGCCGGCATCCCAGTCCTTCGTGATCATGACGGGGTAGTCCGGGCCGACCGCCGCGTTGTTCGCCGTCACGATGTAGCCCTGCGGCGGGTTGTACACCCGGGGGAGCTTGTCGAAATCGACGTAGCCGCTCCACCTGTTTCCGCTCGTCCAGCCGGGGAGGGGCACAGTGCCGTCGCCAGTCTTGCGGATCGGCACGAGTCCCGGCGCCTGATAGCCGATGTTGCCCTCGGTGTCGGCGTAGATGAGGTTCTGTGAGGGCACGTCGAAGAGCGTCGCGGCTGTGCGGAAGCTATCCCAGTCCGTCGCCGAGTTCATCGCGAAGATGGCGGATGCCGTGTTGCCCGGTTCGAGCGCCGTCCACTGCAGCGACACCGCGTACTTCTGGCCTTCGGGCAGCGAATCGTCCTTTTCATCGCCGTCATCGTCGGTGCCGCTTGCCTCAGCGATCGCGGTGTAATCGTCGGTGAGACCGCTCACGATGGGACCGCGCTCGGTGCTGCGGATCGTGAGCTTCACGTCGTCCCCACCGGCGACCTTGATCGTCTCCGTACGTTCGTCGAGTGGCTCGAGCGCACCGTCGATGAGGTACGTGCCCTCCTCGTCGTTCACACGTTCGATGTAGAGATCAGCCACATCCGGACCGAGGTTGGTGAAGCCCCACGCGATCGACTGGTTGTGGCCGATGATCACCCCCGGCAGCCCCGAGAAGGTGTAGCCCGCAACGTCGAACGGGCAGGACTCAGAGACTGTGGAGCAGTGGAGCCCCATCTGGTACCAGACAGAGGGCATCGCGGGCCCGAGGTGCGGGTCGTTGGCCAGAAGCGGCTTGCCGGTCTCGGTGTGGTCGCCGGAGACCACCCAGGAGTTCGACCCGATGTCGCTGCCTGCCTCGCCGAGCAGATCCGGCAGAGAGCGGAGGAGCGACTTCAGCTGCGTGAGCTCGCCGGTGACAGCATCCGAGGAGAGCGCTTTGGGCGCGGCATCCTGATTCTCATCGTTCTCACCCGTCGAGACCGACTGGACCTTCGGCTCCGTCACGATCGTCGGATGCGTGTCGTACGGGTACTCCGGGTAGAGCATCTCGATCTGCTTCGCACTCAGGCTCGTGGCGAGGATCGCCCGATCGATCTCCTGCTCCAGATTGGAGCGCAGATCCCAGGCCATCGCCTTCAGCCACGCGACGCTGTCCGCCGGAGTCCACGGCTCGACCTCGTAGTCGGGGTTCTGTACGCCGAGCACGGCGTACTCGAGCGAGATGTCCGCACCCGAGTGATCGTCGAGATAGGCGTTCACCCCGTCGGCGTACGCCTCGTAGTACGACGCAGTCGTGTCGTCGAGGGCCTCGACCTCCTTCTCGGCGACGTCGCGCCAGCCGAGCGTCCGAATGAAGGAGTCCGTCCCGACCTGGCTCTCACCGAACATCTCCGACAGGCGACCCGAGGTCACGTGGCGGCGGAAATCCATCTCCCAGAAGCGATCCTGCGCTTGAACGTAGCCCTGCGCGAGAAAAAGATCGTGAGCCGTCTCCGCTGTGATCTGTGGAATCCCGTACTCGTCGCGTGTCACCGTGACCTCTTTCTCGAGGCCCGGGATGTCGATCGTTCCGTCGACCTTCGGGAACGAGCGCTGGACCGTCCAGAACGCGAATCCCGCGGCGATCAGAGCGAGAACGATCAAAGCGACGAGGAACCAGAGGATCACACGCCAGATGCGTCCGGAGAGGGAATGAGCCACGGTGCTCCTTGGATGGTGAGGTGGAGTGGACGAAGAAAGTGGGCGTCAGGCGTGCAAGACGTCATTCAGGTGGATGCTCCCGCCGGAGCGCGGCAGCACTTCGACGGTCCCCGTCAGCGAGTTGCGTCGGAACAGGAGCCCCGGCCGCCCGCTCAGCTCCACAGCCTTGACGTCGTGCGATTGGCCCGTACTCGGGTCGATGACGCGCACCTTCGTGCCGGCGGTGACGTAGAGGCCAGCCTCCACAACGGTGTCGTCCCCGATGGAGATGCCGATGCCGGAGTTCGCACCGAGGAGCGCGCGTTCGCCGATGCTGATGCGCTGCGTTCCGCCGCCAGAGAGCGTGCCCATGATGGACGCGCCTCCGCCGATGTCGCTGCCGTCTCCGACGACGACTCCCTGAGAGATACGGCCCTCCACCATGGACGAGCCGAGGGTTCCCGCGTTGAAGTTGACGAAGCCCTCGTGCATGACGGTCGTGCCCGGCGCGAGGTAAGCACCCAGCCGCACGCGCGACGCGTCCCCGATGCGGACGCGCTCGGGGAAGACGTAGTCGGTGAGACGTGGAAACTTGTCGAGGCTCACGACCTGGATGCCCTGTCGCATGAGCGACGGGCGCATGCGCTCGACGTCGCTCGGCAGCATGGGCCCCGCGTTCGTCCACGCCACGATCGGAAGGTGGGGGAAGATGCCCTCGAGGGAGATGCTGTTCGGCGTGACGAGCAGATGTGAGAGCAGGTGCAGCCTCAGGTATGCGTCGGAGGTGCTCTGAACCGGTGCACTGAGGTCGGCTTCGACCGTCACGACCTCAACCGTCACCGCGCGACGCGGGTCGGGGACCGCGAGCTGCTCGATCTCCGCAGGAACGATCCATCTCTCGCGGTCGGCGGGAATGGCTCCGAGCTCGGGGGAGGGGAACCACGTGTCGAGGACGGTTCCGTCGCTCGCGACGGTAGCCAGACCGTAACCCCACGCGGTGGCCGGAGCGGAGGACGAAGCAGAGCTAGCACTGGTCATGGTGTCCAGGCTACCGAAACGTCGCTTCTCCGGCCGCATCGGGCCGTGCGGCATCCACCATAGACTTGGAACATGCCCCACCCGGTTCTCGACCTGACCGCGTCATCCATCGAGATCACGCGAGCGCTCTGTGACATCCCTTCCGTCTCGGGCGATGAGAAGCAGATCGCGGATGCCGTCGAGCAGGCGCTCTCCGGCCTGACGCATCTCGAGGTCATGCGCGACGGCGACACGATCATCGCGCGCACCGACCGTGGACGCGACAAGCGCGTCGTCCTCGCCGGGCACCTCGACACCGTTCCGATCAAAGACAATCTGCCGACCCGGTTCGAGACGATCGACGGACGCGAGTATCTCTGGGGGCGCGGAACGGTCGACATGAAGGCCGGAGTGGCCGTGCAGCTGAAGCTCGCCGCAGAGCTCGTCGATCCAGCCGTCGACCTCACCTGGGTGTGGTACGACCATGAGGAGGTCGCTGCAGAGCTCAACAGTCTCGGTCGAATCGTGCAGACTCGCCCCGAGCTTTTGGTGGGCGACTTCGCAATTCTCAGCGAGCCGACGTCAGCCCGTGTCGAAGGTGGTTGCAACGGAAGCCTGCGCGTCGAACTTCGCGCGTTCGGCACGCGCGCACACTCCGGGCGTTCCTGGGTGGGCGAGAACGCCATTCATAAGCTCGCACCGGCTCTCGCGGCGCTCGCCGCCTACGAGCCCGCCACGATCGAGGTCGATGGCCTTGCGTATCGTGAAGGCCTGAACGCAGTGGGCATCTCCGGCGGCGTCGCTGGCAACGTGATCCCCGACGAGGGGATGATCCACGTCAACTACCGCTTTGCCCCCGATAAATCCGTCGAGCAGGCGCTCGCGCACGTGCGCGAGATTTTCCCGGACTACGACATCACGGTGGTGGATCGCGCGGAATCTGCTCGTCCCGGTCTGAACGCACCGCTCGCGGCCGACTTCCTCGCAGCGGTCGGCTCCGAGCCTCTGCCGAAGTATGGCTGGACCGATGTCGCGCGCTTCTCTGCACTCGGCGTTCCTGCCGTCAACTACGGGCCTGGCGATGCGCTCAAGGCTCACGCGGACGACGAGCGCTGCGCGACCGACGAGATCACCGCGTGTGAGAACGGCCTTCGCCGCTGGCTCAGCGGAGCGTGACGCTCGGTGAGCATGCGAACGATCCGCGTCCGGTGGAGAGTCGCACCCTGGTGGGCGCAGGCGCTGCTCGTCTACGGAGCCGCACGCATCGTCACGACCGCGATGATGCTCTGGTTCGCCGCTCATCAGGAGCAGAACCCGTGGACGGGGGCGAGCCCCGGCTACGCCGCCTTCGCATCGATCTGGGACGGACGCTGGTACCAGATCGTCGCGCTCGGCGGCTATCCCAGCGAACTACCGCTCACTGACGGCGGGCACGTCGGCGAGAACGCGTGGGCGTTCATGCCCGTGTATCCCGTCCTCGTGCGCATCATCATGGTGCTCACTCACCTGCCGTGGGAGATCGCCGCGCTCGTCGTGTCGATTCCGTGCGGCTTCGGGGCCGCGGTCGTGTTCCACCGGCTGATGAGGCAGGTGCTGGACGAGCGATCCGCGCTGTTCGCGGTCGTGCTGTTCTCCGTCGCACCGGCCTCTCCCGTGCTGCAGGTCGCCTACGCCGAGTCTCTCTATCTGCTGCTTCTGGGCGTCGCGCTGCTCCTCATCATGCGACACCGCTATCTGTCGGCGATTCCAGTGATCGTGGTCATGGCGCTCACACGACCGAGCGGTCTCGCCTTCGCGCTGTTCTTGCTGCTGCACCTCGTGCACCGGTTCTGGGTGCGCGCGCGGCATCCGTTCTCTCTCGCTGAGGCCGTGCGGCTGTGCATCACGGGACTCGTGAGCGCGTTCATGGGCGTTGCGTGGCTGCTCATCGCGTGGGCCGTCACGGGATCACCCACGGCCTACACCGACACAGAGCTCGCGTGGCGTTCCTCGTACGTCGGCTACGGTCCGCTCATCCCCTTCGAACCGTGGATCCAGGGAGCGAACTGGTGGATGCGCCGCTGGCTCGGCATGGACGGCGGCTGGCTGCTCCTCATCGCGCTGCTCGCTTTCGCCGTCTACGGTCTGTTCTTCACCCGCGGAGGCCGAGCCCTCGGCGTCACCCTGCGACTGTGGATCGTGTCGTACGCCGTGTACCTGCTCGCCGTCTTCTTTCCGCAGTCGAGCACGTTCCGCCTGCTTGCGCCGCTGTTTCCCGCGGCGGGTGCCTTCGCGGTGCCGCGCTCGCGGATCTATCGCGTCACCGCGGTTCTCGTGAGCCTCGTCCTGCAGTGGGTGTGGCTCTGGGCGTGCTGGCAGGTGGACGGCTACGACTGGACCCCGCCGTAACAAACACGAGGTTCGCTCGAGCGATTGGCAAGGATTCCGGATTCACGGGATAATGGAAGAACACTGCACGAAAGGGGAGCCGAATGGCAGCAATGAAGCCGAGGACCGGAGATGGGCCTATGGAGGCTGTAAAGGAAGGTCGGCTGATCATTGTCCGTGTGCCGTTGGAAGGGGGCGGACGACTCGTCGTGTCTGTGAACGACGATGAAGCCAAGGAGCTCCACGACGCACTCGCTGGAGTCGTCGCAGCCGGCTGAGACCGGCAAGGCAACGTCGAGGGCGCCCGATCTGCGTGGATCGGGCGCCCTCGACGTGTGTCAGGCCAACTTCGTGAGCTGGAGGAGCCCGTCGCCGACCGGGCTCAGTGCGCTTGCGACGGCGTCGGATGCCGCGACCTCTTCGATCAGCGAGCGGAACGCTACCGTCACGGCATCCCTCTGAGCCGGATCTGCGACGCGGCCCTTGTGCAGCGCGTGGGGAACGAGCACGGTTCCGCCGACACGGACGAGGCGCAGCGCGTGTTCGATGTTCTCGAGGATCTCCTCGGGGTCAGCATCCACCAGCACCAGGTCATACGAGTCTTCGTTCATGCGCGGAAGAACATCACGCGTGCGCCCCGTGATGAGCCGCGTTCGTGCCGGACTGATGCCCGCCTCGACGAAGAAGGAGCGCGCGTGCCCCAGATGCTCGGACTCGGAGTCGATGGTCGTGAGAACACCCTTCGAACGGTTGGAGAGGAGCCAGAGGCCGGACACACCGGCGCCGGTTCCGATCTCCATGATGTTGCGGGCAGAGGATGCCGCGGCGATCAGCGCGATCTGGGACCCCGTCCCGGGCGAGATCGGGCGGATGCCGAGCTCGAGCGACTGGTCCCGAGCCTTCTGGATGGCCCCGGATTCCGCGACGATGTCGTCGGCGTACTTCCAATTCGACTCTTGTATTGACACGGCGGCTCCTGAATCTGCTCGACTGCCAGTGTATGCGGCCTCCCGATGCCGGGAGTTGAGGCGCGACACGGTATTGTGAACTCGTGTTCGGTTTGACGGCAGACAAGATTCTCATCATCGTTGTCATCGCCGTGTTCCTGCTCGGCCCCGAGCGCGTGCCGATGTATGCCTCGAAGCTGGCTCAGCTCGTCAAGAACGTGCGAAATATGGCGCGCGATGCCAAGTCGCGAATGCGCGATGAGATGGGCGAAGACTTCGACGACATCGATTGGCAGAAGCTCGACCCGCGTCAGTACGACCCCCGCCGGATCATCCGCGATGCTCTTCTCGAGGAGGACGAACCGCAGAAGCAGGTTCTCGCCCCTGCGAAGAAGGAGCCACGCGTCGAGACGCGTCAGGAGAGACTGGAGTCCGGGCTGGAGGTCGCTCCGCCTCCGTTCGATGCGGAAGCCACGTAGCACGCGGTACACAGGAGACCCGGCCGAACCGGCGTGGCACGGTCACGCACGGGGAACGGCAGGGTATCGGAAGCTGCTCGCAGCGCTGTTCTTCGCTGGCGTCGCCACGTTCGCGCAGCTGTACTCGCCGCAGGCGGTGCTGCCGCTCATCGCCACCGATCTGAGCGTCAGCGAGTCCACCTCAGCGGTGCTCATCTCCGCTGCGACATTCGGCCTGGCGGTCGGGGTCATCCCGTGGTCGCTCGTGGCCGACCGCATCGGCCGCGTGCGCGCGATGACGATCGCCGTTCTCGGCGCGACGGTGCTCGGCGTCGCCGTGCCGTTCGCATCGAACATGACGCTCATGCTGGGTGGACGCTTTCTCGAGGGCCTGCTGCTCGGGGGAGTACCGGCCGTCGCGGTCGCTTACCTGACGGAGGAGGTCGTGCGCGCGAGCACCGCGCGGGCCGCAGGAGCGTATGTAGCGGGCACGACGATCGGCGGGCTGAGCGGACGCCTCGTCTCCGGCTTCGTCGCCGAATGGAGCGACTGGCGCATCGGCATCCTCACCGTCGCTCTCCTGTGTGGGGCCTGCGCCGTCCTGTTTGCTGTGCTGGCTCCGGCACCGCGCGGTTTCGCGCCAGGTTCGTCCGGACGCGTCGCGGCGCGACTGCGTGAGGCGGTGTCGTCTCTGCGGCTCTGGGCGCTGTACGCCCAGGGGTTCCTGCTCATGGGCGGGTTCGTCGCCCTCTACAACTTCCTCGGCTTTCGGCTCATGGCTGCGCCGTTCGATCTGCCGACCTCGATCGTGAGTCTCATGTTTCTCGCCTACCTCGCGGGGACGTACTCCTCATCGCGCGTCGGCGTGCTCGCGGAGCGCTATGGGCGAGCGCGTGTGCTGATGGGAGGCATCGTCGTGATGGCCATGGGCGCCACCGCGACACTCGCCGAGAGCCTCCCGGTCGTGCTCATCGGCCTCGTCGTCATGACGGCCGGATTCTTCGGCGCGCACGCGATCGCGTCCGGCTGGATCGGCGTGATCGCGACGGGCGGGCGGGCCCAGGCATCCTCGATCTACAACCTCATGTACTACTCGGGATCGAGCCTCTTCGGGTGGCTTGGCGGTGTGTTCCTCGCGAGCGGAGGATGGCTGGGAACCGTCGTGATGATCCTGGGACTGGCCGCCGTCGCCCTGGTGATCGCGGCGGCGGTGCTTCGGCGGCCCTGATGCCTGCCTCAGCGCGGTGAGAGACCGAGCTTTCGGCCAGCCAGTCCGCGCCCGCGACCGACGAGAGCGTCCGAGGCCGCGATGATCGCGCGCGACGCCGCATCATCGGGGTCGGAGAGCACGATCGGCGTGCCCGCGTCGCCTCCTGTGCGGAGCGGAACGCTGAGAGGCACGGATGCCAGAACCGGAACGTTCTCCGCCACGTCGGAGGACAGCCGTCGCGCGACCTCCTCGCCGCCACCTGAGCCGAAGAGATCGAGCACGGTGCCGTCGGGCTGGGGGAGGCCCGCCATGTTCTCGATCACGCCGACGACCTTCTGTCCGGTCTGACGTGCCACGCGCCCTGAACGCTCCGCGACGTCGGCGGCGGCGGGCTGCGGCGTCGTCACGACCACGACCTCGGCATGGGGCAGCAGCTGCCCGACCGAGATCGCGATGTCGCCCGTTCCCGGCGGCAGATCGAGCAGAAGCACGTCGAGATCGCCGAAGTACACATCGGTGAGGAACTGATTGAGGGTGCGGTGCAGCATCGGGCCACGCCACGCGACCGCCGTCTGCTGGTCCTCGATGAACATTCCGATCGAGATGACTTTCACGCCGTGCGCGATCGGCGGCAGGATCATCTCACCCACGCGCGTCGGCGTGATGATGAGAGGCTCACCGTCATCGTCGACTGCACCCTCGACGAGTCCGAGGAGACCGGGAATAGAGAACCCGTGGACATCCGCGTCGATCAGCCCGACTGAGAGACCGCGCTCTGCCATCGCGACCGCGAGGTTCGCGGTGAGCGTCGACTTGCCGACACCGCCCTTGCCGCTCGTGATCGTGAAGACTCGAGTGAGGGAGTCAGGCGTGAACGGCATGGCGCGTTTGGTGCCGCGGAGCCGTTCGATGAGGGCGGTGCGCTCAGCGGGCGTCATGACTCCGACGTTGACGGTGACGGATGCCGCGCCCGGCGCCGACTCTGCGGCGGCGCGAACGTCCGCTTCGATCGCGTTCGCCGCGGGGCATCCCACGATCGTGAGCGTGATATCGACCGTGACGGCGCCGTTCTCGTCGGCCGTGACATCCCTCACCATGTCGAGTTCGGTGATCGGCTTTCTGATCTCGGGGTCGATCACCCGAGCGAGCGCGCTGCGAACCGCAGCGACCAGCTCATCGGGACGGGGATGCGGCATCGTTCTCGTGTGCCTCCTTCGAGTCGTCGAGCTCGTCGAGCAGAGCACGGAGCTCTTGGCGGATGAAGTCCTTCGATGCCATGTCGCGCATGGCCAGCCGGAGAGCGACGACCTCGCGAGCCAGATACTCGGTGTCGGCGAGGTTGCGCTCAGACCGCTGACGGTCCTGCTCGATCTGCACGCGATCGCGGTCGTCCTGGCGGTTCTGAGCGAGCAGGATGAGCGGCGCGGCGTAGGACGCCTGGAGCGAGAGCATGAGCGTCAGTGCGGTGAAGCCCAGAGCGACGGAATCGAAGCGCGCGGGTGCCGGGCCCCAGGTGTTCCAGACCATCCAGGCCGCGCAGAACACCGTGAGCGCGAGGAGAAAACCGGGCGTGCCCATCGCGCGCGCAACCCACTCGGTGAAGCGACCGAACCGATCGCTGTCCGATCTGCGGGCGAACAGGGGAGTCCTCACTCCGCGGGGCGCGTCGAGTCGCTGGTCGTCCTTCGGGGATCTAGCCATGCGACGACCTCCTCACAGTCTCGTCTCTCACGGGTTCGTCGTCGTCCATGCTCCGCCAGTCGTCGGGCAGCAGGTAATCGAGGATGTCGTCAACGGTCACCACCCCGACGAGGCGTCTGGCGTCGTCGACGACGGGGACGGACACCAGATCGTAGCTGGCGAGGATGCGTGTCACCTCAGCGGCCGTGGCCTGCGCGCTCACCGGTTCGAGACTCTGGTCGAGGATCGCGCCCAGCCGCTCGTGCGGTGGGTGGCGCAGCATCCTCTGGTAATGCACCATGCCGAGGAACCGTCCGGTCGGAGGCTCGTACGGCGGAAGGGTGATGCACAGCGCGGCGCCGAGCGCGGGTGGAAGATCGGCCTTCCTGATGAGTGCGAGCCCCTCCGCGACGGTCGAATCGGCCGAGAGGATCACCGGCTCGGTCGTCATAAGGCCACCGGCCGTGTCGGACTCATATTCGAGGAGCATCCTGACATCTTCGGCCTCTTCGGGCTCCATGAGGCCGAGCAGCTGCTCCTGGCGTTCGTCTGGCAGCTGTGACACCAGGTCGGTCGCGTCGTCCGGCTGCATCTGATCGAGAACGGATGCCGCACGCTCATCGTCGATGTGTGCAAGAAGTGACACCTGGTCGTCGACCGGCATCTCCTCGAGGGCATCCGCCAGTCGGCTGTCGCTGAGTTCGGCGGCGACGTCGAGCATGCGGTCCGCGGGCAGCTCGAGGAGAGTGTTCGCGAGGTCGGCGGGCTTGAGATCGGTGAAGCTCGCGACCAGGTGCTCGGCCGACTGCGCCTCGGTGGAGATCTTCTCGCGGATCTCCCGCCACGTGGCAAACGCCGTCGGGCCTTTCGCGAAGAGCGAGCCGCTGGTCTTGGGCCGGCGCACGAAGTACTGGCTGACGCTCCACGCGCCCACGCGCTTCTCATCGATCGCGACATCCTCGATAGTCGCTTCGCCGGAGCCGTCGGTGAACTCGACCTTGCGGCCGAGGATCTCGGCGATCACCCGGATCTCGCCGCCACGCTGCTCGAAGCGGCGCAGATTGATGAGACCGGTCGTGATGACCTGACCGGGGGAGATGGAGGTCACCCGACCGATCGGCACGAAGACGCGGCGTTTGCCGGGAATCTCCACGATCAGGCCGACGACGCGGGGCGGATCGTTCGTGCGGTTCACCACCAGCACGTCGCGAACCTTGCCGACCCGGTCTCCAGCCGGATCGAACACTGTGCAGCCCGCGAGGCGGGCGACGAAGACGCGCGTGGAACTCACATCACTAACTTAGACCGATTGACCGATGGCGGGCATACCCTCCGTCCGCACAGGCGAACATGGGACAATGTCAGCGTGAGCTACCAACAGACTTCCGGCCGCGGTCGCATGGCCTTTCAGGGCATCCCGAAGGGCGACGCTGTCGCGTCGTATGAGACGTACACCGAGGCGCAGCGAGCGGTCGACAAGCTGGCCGCCGCGGAGTTCCCCGTCAAGAAGGTGTCGATCATCGGCAGCGGCCTGACGAGCGTCGAGCGCGTCACAGGCAAGCTCAGCTATGGACGCGCGGCGGGCACCGGTGCGTTCAGCGGTGCCTGGCTCGGACTCTTTTTCGGTCTCGTGCTCGTGCTCATCAATCCCGCAGCCGACATCGTCTTCATCGGCGCGGCGGTGCTCATCGGCGCGGCCTTCGGCATGGTGTTCACGATGTTCAACTACGGCATCAACCGCAAGCGCCGTGACTTCAGCTCTATGGTGCAGATCGTCGCCAGCTCGTACTCGGTCGTGGTCGAGCCAGACGTCGCCAACAAAGCCCGCCACGTTCTGGGCGTCGAACAGCCGCCGCTCTGACAGACTCCTCGTCTGACGCATGCCGCGTCGTGATGACGATGAAGAAGCCGAGAGGATGCCGCGTCAGGCGGCATCCTCTCGGCTTTCTCCGCCGGTGATCCGGCGCTACTTCGAGGTCTTCTCGGCGATCCAGGCCTCGACCTCATCGGCCGTGCGGGGAATCGCCGCGGACAGGTTCACGGCGCCGTCTGCAGTGACCAGGATGTCGTCTTCGATGCGGACGCCGATGCCGCGGAACTCCTCGGGCACCGTGAGGTCGTCGGGCTGGAAGTACAGGCCGGGCTCGATTGTGAAGACCATGCCCTCCGTGACCTCGCCGTCGTGGTACATGTCACGGCGGGCCTGCGCGCAGTCGTGCACGTCGAGCCCCAGGTGGTGGCTTGTGCCGTGCACCATGTAGCGGCGGTGGAACTGGTTCTCGGGCCGCTGTGCCTCCTCCGCGGAGACGGGCAACAGGCCCCACTCGGCAGTCTTCTCGGCGATGACGCGCATAGCCTCGGCGTGCACCTCGCGGAAGATAATGCCCGGGCGCACGATGGCGAACGCGGCGTCGGCGGCCTCACGAACGGCCTCGTAGATCATTCGCTGCACATCGGTGAACGTGCCGCTCGCGGGGAGTGTGCGCGTGATGTCTGCGGTGTAGAGGCTGTCGAGCTCGACGCCGGCGTCCATCAGCATGAGATCGCCCGGAACCACCGGCCCGTCGTTTCGCGTCCAGTGCAGAATGCAGGCATGAGGGCCGGATGCCGCAATCGTGTCGTAGCCGACCGCGTTGCCGTCGAGGCGGGCTCGCGTGTAGAAGACGCCCTCGACAGCGCGCTCGCCACGAGGCTCGCGGATGATCCGGGGGAAGTCTGCGATCACGTCGTCGAAACCGCGCTGCGTCGCGTCGACCGCGGCCTGCAGCTGTGCGATCTCGTAGTCGTCTTTCACGAGGCGCAGCTCGGAGGTGAAGGTGGCCAGAGCGTCGTCCTCGAGGGTCACATCGTCGTCGGTCGCTGTGAAAGCATCGAGGTGTGCCGTCGCGAGGTCGAGGTCCGATGCGACCTGGGCGAGTGACGGGCGCGCGCCGATCCAGAATTCGCCGATCGTCGGGTTCGCGTAGAACTCAGACGACGTGCGGTCGGCACGTTCGCGGAAGTACAGGGTGACGTCATGCCCGTCAGCGGTGGGCTCGAAGACGAGAACCGAGTCCGGCTCGGAGTCCGAACCCCATCCGGTGAGGTGGGAGAACGCCGAGTGTGCGCGGAAGGGGTAGTCGCAGTCGTTCGAGCGGACCTTGAGCGAGCCCGCCTCGATGACGAGGCGCTTTCCGGTGAACGCCTCTGAGACGGCGTCGCGGCGCTTGCGCGCGTAGCTCGCCACCTCGCGTGCCGGGGGAAGGACGTCATCGCGCTCAGCCCATCCCTGGCCAATGTAGTCGCGGAACGCCGTGCTCGACGGCGTCGTCGAGCGGTTGCTTGTTCCGGGGGTCTCTGTGCGGTCTTGTGTTCCCACAGTGTCGTTTGCGGCTGGTGTCTCCATGCCGCCATTGTCTCACTTGCGGCTGACAGCCGGCCTACCGTTCAGCAGACGCTTCGGAGGGCTGAAGCGTGGCGACGATCGGCCTGTGGTCACTGCCGGCGGCATCCTGGTCTCTCACCACGTGCACCGCGCGAACCCGCCAGTCCGCGGTCGCCATGACGTGGTCGATGGGTGCGCCCACGAGCGCCGGCCACTCTGTGTGCCACGTGCCGACCGCACCGCTTCCACCGGACACCGCGGCGTCAGCGCAGCGACCGAGGTCTCCGCCGTCGACCCCGTGCGAGAACATGTGGTCGATGGTCGCGTTGAAATCGCCCGCCATGATCACGCTGCCCGTCGCGCACTGATCCGCGAGCCATGCCAGATCATCTCGCCAGTTCTGCATCTGAGTCTTCATCGGGGCAACCGCGTGCACGGCAACGATGCGGGGGCCGTCTCCATCGGTCGGTTCGAGGACGGCGGACGGCAGAACGGACGTGTTGTCGCCTCGATTCTCTCCAGACGAGAGCAGGTCGTACTCACCGAGATCGGGGCTGATCAGCACGGTCGTGGAGCGAGCTTTAGAGATCTGGTCGAACGCCACCGTGTGAACCCACATCGGATGCCCCGCCTCACGCATCGCGAGGGCGACGTCGAGCCCCGTCTCGTGCGACGTCTCCGGCAGCATCACGACGTCGGCACCCTCTCTCACCGCGACGTCGGCGATGCGCTGTGCACCGGGTTCGTCGCCAAGGGTGTTCCAGGACAGGACGGTGACGTCGCCCTCCTGCGCCGCATCGGGCGTCGAGCTACCGGCGCCTCGGAGTGCGAGGATGCCGGTGACCGCGAGACAGTAGACGATGAGAACTCCCGCGAGGCCTCCCGCGAGCACCCGCAGCGGGCGCGCGAGCGAAAGGAGCGCGAACACGATCGCGGCGGCGAGCGCGATGACGACCGTCGCACCGCGAAGCGCGACCGTCTGGGCGACGAGCCACGAGTCCTCCAGCCCGACAGCCTGGGGCCACGCCAGAATGACGAGCGCGACGAGGGCTGCGAGAGTGACGAGAGCGCCGAGAAACCTTCCCACCGGCGAAACACTACAGAGGGCCTCCTGAGAGAAAACCCCGTGACGACTCTAAGATCAACGTATGACTGACACTGTGCCCGGGCCAGCTGATCTCCACACCCATTCGGCGGTTTCTGACGGCACGGAGGATCCCCGCGATCTCGTCGCGTCTGCGGCGGAGGCGGGGCTGCGAACCGTCGCACTGACGGACCACGACTCAACTGCAGGCTGGGAGGAGGCGAGCACCGCCGCACGGGAGCACGGGATCGCGCTGATCCCCGGAATGGAGCTCAGCACCCGCTACGGGCATCGAAGCGTCCACCTTCTCGCGTACCTCATCGACCCCGCCGATCGTGCACTCGTCGATGAGACCGCGCGTATCCGTGAGTCGCGACTGACCCGCGCCGAGCACATTGTCGGCAATCTCGGCCGCGATTATCCGCTGACATGGGAGGACGTGCTTGCGCAGACCGGCGATGGAGCGACAGTGGGCCGTCCGCACATCGCCGACGCTCTCGTCGCACGCGGCATCGTCGCCGACCGGGAGGAGGCTTTCGCCGGCATCCTTCACCCGTCGAGAGGGTACGTCTTTCCGCACTACGCCCCCGATCCGCTCACGGCGGTCGCACTGGTGCGGGCCGCAGGCGGCGTTCCCGTGCTCGCGCACCCGGCGACGCGCGGCCGGTCGGGGATCCTGCCGGAGGGTTACATCCGCGAGCTCGTGGACGCCGGTCTCGCCGGAGTCGAGGTCGAACATCGCGAGAACACGTCTGAGGGCAGGCAGTGGCTGCGCGACGTCGCCCGACGTCTGGACCTGATCATGACCGGCTCCAGCGACTACCACGGCACGGGCAAGCCGAATCGGTTGGGTGAGAACGTCACCGATTCGGATGCCGTGGAGCGCATCGTCGCCGAGGGAACCGGTTGGTCACCCGTCGGAATCTGACGCGCTGAGACGCGTTCGGCGTCAGCTCTGCGGCGGCGCCGAACGACGGCGACGACGACGGCGCGGAGAGGTCTTGCCGTCCTTGTGCTCGGCACCTCCGCCATCGTGGGTTCCGGTCTCGGAGCGGGCAGGAGCGGAGGAAGACTCCGTCGGCTGCCCAGCGGAGCCGGCGCGCGTGCGCTTGCGTCGGCGGCGGTTGCGCGGTGCAGAGTCCGCGGGCCGCTCGCTCGGTGCGATCTCCGGGCGCTTCTTCACGATGCGGCCCTTCGTCCCCTCGGGAATGTCGAGGTCCGCATAGAGGTGCGGGCTGGACGAGTAGGTCTCAACCGGCTCCGGCTGATTGAACTCGAGGGTGCGGTTGATGAGAGCCCACTTGTGCAGGTCCTCCCAGTCGACGAAGGTGACAGCGACACCGGTCTTGCCGGCGCGCCCGGTACGGCCGGCACGGTGCAGATAGGTCTCCGGGTCATCCGGGATCGTGTGATTGATCACGTGGGTGACATCGTTCACGTCGATGCCGCGCGCCGCGACGTCCGTCGCGATCATGATCTCCTTCTTGCCGGCCTTGAACGCGGCCATCGCGCGCTCGCGCTGCTCCTGGTTGAGGTCGCCGTGTACGGCCACCGCCGGGAAACCGCGGTCACGGAGCTCTTCGAGCAGCTTCGCCGCAGCGCGCTTGGTGCGCATGAAGATGATCGTCTTGCCGCGGCCGTTCGCCTGAAGGATGCGTGCAATCGTCTCGTCCTTGTCGAGAGCGTGTGCGCGGTAGATGACGTGCTTGATGTTCGCCTGCGTCACTCCCTCGTCGGGAGAACTTGCCCGAATGTGGATCGGGCGGGTCATGAAGCGACGTGCGAGCGCGACGATCGGTGCGGGCATCGTCGCTGAGAACAGCATCGTGTGGCGTGTCGTCGGTGCGAGGGAGAAGAGCTTCTCGATGTCGGCGAGGAAGCCGAGGTCGAGCATCTTGTCGGCCTCGTCGAGCACCATTTCGCGCACTCCGCTGAGCGTCAGGATGCGCTTGTTGATGAGGTCGATGAGGCGTCCGGGGGTGCCGACGACGACCTGTGCGCCCGCGGTGAGCTGTTCGATCTGCCCTTCATAGGACTTGCCGCCGTAGATCATTGCGACCGAGACCTCGCGGCCAGACGCAGCGACCTCGAGGTCCTGCGCCACCTGCGTGGCCAGCTCGCGCGTCGGAACGACGATGAGTGCCTTCACGCCGTGCTCCGGCTTCTCGCCGAGTCGCTGGAGGAGCGGAAGACCGAAGCCCAGCGTCTTGCCGGTTCCCGTCTTCGCCTGCCCGATGATGTCCTGTCCCGTGAGCGCGAGTGGAATCGTCTGCTCCTGGATGGGGAAAGGATCTGAGATGTTCTTCGCTGCGAGGGCGTCGACCATGTCCTGGTCGACCCCGAGTTCTGAGAATGTCACGTAGTGAAACTGCCTTGTCCGTGCCTGAAAAATGTGCTCTACGCCCTTTTCTCACACCAAGGCGTAGCTGCCCGATCCGAATGCCGGGTTCGTGTCGAGCTTAGCTCAGCAGGCATCGCGTAAGCTGGGCGGGTGGTATTTCGGCTTCGTCGGCGTATGCAGACCCCTGAACGTCCTCGCCTGCGTGCGCGCGGAGAGTCGGTCGCTGTGCGGGTGGAATTCACCGACCTGCACCCCGAAACGAGTACATACCTCGGACAGGCGGCCTACCTCCAGCTGAGCGTCTTCGAGATGCTCGCAGCCATCGGGTCGCGCATCGACGATCTCGTGTACTCACCGGACGTCGCGCTCGCCGCAGCGGTCGCGCTTCGCAAGCACGAGGCGATCACCGCCGAGATCCGACGCCGCGAGGAAGATCCCGCAGTAGCTATGGCCGAGCCGCGAGACGCCGTTCGGGTCTTTCGGTCACAGACGGCGGGGGAGACGGTGGAGGAGAGCGCGCTCTCCGTCTACGTGACCGCAGGTCTTCTCGATGATCTCTTCCTGGGGCTGGCCTCGAGCCTTCCCAGCGACATCTCGCGTCGAGTGACGGCGATTCTCGCTGAGGACAACCGCAGGGACGTCCTGCGACAGTATCTTCAGAGTCGCATTCACGAGACACCGAGCGTCGCGTCCGGGCTCGCGCTGTGGGGCCGTCGCCTTGTCGGCGACACTCTCCTCCTTGCGCACTCCGTGGTCCCCGATGAGAACGGCGCCACGGAGGAGCGCATCGAGCCGGTGTTCACCGAGCTCATCGCGGCGCACACGCGCCGCATGGACTCACTCGGTCTGACCGCGTAGGTCTCAGGCGCCGAGCGCCTTCAGCTTTTCAGCATCCGAGTTGTTGCGCGCGCGACCGATGATCAGATCGAGCGCGACTGAGACGAGCACGCTCGCGCCGATCGAGACGACCCAGATCCAGCCGCCGTCCCACGCCCAGCCGAGCCACGTCAGCCCGATCCACACGACCGCGGCGCTGATGGTGCCGATTGCGGGGACGAGCATGCTCCCGTGCTGGGTGCGCCACGGAAGGGCGTAGCGAGCGGCGAGCCCTGCGCACACTCCGAAGAGCATGACGAATAGCAGTTCCATGCTGAAAGCCTATGCGACGAAGCCGACGCGGCGGGACTCTTCGTTGCCGAGCTCCACGTAGGCGACGCCTTCCGTGGGGATGACGAAGACATTGCCCTTGTCATCCGTCAGTTCGAAGAAGGGCGCCTTGTCATTCAGCGCTTCTCCGATGGTCTTCTTGACCTCGTCGATGGTCGCGTCTGACGAGAAGTTGATCTCACGGGGGCTGTTGGTGATGCCGATGCGGATGTCCACGCGTCTCCCTTTCCTCTTGCTCTACAGCAACATTACGGCACCCGCGGCCACGACGAGAGCCAGCGGATGCCGCCGACAGCGAACACGGCCGCGGCAGGCGCTGTCGGTCGTCGGCGATAGCGTTGTGTGCGTGAGTCAGACAAGGTTCGCTCCAGCAGCGACGACGGAGCAGGACGCTACGCCCGTCCCGCTTGACGTGTCTCAGCAGGCCGTCATCGAGCTGCCTCGAGGAGAGCACCGGGCGGTTTCCGGCGCCCCCGGAAGTGGTAAGACCACGACGCTGGTCGAGCTGGTGGCCCATCGTGTCCTCGATGGCGGCGTCTCACCGAATTCTGTGCTCGCGCTCGCCCCGTCGCGGCTCGCTGCGACACGGCTCCGCGATCGCCTCGCGCTGAGACTCGCTGTTCCGACGGACGGACCTCTCGCGCGCACGCTGAACAGCGCGGCCTTTCAGATCTCCCAGCGCGCCGCCGGCGACTCCTCCGAACCTGTGCGGTTGCTCACGGGGGCGGAACAGGACCACATCATCGCGGAGATGCTCGACGGTCACATCACGGACGGCACAGGTCCGCGATGGCCGGAAGCACTCTCAGAAGACGTCAGGCAGCTCCAGGGGTTCCGAACAGAGCTTCGCGAGCTCATGATGCGCTGCATCGAATCAGGGGTGGATGCCGGCCGGCTCCACCGCCTGGCCGCACAGCACTCACGCCCCGAATGGGCGGCGGCGGCGAACTTCATCGACGAGTACGGTGAGGTGGTCGACAGCTACGCCTCGACGTACCGAGACTCCTCCGAACTGATCGCGGAGGCTATTGCCCTCGTGCGCGATGGAATCGATCTGGCTGGGCTCTCGCTCGTTGTCGTCGACGACGTGCAGGAGTTCGGTCCAGGACTGTTCCGCCTGCTCGGTGCCCTCGCATCGCGCGGAGTGGAGGTCGCCGTCTTCGGCGACCCTGACGTCGCCGTCTCCACGTTCCGCGGTTCCGTCGTCGGTGCGCTCTCGAACCTGAGTGAGCACCTTGGTGCCCGTGTCGCACAGCTCGCGCTGCAGACGGTGCACCGTGGGGGGCCGGCGATCCGCGGCCTCGTCAGTGAGATCACGGCTCGGGTCGGTGCCGCCGGCGGCGTCGAGCACCGCCGAGCGCAGGCCCGATCCGAGCATGACGCGCCGCAGCCCGTCGTCTGCATCGAGGCATCCTCACCCGCGGCGGAGTACCGTCAGATCGCGCGGGTGCTGCGTGAGCATCATCTGCTCGGCGGCCTCGCGTGGTCTCGGATGGCTGTCATCGTCCGCTCTGGAGCGCTCGTCCCGGCGGTCTCGAAGGCGCTGGCGCTCGCCGAGGTGCCCACGGCGATTCCCACCGGAGCGACGAACATCCGAGACGCCTACGCCTCGCGCCAGCTCCTCGACGCGGCGGCGCTCGCGGTCGGTTTCGTCGAGCCGACCACGGAGCTCGTCGAGTCGCTGGCCACCGGCCCGATCTGCGGGCTCGACACGGTGTCACTTCGCCGTCTGAAACGAGCGCTTCGACACGAGGACATCGCTGGCGGCGGAACGTCGACTCCCTGTGAATTGATCGTTGAGGCATTCTCCCACCCGAACGGATTCGAATCGATCGACAGCGCATCGGCGCGTCGCGCAGGCCGATTCGCGCGTTCTCTGGACGAAGCCGGCACGTTGGCACAGAGCGGCGGCAGCATCGAGGAGGTGCTCTGGACGCTCTGGTCATCCAGCGGACTCGCGGAGTCATGGGGCCAGGCTGCCCTCGGAACAGGTCTTCCCGCAGACGAGGCGAATAGACATCTGGATGCCGTGATGGCACTGTTCACGGCGGCGAAGCGCTTCGTTGAGCGGTACCCGCAGGACCCACCGAGCAGTTTCCTCGACGACGTGTTCTCGGCTGACGTTCCCGAGGACTCCCTCACGCCGCAGTCGGCCGGGGACGCCGTCTGGGTGGGAACACCCAACTCGATCGTCGGCGCCGACGTCGACGTGGTCGTCGCTGCCCATCTTCAGGATGGAGCGTGGCCGAATCCGCAGATCCGGGGCTCTCTCGTGCACCCGCAGCTGTTGAGCGCGGTGCTCGCGGGTCTTCCGATCGACAGCCTCGACGCGCGCGCAGACGTGCTCGCCGACGAGCTCCGCATGTTCGCGCTCACGGTGTCACGCGCGTCGACACAGGTCGTCGTCAGCGCGACCGTCAATGAGGATGAACTGCCGAGCGTCTTCTTCCGCTTTCCCCGCATCGAGGCAGCGCCGAGGCGCGACCCCGCCGAGGGAGCCCACCCGTTCACGCTGAGGGGTCTCACCGGCCGTCTCCGCCGGTCAGCGGTGCACGGGAAGACGGAGCGCGAGCGTGCGGACGCAGCGACGGCCCTCGCCCGCCTCGCCCTGCACGAGGTCGACGGCGCTGATCCGGACGACTGGTACGGAATGCGCGAGCTCTCCACCACCGAGCCTCTCGTGGATCTCAGCGATCCGGACGCACACGTCCATGTCTCTCCGTCCAAGCTCGAGACTTTTGAGAAGTCGCCGCTGGTCTGGTTCGTGGACAGCATGGCGCAGACGCCCTCCGGCGTGATCGCCGGAATCGGAACGGTCATTCACGGCGCCATGGAGAACGCGGGCGTGCTGCCGATCGATGAGCAGACGGACGAGCGGCTGTCCTCCGCTGCGCTCTGGGCTGATGTCGAGGCCCGCTGGAAAGAGCTGGCCTTCGACGCGCCTTGGATCGGCGCTGCGCAGAAGCGGCGTGCGCAGCAGCTCGTTGCGGCACTGTCCGAGTACCTGCTCGACGCGAAGCGCGCAGGCAACGCGGTGATCTCTGCTGAGGGACGCTTCAGTCTCGACATCGGTCAGGTGCGGCTGACCGGGATCATCGACCGTGTTGAGCGACAGCCGGACGGACGCATCGTGATCATCGATCTCAAGACGGGCAAGACGATTCCCCGTGACGCTGACATCGTCACACACGCGCAGCTGTCGGCATACCAGCTCGCCCTCGAACGGGGTGCGATCGAAGGGGTTGCGGAAGGGGCGCCGAGCGGCGGTGCTGCGCTGCTCTTCGTCTCGAGCGGCGTGCGGGGCAAGTCCTATCGGCTCAAGATGCAGGATGCCGCGAGCGACGACGCTCGCGAGGAGTTCGAGGAGCGTCTCACGGAAGCCGGGCGCGGCATGGCGTCGAATGTGTTCCCGGGCGCCGTCGATCTCGATGAGCACGATCCCGCGTCTGGTTTCACATACCGCATCCATCTCATCGCGGGGGTGTCCGAATGACGATCAGCGCCAGAGAGATCGCACAGAGACTGGGGCAGCCGTCACCGACCGACGAGCAGGTGGCGGTCATCGAAGCGCCGCTTGAACCCGCGCTCGTCGTCGCGGGCGCGGGCAGCGGCAAGACCGAGACGATGGCGAACCGCATCGTGTGGCTGCTTGCGAACCAGCACATCACGGTGTCGCAGATCCTCGGACTCACATTCACCCGCAAGGCGGCGGGCGAGCTCGCCGCCCGGGTGCGCACGCGCATCGGGCAGCTGCGCGGACCGGACACCAGCGCAGACGATGTGCTCGAGGCCCCGACGATCTCGACCTACAATGCCTTCGCCGCAGGGCTCTTCCGTGAGTACGGTCGGCTGATCGGTCGTGAGCCGGACGTGACGGTGATCAGCGCGGCATCCGCGTGGTCGCTCGCGCGCGACGTGATCGTGAACAGCGAAGACGAACGGCTCGCCGAGATCGAGAAGAGCGTCGACCAGATCACGACGGCTGTCGTCACTCTCGCCCAGCAGCTGAGCGACAACGACGCTCTCGAGCGCATCGAAGACATCGATCGGCTGTGCGAGGAATTTCCACAGCTGCTCGAACTCCCGATCAACGATGACGTCTCGAAGAAGCGCACCAATGACAAGGACCTCACGTCGGCCTGCGAGAACATCGCGCTGCTGCCCGTGCTCCTCGAACACGCTCGACGATTCGACGAGGCGAAACGTGCGCGAGGCTTCATCGAGTTCAGCGACCAGGTCGCGCTGGCGCTTCAAATCACGCGTTCGATGCCGCGTGTGGCCGAAGAATACCGCGACCGGTTCCGCGTCGTCATCCTCGACGAGTACCAGGATACGTCTGTCGTGCAGACCGAGCTGCTCTCACGTCTCTTCGCGGGGCACGGAGTCATGGCCGTCGGCGACCCCAACCAGTCGATCTACGGCTGGCGCGGCGCTAGCGCGTCGAACCTGGCACGGTTCCCGTCGGATTTCCACGGCACTCGCAGCTACGCGCTGTCGACGAGTTGGCGGAACTCCCGCCTCATCCTCGACGCGGCAAACCGCCTGGTCGAACCTCTGCCCACACTGCCGGATGCCCCCGTCGAACGGCTCTCGCCCTCGCCGCACGCCGCGGAAGGCACGGTCGAAATCCGCTTCCCGGAGACAATTGTGGAGGAGGCCGACGCGACCTCGGAGTGGCTGGCGCGGCAGCTCGACGACCCGTCGCGCTCAGCCGCGCTCCTGTGCCGTTCGCTGCGCACCGTGCGGCCCTTCACCGAGGCGCTTGAACGCCGCGGCGTCCGTTACCATGTGCTCGGGCTCGCGGGGCTCCTCGAGCAGCCGGTGATCGTCGATCTCATCTGCGCGCTTCGTGTCCTGGACGACCCGACAGCGGGCTCGGAGCTCATTCGTCTTCTTACCGGCGCACGGTGGAGGATCGGTCCGAAGGACATCGCGGGGCTCCGCGAACTCGCTCGCTGGCTCGCCACGCGTGACATGCATCAGCAGCGCGTACCGGAGGAGACTCTGCGTGCGCTCCGCGAATCAGTCGCAGATGACGACTCCGCGTCGCTCGTCGACGCACTCGACTTCCTCGTGACGGCTCCCGACGAGCATCGCGCACTCGCAGCGATCAGTGCCACGGGGCTCGAGCGGATGCGCGACTGCGGCGCGTCGATCGCTCGGCTGCGTCGTCGATCAGGCCTTGCACTCGCCGATCTCGTGAACCTCGTCGTGCACGAGCTGCAGCTCGACATCGAGGTCGCCGCGAACGCCTCCAACGCACTCGGAGCATCGAGCCTCGAGGCATTCTCCGACCAGATCGCGGCGTATCTCGCCGTCGACGAGCGCGGCGCGCTGGGGCCGTTCCTCTCGTGGCTGGCCGAGGCCGAGAAGCGTGAGAACCTGAGCCCTCGCACCGAAGACCCGGAGCCGGGGACCGTGCAGATCCTGACGATCCACGGAGCGAAGGGCCTCGAGTGGGACAGCGTCGCGGTTCCCAGACTCGTGGACGGCGAACTGCCCGCCCGCTCGCGCGACCGCCGCGGCTGGATGGCGTTCGGCACGCTGCCGTACGAATTCCGCGGCGATCGCTTCGACCTGCCCGACCTCGCCTGGCGCGGATGCATGAATCAGCAGGACTTCGTGCGTGCGAACCAGGAGTTCGCCGATCAGATCGAGCAGAGAAGCGCCCACGAGCAGCGTCGCCTCGCCTACGTTGCGGTGACCCGTGCCCGTACTGCTCTTCTCGCCACCGGGTCCTTCTGGGCGACGCAAAAGCGGCCGCGCGTGCCGGGAACCTTCCTCAGGGAGATTCTCGAGGTGGTTCCGACCGCCATCGAGGCACTGCCCGACGAATCCGAGTGGGGCGATAACCCTCTGGATGTGGAAGCCGAACCGGTTGCCTGGCCGCGCGACCCTCTCGGAGCCAGGCGCAGCGTCGTGGAAGAGGCCGCTGAACGCGTGCGGCGCTCAGACCCGTCGAGTTCAACCGAATGGGACGACGAGATCGCGCTTCTCGTCGCGGAACGCGAACGTCGTCTGAATGCCTCGACGACAATCGCGGTGCCTCACCGTGTTCCGGCATCCCGTTTCAAAGACTTCGTCACCGACCCGGATGCCGTCGCAGCGACGCTCCGCCGCCCGATGCCCGAACGGCCGTTCCGCCAGACTCGACTCGGCACGCTGTTCCACTCCTGGGTCGAGCAGCGTTCTGCGCTCAGCGGGGGAGCGGAGACGCTCGACGGAGACCTCCTCGACATCGACCCGGAGGAGAGCGGCACGCTGCGGCCGGTCGAGAAAGACGAACTCGCCGCCCTCGAGCGGCTCAAGGCGACGTTCGAGGCATCCGAGTGGGGCGACCGCAAGCCCATCGCGGTCGAGCGTGAGATCAATTTCGTTCTCGCCGGGCAGATCATCATCTGCAAACTGGATGCCGTGTATGAGACCGACACCGGGTACCAGATCGTCGACTGGAAGACCGGCAAGCCGCCGCGCACTCCCGAGGAGATCGAAGACCGTCAGCTGCAGCTCGCTCTCTACCGCGCGGCGTACGCACAGGCAGAGGGCATCGATCCCTCACGCGTTGACGCAGTGCTCTACTACGTCGCCGATGATCTCGTGGTCCGCCCGGATCATGTCTCGTCGGAAGAGGAGCTGCGCTCACGCTGGGAGTCGTCGCTCTCGCGAACCTGATCGAGACTGATCGGACCCGTCGGCGTCTCATCCGCAGACGGTGCTTCGGGCTCGTCAGCATCCATATCGTCCAGCGCGCGCTGGAACTCCTCCGGGTCGAAGCTGTCGGTGTCCATCGAGATGGCCGACGAGGACGCCGGGGTGGTCGTCGGGGTGTTCTTCAGCATCTCCTGGACGTCGGAGACCGTCATGACCGGTCCAGGCGAGGAGGAGAGCGGCGACATCAGATTGCCGAGAACGCTGTCTACGAGACCGTCGAGCATGCTGACCGCGTCGTCCACGATGGTCTGATCGTGGATGTCCTTGCCATGCAGCAGCCAGCGGGCCAGCTCAAGTTCCGCGTAGAGCATGGAGCGCTGACGGATCATCGCGTCGGGAGTCCGACCGCTCGCAGCGACATACGCGGCGAAGACGCTCTCCGCGGCCTCGCCCGCGGCGGAGAGCCAGTGCAGGTCACGAGCCGGATCGGAGACCCGGAGGGATCCCCAACCGAGCATCCCCGTCACGATCGGGCCAGCGTCGTGGTCTGTGATCAGGAAGGAGTCCGCCGCGACCGCCCCGTTGATGACGGTGGGCTGGAACCGCCAGAGAGCCTCATCGGCCGCGGCATCCAGCCACCGCTTACGAACCGCGGCCGGAAGCATCTTCGTCGCCGCGGCGCGTTCGATGACGTTGCGGGCCTCGTTGCGGCTGTCCGACGCGCTCTGCACCGGCAGACCGGCTTCGGACACGAACGAACCCGGCAGCGCGTGGATCGCGGCGATCGCTCCGCCCATCGAACTCGCGATGCCATCGCCGGATGGAATCTGCTCCGGCTCCACCTGGTAGCCGGGCAGAAAATCGTAGACCACAGCTCGCGTCGCGCCGAGGGGTGACTGGCCGAGTACATGGTGCAGCTCGAACGGCAGGCGACTGCGGATGCCCTCGCTCATGGCCTGCAGAACAAGCAGCTCGCGGGACTGATCGGTCTCCGCCTGCTGCGACGCCGGAACTCGGATCACATACTGCGAGCCGTCCTCCGCTTGGAGCAGCGCGGAGTCGAACTCTCCCGACTCTCGGTGGCCGAGCGTTCCGCTGCCGACGAACACCGTCTCGGGGAGGGCCGAGGTTGCTACCGCGGCTAGAGTGAGAGGAGACCTGGCCATGGCATCTAGGTTAGGTCGAGAATCAGCCGTCGGCCGGTGCGCCACGCCCGTTCACACGTGAGGAGACTCATGCCCGCTCTCGGGACGCTTCCGCTGTCGCGACCGGCGTTCGACGTCGACGGGGCCGCCCGAGTGAACCCTGATTTTCTCGCTGAGACGTTGAACGATCCGCGAACACTCGCCCTGCGTGTTCGTGGGCGTGACGTGGCGATGCGCGATGCGTCCCTCGATCTGCGCGCTCTGTCGGAGGTCGGTGTCACGGGAGATGTCGCCTACCTCGGTCGCACGAACCGGCACGGTGCGGCAGGCGCTCGCGTCGTTGCGGTGCGAGCCGACGATGAGGATGCCGAGTGGGCGACGCTTCGGCACGTCGCGGTGACCCTGGACAAGGACGATGCCGCGTTGGCCGCGCGAGCCGTCGCCGTTCTCGGGTGGCATGCCTCGGCATCCTTCTGCCCCGGCTGCGGAGCCGAGACCCGTGTCGAGCATGCCGGCTGGATGAGGCGCTGCACAGGATGCGACGCTGAACACTTTCCGCGCACCGATCCGGCCGTCATCGTGAGGGTGATCGACGCCCGAGATCGCATCCTGCTCGGAACGAACGCCGCGTGGGAGAACGGACGATACTCCCTGTTCGCCGGGTTCGTCGAGGCTGGTGAATCACTCGAGTCCGCCGTCGTTCGGGAAGTGTTCGAGGAAGCCGGTGTGCGTGTCGATCGACCCGAATACCTCGGATCCCAGCCCTGGCCTTTTCCCCGATCGCTCATGTTGGGCTTCGCAGCTCAGCTCGCCGACGACCAGGATGCCTCCGACACGACTCCGGACGGTGACGAGATCCTCGACGTCCGCTGGTTCACGCGCGAAGAACTGACAGACCCCGACAGCGGCATTCTGCTTCCCGGGCCGTCCTCGATCGCACACGCCATACTCGCTGAGTGGCTCGAGAGACGATGAGCGTCGAGCTGCTGGCCGGACTCGACGACGATCAGCGCGTCGTCGCAGAGACCCTCCGTGGGCCGGTGTGCGTCCTCGCGGGCGCTGGAACGGGCAAGACTCGCGCAATTACGCATCGCATTGCGCACGGTGTGGCGACCGGAACGTACACGCCGAACCGCATCCTCGCGCTCACATTCACGAACCGGGCTGCAGCGGAGCTGAGGGGCCGGTTGCGCGGTCTTGGAGCCGGAAACGTGCCGGCGCGGACGTTCCACTCGGCCGCGCTGAGCCAGCTGAGCTACTTCTGGCCGCAGGTGGTCGGGGGCGATATGCCGCGCCTCATCGATGGCAAGGGGCGTCTGCTCGGACACGTGGCCGAGCGGCTGCGACTTAAGATCGACACGGCGACTCTGCGAGACCTCGCTGCGGAGATCGAGTGGCGGAAGGTCGCTGGAATCAGCATCGACGAGTACGCGAACGCGGGCAGGTCGGCACCGGGGGCGCTCAGCCCCGAGCAGGTCATCGACATGCTGCAGGGCTATGAGGACCTCAAGGACGAACGCCGACAGCTCGACTTCGAGGACGTCCTTCTGGCCTGCGCGGGCATGCTCGAGCAGGAGCCGCGCGTGGCGCTGCAGGTGCGCGAGCAATACCGATTCTTTGTCGTCGACGAATACCAGGATGTGTCGCCACTTCAGCAGCAGCTGCTGGATCTGTGGCTGGGGGACAGGCGCGACGTGTGCGTGGTCGGCGACGCGAGCCAGACGATCTTCTCCTTCGCGGGCGCGAGCTCGTCGTTCCTTCTCGACTTCCACGCGCGGTACGACGGGGCGAATGTCGTGCGCCTCGAACGCAACTACCGCTCCACCGGTCCGATCGTCACGACCGCGAACCGCCTCATGCGCGACCGCCCGGGTTCGCTCACCCTCCGAGCAATGGGGGAGGAGGATGCCGGCGAGGCCGTCGCGCCTGATCTGGTGCGGTACTCCACCGATATGTCCGAGGCACGCGGAATCGCCCAGTCGATCCACGCACGCATCGAGGCAGGTGTGCGTCCGGAGGACATCGCTGTGCTCTACCGAGTCAACGCTCAGTCGGCGGCGATCGAGACGGCGCTCGGAGACCTCGGCATCGGTTTTCACGTGCGCGGCGCAACGCGCTTCTTCGACCTCCCCGAGGTGAAGCAGGCGGTGCTTGCGCTTCGCGGAGCCTCGGTCGCCGTCGGAGACGAGCCGCTTTTCAAAACGGTGAGCGATGTTCTGCGTTCGCTGGGGTGGAGCCAGATTCCTCCCGAGGGGCACGGCGCTGTGCGGTCGAAGTGGGAGTCGCTCAACGCGATCATGGGGCTCGTCGATCAAACTGCCCCCGGCACCACCCTGCGTGAGTTCACAGATGAGCTTCGCGAACGGCAGGCCGGGCAGCATGAGCCGACGCTGCGTGCGGTGACGCTTGCCACACTCCACTCGGCGAAGGGCCTCGAGTGGAACGAGGTCTATCTTCCCGGCCTGTCCGAGGGGCTTCTCCCGATCAGCTACGCCACCTCGTTCGAGCAGATCGACGAGGAGCGGCGTCTGCTCTACGTCGGCATCACACGTGCGCGTCGACGTCTGACTCTCACCTGGTCAGAGGAAGGACAGCGTCACCCGAGGGAGCGCTCACGCTTTCTCCAAGAGATCGGCATCCACAGGCCGGATGCCGCCGGTGCACGCGTACGCTCTTCCGCCCATCGGGAGTGATCGTCACGCTCGTGGCATCCTCGTTCTGAGTGTCAGCCTCGCTCGCATCGCGAACCATGCGCGCCGCAGACAGGGCGACCTCTTTCGCGAACTCTCCACGGTCGAGGAGCGAACGCATTCCGAGAAGCTGCGTCTCGATCGCCGTCCACGTGGGGTCTGAGTCGGCACGTTCACGATCGAGGCAATAGAGACACGGCCCATGGCCGGGAACGATCACCGGTCCGAGGCGAGCCCCGAGATCGGAGAAGATCACGGGAAGATGCCGAGTGTCTCTGCTGAGCCATCGCACGGAGATCTCCGGATCCACGACGTAATGCGCGACGATGACCGCGAGATCCACATCGCCGCTCGGCTCGAGCGCGGGCCCGAGCCGTAAGCGCAGATCGGATGCCGCCTCACCCTCGCCGTCCACTGCGACGCGCAAGGACGACACGGGTTCCGGCGCGCCGAGCAGTGCCGGCCTCATCGCGGCGATGAAGCGCGCTACGTCGGCCTCCGAGAGCCCCTGCTGCTCGCCGAGAACCACGAGCGCATGCTCAGCGACGCCCTGTCGGGCGGCGTACAGCAGATGCTCCTGCGCGGGCGTGAGCTCTGCCACCACTCTGATGTCGTCCACGCCGATCTGCACCGACGTCGGAGTGCGCCACACGATGGGATAACGCGGATCGAGCTGAATGACCATGCCGCTATCGTGCCCGAACGGCGAACCGGTCGCGGCGGTTATCCACAGGCTAGGGGACCGGAGGTGGGTCCTCGTCGGATCCGGTTGACCGGGAACCATCCGTCCCTGAGTCGTCGTCCGATGTCGTTCCACGATCGTCGGTCTCTTCCTGGGCAGTGCGCAGAAGATCCTCGAGTGCGACATCGAATTCGTCGGGTTCGGGGGCCTCGCCGCGTTCGGCGGCTTCGAGACGTCGCACGAGACCCGCTGGGTCGTCGATATCCGCCGCGGTCGGGACGAGGTCGGGGTGACGCCACAGGTCATCGCGTGCGCTCGCGCCGACGGCATCCGTCACCTTCTGCCACATCGCCGCTGCCTCACGCAGGCGACGGGGGCGCAACTCGAGGCCGACGAGCGTGCCGAAAGCCTGCTCCGCCGGTCCGCCCGTCGCACGTCGACGGCGCACGGTCTCCGCGACCGCGTTCGCCTTCGGCAATCGCACCGTGGCGGCAGCCGTGACGACGTCGACCCAGCCCTCGACGAGCGCCAGAGTCGTCTCAAGACGCTCGAGCGCCGCGTTCTGAGCCTCGGTCTTCGGCGGAATGAGCGAGCCGTTCGTCATCGCCTCCCGCAGTTCCTCCGGGTTGGAGGGGTCGAAACCGGAGGCGATCTCCTCGATCGCGTCAGTGTCGATGTGGATGCCGCGCGCGAATGCCGTGATGGACGAGAGGACGTGCAGTCGAAGCCAACGAGCGTGTCGGAACAGGCGCGCGTGAGCGAGCTCGCGCACGGCGAGGTACAGCTGCACCTGATCCACGGGAATATCGAGCCCTTCGCCGAATGCGGTGACGTTCTGCGGCACGAGAGCGGCCTGGTCTTCGAGGAGCGGAATGCCGACGTCGCCGCCCGACACCGCCTCCGTCGACAGCTGCCCGACGACCTGCCCGAGCTGCATCGCGAACATGGTTCCGCCGATGCCGCGGATCATGCGCGTGGCTTGGCCGATCATGTCTCTGAACTGCTCGGGCGCCTGCTCGGTCAGCACGTTCGTGAGCGCCGTGGAGATGCTCATCGCGACCGGCTCCGCGAGTTCGGTCCACACGGGCATCGTCGCCTTCGACCACTCGGCCCGGCTCATCGTCTTCGGGGTGTTGGGGAGCGCATCGAATGCGGTGACGTCTCCGAGCCACAGCTCTGCGACGTGGAACGCCTGCTCGAACTGCGCGCGATCGGCGGGCGTCGTGCTGACGGCATCCTTTCGCCCGATCTGAACGGCCTGCTCAACCGAGGTCTCCCAATTGATCGAGCCGTCGGAATTCTGCTGCATCGCCTTCTGGAACTGCATCATCATGGCCTGGAGCGACGCTGGATCGCTCGGCAGCCCGGCAGCTCCGGCGAGCTGGCTCGGGTCGACGCCGGACTTGCCCGAGAGGATGTCCCGGATCATGTCCTGGAAGTCGTCTTCGGGGTTCTTGTCGTCGTCTGGCACTTCAGCCACCTTTCAGCGAGCGACGGTGATATCGCTCTACGCTAGTGCCTGAAGCTTGAGGTTAGTCGTGGCCGTGGGCGGTATTCGTCCGCCTGTCGCGAACATCCTTAGAAAGGGACAGGCGTGACGGAGCCGAAGGACGAATGGACGCCCGGAGACGACAGCGATGAGCTGTGGGATGCTCCGCCGACGCGGCGGCCGCGGTCCCGCGCGACTGTCGCGGGCTGGATCAGCCTGGCGGTCGCCTTCGTCGTGCTGGGCGTCCTCGCGCTGAGCCCAGCTCCCTACGTCATCCAGCAGCCGGGCCCGGTGTTCAACGTGCTCGGGACGACCGATGGTGAGAAGGCATCCGAGCCGCTGATCTCGATCAAAGGAACCAAGACCTACGACGTCGGCACGACGCTCGACATGCTGACCGTCAGCATCGTCGGAAATCCAGAGCAGTCGCCGAACTGGTTCCAGATCGCCCGCGCCTGGTTCATGCAGAGCGAAGCCGTCGTTCCGATGTCGCTGTATTTCCCTGAGGGCACGACGACGGAGCAGCGTGACGAGCAGAGTCAGCTCATGATGGTGAATTCACAGCAGGATGCCGTCGCGGCGGCGCTCACGGAGCTCGACGTCGACTTCGACTCGCAGCTGACCGTCGGCAATGTGCTCGAGGATTCCCCGGCCGAGGGCATCTTCGAGACCGGAGACGAGATCATCGCTGCGAACGGTGTCGACATCGTCGACGTCGACGAGCTGCGCGACGCGATCACTGAGAACGGCGATTCGTCACCGCTTGAGGTCACAGTCGTCCGCGACGGCGAGACACTGTCGCTCGAGGTCACTCCGACGGAGGTCTCGTACAGCGACGGAACGAGCGGACTGGTCATCGGCGTGCAGACGACCGAGACCTATGACTTCCCGTTCGACGTATCGATCAAGCTCGACGACGTCGGCGGGCCGAGTGCGGGAATGATGTTCGCACTCGGGATCATCGATCGCCTGACTCCCGGCCCACTCGCGGGCGATGCCGCGGTCGCGGGCACGGGCACGATCGACGCCGAGGGCGTCGTCGGTCCGATCGGCGGCATCCGGCAGAAGCTCTACGGGGCGCGCGACGCCGGAGCATCTTATTTCCTCGCACCCGCGGACAACTGCGACGAGGTTGTCGGTCATGTGCCCGACGGACTGCGCGTCTTCAAGGTGGAGACGCTCGAAGACTCACTCGCCGTGCTCCGCACCCTGGACGGAGGCGGAGATCTCGACGGTCTTCCCACGTGTTCGCGATGAGCGTGTCACCGGTCAGGCAATCCATGGCAAACATCCGTAGGATTGACAGTCAAACCCCGACACTGAAGAGGCCTATCAATGTCATCTGCCGCCGCCCGTCCTGCTAACGCCGGTCGCAAGAAGCGCGCACCACTCGCCATCACCCTCATCACCGTGGGTGCCTTGGTGGTTCTGTTCTTCGTATTCTCGAACTTCTACACCGATTTCCTGTGGTTCCAGCAGCTCGGCTTCACGAACGTGCTGACGACGCAGTGGATCGCCACGGTCTCGATGTTCCTGATCGGCTTCATCGGCATGGCTGTTCCCGTCTGGGGCGCGCTTCAGCTCGCCTACCGGCTCCGGCCCGTCTACGCGAAGCTGAACTCCCAGCTCGACCGCTACCAGGAGCTCATCGAGCCTCTGCGCCGTCTGGGAATGTGGGGCATTCCGATTCTGCTCGGGCTCTTCGCCGGCTTCTCCGCGGCCACGCGCTGGGAGACCGTGCTCATGTGGTTCAACAGCGAACCCACCGGCAATACCGACCCTCAGTTCGGGCTCGACGTCTCCTTCTACCTCTTCGATCTGCCGTTCTACCGCCAGGTGCTCGCGTTCGTCTCCGCTGTCGTCCTGCTCTCGCTGATCTGCACGGCCGCGGTCACGTTCCTCTACGGCTCCATCCAGTTCATCGGACGCGAGCTGCGCATCTCGAAGGCAGCGCGCATTCAGATCGCGGTGCTCGCAGGTGTCTACCTTCTCGTGCAGGCCGTCAGCGTCTGGCTCGACCAGTACCTCACGCTCACCGAGACCGGGTCGCTCATCACCGGTGCGAGCTACACCGACGTGAACGCAACGATTCCGACGAGGGCGATTCTCGCCGGAATCGCCGTGTTCGTCGCGATTCTGTTCTTCGTGACGGCCTTCATCGGCCGTTGGCGCATGCCGATCGTCGGAACAGCGCTGCTGCTTGTCTCCGCGCTGCTCATCGGAAGCGTGTATCCGTGGGTCGTCCAGCGCTTCCAGGTGGAGCCCAACGAGCGGGTGCTTGAGCAGGAGTACATGCAGCGCAACATCGACATGACGCGCGATGCTTTCGGCGTGTCTGATGTCAAGGAAGTCGAGTACGACGCCACGACGGATGCCGAGCAGGGCGCGCTCCGCAAGGACGCCGAGACGACGGCATCCATTCGCATCATGGACCCTGACCTGATCAGCGACACAGTCACGCAGCTTGAGCGCTTCAAGACCTACTACAAGTTCTCGCCCGAGCTCGACGTCGACCGGTACACGATTGACGGAAAGGTTCAGGACGCCGTCGTCGCCGTGCGCGAGATGAACCAGGCCGGTGTGAAGGAGGACCTGAGCTGGGTCAACAGCACACTCGTCTACACGCACGGCTACGGTCTCGTCGCGGCATACGGAAACCAGCGGTCGAGCGACGGGGAGCCGGTCTTCATGCAGTCGGGCATCCCATCGACGGGCGTGCTGGGAGACTTCGAACCACGGGTCTACTTCGGTGAGAACTCACCGACGTACTCGATCGTCGGCGGGCCGAAGGGCGGCAACGATGTCGAACTCGACTACCCGTCGGGTGACTCGGGGGAGACCTACACCACCTTCACCGGAGACGGTGGACCGAAGCTCGACAACATCTTCAACAAGCTGGTCTACGCGCTCAAGTTCCAGTCCGAGCAGATCTTCCTGTCGGACAACGTGAGCACGGACTCGCAGATTCTCTACGACAGAAGCCCGCGTGAGCGCGTTCAGAAGGTCGCGCCCTACCTGACACTCGACTCCGACGTTTACCCGAGCGTCGTGGACGGTCGCATCGTCTGGATCGTCGATGGCTACACGACGTCGAACTCGTTCCCGTACTCGAAGACGACGAGCCTCAGCTCGGCCATCTCGAATCAGGAGGGCAACCAGTCCTTCCTCCTGGACGACATCAACTACATGCGTAACTCCGTCAAGGCCACGGTGGACGCGTATGACGGTTCGGTGACGCTCTACGCGTGGGACGAAAGCGACCCGATTCTGCAGACCTGGCAGAACATCTTCCCGTCGACCCTCAAGCCCATCTCGGAGATGAGCGGCGATCTGCTGTCGCATGTTCGCTACCCCGAGGACCTCTTCAAGGTTCAGCGCGACGTGCTTCAGCGCTACCACGTGACCGACCCCGGCAAGTGGTACTCCGACTCCGATCTCTGGAAGACTCCGGCCGATCCACAGGCGAAGGAAGGCAGCGGGTCCCTGCAACCGCCGTACTACCTGTCGATGCAGATGCCGGGTGAGGACCACCCGTCGTACTCGCTGTACACGACGTTCATCCCGGGTGGTGGCGGTGCATCCAGCGTGCTCGCTGGCTACCTCTCGGCGAACTCGAACGCCGGTTCCAAGGACGGCAAGATCTCCAACGGCTACGGAACGCTCACGCTGTTGAGACTGCCGAAGGACACGACTGTCCCAGGCCCCGGTCAGGTTCAGAACTCGTTCAACTCCGACACTGAAGTCTCGAACCTGATCAACATCCTGAAACGCGGTCAGACGGATGTGCTGAACGGTAACCTGCTGACACTGCCCGTGGGCGGCGGTCTGCTGTACGTGCAGCCGGTCTACGTCAAGTCGACCGGTGAGACCAGCTATCCGCTGCTCCAGAAGGTGCTCGTCGCGTTCGGTGACAAGATCGCCTTCGAGGACACACTGGATGAAGCGCTCGACCAACTCTTCGGCGGCGACTCCGGTGCCCAGGCGGGTGACCAGGATGCCGCTGATGGCGAGACGACGCCTCCAGCAGACTCCGGTGATGAGTCCGACAAGGACTCCGGCGACAAGTCGGACGGCGAATCCACCGTGCCGAATTCGGAGCTTCAGGAAGCCCTCGAGGCCGCGAAGCAGGCTATGGCGGACAAGAAGTCGGCCATGGAAGCCGGTGACTGGGCCGCATATGGCGAGGCCGACAAGCGCCTCAACGAAGCGATTCAGAAGGCCCTTGAGCTCATGAACGGCTGACACCGATCGATCCGGAAGCCGCCTCCCGCACCGATGTGCGGGAGGCGGCTGTCGTCGAACACGCCCGGGATCTCACGTGCGGCCGCGTCAATTTGGGTGAGCATCAGACCTCTGGTAAAGTCATATCCCGTGCCGCGGGGTGGAGCAGTTCGGTAGCTCGCTGGGCTCATAACCCAGAGGTCGTAGGTTCAAATCCTGCCCCCGCAACCAATCAGATCACCCGGTCTCCTCGTGAGACTGGGTGATTTTTTCTTTTCGGTCGCGTCCCTTCTCGGTGTACCGTGGCGATCATGAGAGCACTCGACATACTGATCGATGCGGCTGATCGTCCTCGACAGCACGCAGTGCGGTTCGCTCGCGATCTCGACCCGAGCACGCTCAATGCACATGTCGGGGACCACGACAACTCGATTGCCTGGCTCCTCTGGCACACCGGGCGAGAGATCGACGCGCAGGTGGCGCAGCTGGCCGGCTCCGAGGAGCGATGGGCGACCGGCGACTTCGCGATGCGAACGGGGCTGGGGGAGCGCGGCGGCTCTGTCGGCTACGGGCACTCTCCGGAGGAGGCGCGCGCGATCGTGGTCGACGATGCAGGCATCCTCCTCGAGTATCTGGATGCGGCCACCGAGTCTCTCATCACCTACGTTGAGAGCCTTGAGGATTCGGACCTCGACGACATCATCGACGAGAACTGGGACCCACCCGTGACTCGGGGCGTGCGCCTGATGAGCATCATCGACGATGCGGCGCAGCACATCGGGCAGGCGGCATACGTTGCGGGAGCGCAGAGCCGCTCATGAGACACGCCGCGAGCGGCATCGACGTGCGAGGCGACGTCGTCGATCAGAGCACACGCTGTGCGCATTACGCGACAGAGCGTGACATCGTCGCGATTCGCTTCGCCTGCTGCGGCGAGGTCTACCCGTGTCATGCCTGTCATGACTCCCACGCAGGACATGAACGCTCCGTGTGGGCCCGGGCGGAGCGGGACGTCGCGGCGCTCCTCTGCGGAGCGTGTGGAACGACCCTCACCATAGCGGAGTACCTCGTCGCTGATGCATGCCCGTGCTGCGCGTCCGCGTTCAACCCGAGGTGCGCGCTGCACGCCCACCTCTACTTCGAGACGTGAGCACTACCGCGGAATCGCGGGGCACCATAGGCTGGCCGTATGACACTGCATGAGCCTCTGGGAGTCGCCGTCGCACAGTTCGCTCCGACACCGGATGTCGACGCCAACCTCGCGACCATTCGGTCGTTCGCGGTGCGCGCCGCCGAGCGGGGCGCGTCGGTCGTCGTCTTTCCCGAGTACTCCAGCTACTTCGTGAATCCCATGGACGACTCGTTCGCGCGTCACGCCCAGAGCCTCGATGGCCCTTTCGTTCGGTCTCTCGAGGCGCTCGCAGCCGAGCTCGACGTGCACATCGTCGCAGGACTCGTCGAGAAGGCGGACGATCCGCGGAAGTTCTCGAACACCGCTGTCGCGGTCGCTCCCGAGGAGCAGACCGTGGCGGTGTACCGCAAGCAGCATCTCTACGACGCGTTCGGACAGAAGGAAAGCGACTGGGTGGTCGCCGGTGCGCTGGACGAGCCGCAGACGTTCGAGGTCGGTGGTCTTCGGTTCGGGCTGCAGACCTGCTATGACCTGAGGTTCCCAGAGGTGACCCGTCGCATCGTCGACGCAGGGGCGGACGTGGTTCTCGTTCCTGCTGAGTGGGTCCGTGGGCCTCTCAAGGAGCATCATTGGCGGACGCTTCTGACCGCTCGAGCGATTGAGAATACCGTGTACGTCGCAGGCGCAGACCATCCGCCGTCCATCGGGGCGGGGAACAGCATGGTCGTGGATCCGTCAGGGGTCGCTCTCGCGACTCTCGGCATGCAGTCTGATGTCGCCGTCGCTTTCGTCTCGCGAGCAGTCCTGACGGAGACTCGCGCGATCAACCCGTCCCTGTTCCTGCGGCGTTTCGGCGTGGTCGTGGATGAGAAGGACGGTGCCTAGCCTCAGCGCGTGAGCTTTGCGAGCTGGCTGGATGCCTGTTCGAGCACCTCGACCCTCTTGCAGAAGGCGAAGCGCACGAGCGAACGGAAGCGGTGCGATTCCGCTCGGCTTGTGAACGCGGAGATGGGCACGGCGATCACACCGGCGAGGTCCGGAAGCCGTCTGCAGAACTCAGTCGCATCGTCGAAGCCGAGGGGGGAGGCATCCGCCACGGTGAAATAGGTGCCCTTCGACTGCGAGATCTCGAAGCCCGCCGCGCTGAGACCGGTGCCGAGGATCTGCCTCTTGTGGTCCAGATCGGCTGCGAGATAGGTGAAGAACGAATCATCGCTCTGCAGACCCTCCGCGATGGCAGGTTGGAACGGCGCTCCATTCGCATACGTGAGGAACTGCTTGACCGCGATGATCGCGTCCACGTATTCCGGAGGTGCGGTCAGCCAGCCGATCTTCCACCCTGTGGTGTTGAACGTCTTTCCGGCCGAGGAGATCGTGACGGTGCGTTCGAATCCTCCCTCGAGCGAGGAGATGGGAATATGAGGCACCCCGAACGTCAGGTGCTCGTACACCTCGTCTGTGACGATGATTGCATCGTGCTTCTCCGCGAGCCGCAGAATGTGATCGAGCGTCTCCCGGCCGAAGACCGCTCCGGTCGGGTTATGCGGATTGTTGACGAGGATCACGCGTGTCTTGTCGGAGATCACCTCGTCGAGCCTGTCGTGGTCCGGCTCGAAATCGGGCCAGAGTAGCGGGACGGTTCGGTGCACGCCTCCAGCGAGAGCGATGAGCGCGCCGTAGGCGTCGTAGTAGGGCTCGAACGTGACGACCTCGTCGCCGGGCTCGAGCAGTGCGAGGAGCGTGGCCGCAAGAGCCTCCGTCGCACCTGCTGTGGCCAGCACATTCGTATCCGGATCGATGTCGACTCCGTAGAACCGCCTCTGGTGTGCGCTGATCGCCTGCCGAAGCGCGGGGGCGCCACGGCCCGGGGGATACTGGTTGGCTCCAGCCGCGATCGCCTCGCGCGCGGCGGCGAGCACGTGCGCGGGGCCGTCCTCATCGGGGAAGCCCTGCCCGAGGTTGATCGCTCCGGTCTGCGCAGCGAGAGCGCTCATCTCTGCGAAGATCGTCTCTGCCAGAACTCCGTCGTCCGAGAGCAGACCGGCCCCGGCCGCCGCCCGACGCCATGCACCATGTCGAATCATCTACCCAGGCTAGCCGTCGCTGCACGAATGCGCTGGCATGGCGCATTCACTCTTCCGGCAGGGGCTTCCCGGTCAATGGTCAGTCGGCTCCACTAGCCTTTCGATAGCTCTTTCTCAGAGTGGTCGCAGTTTCGGCATAGCGTCGGCATAGGGGGATCACGAGGGATCGATAGCTTCGCGCCGCACACTGGTCATGTCTGGAAGGAAACTCAGCATGAACGACAACGAATCCAACACTCCTCAGCCCGGCATGCCCAACGAGAGCCCTCGCTTTGAGGGGCAGGACTCGACGTCGGAGCGCAGTTCGAACACGCAGAACGCAGAGACCAACGGCGCAAGCGGCCCACAGCAGGGAACGTTCTACACGGGCGCTCCGATCGGTGGCAGCGTGCCGCCGAGGCCCGAGCTTCCCCGGGATTGGCCTGCTCCCGGGGCATCCTCTCCGGCCTCAGCGCCGAGACAGTATCCGTCTCACGACGCCTTCGGCGTGCCCCAGGGGCCGTACCAGGGCATTCCTCCGTATGGCGTTCAGCAGATGCCCCCGGCAGGAGGATCTCAGCCGACTCCGCAGACGGCGACCGCGACGCGGAGTAAACCGAAGAAGAAGACGGGCAGCCGCATGCTGCTGGCCGGCCTCGTGATCGGTGCGATCGTCGGAGGCGCATCTGGAGCGGGTGCGTTCGCGATCATCGATGGCTTCCAGGACGGCAATCCGGTGGCGAACTCGTCGCCGAACTCCTCCGTGACCATTAACAATTCGAAGGAAGTCACGGCGACGACGGCGATCGCGGCCAAGGCGGCTCCGAGTGTCGTCACCATCTCCGTCCGAGGCACGAAGGCCGCGGGCAGCGGGTCCGGAATCATCATGAGCAAGGACGGCTACGTCCTGACGAACAACCACGTCGTGACGCTCGACGGCGAGTCGGCTCACGCCGATATCCAGGTCACTGACGATGCGGGCAACATCTACTCAGCGAGCGTCGTCGGGACAGACCCCGTCTACGACCTCGCGGTCATCAAGCTCAAGGGTGCCTCCGACCTCACACCCATGACGTTCGCCGACTCATCGAACGTGAACGTCGGAGACATGGCGGTGGCGATTGGAGCTCCTCTTGGCCTCAGCGGCACGGTGACCGATGGAATCGTGAGCGCGCTCAACCGCAGCATCACTGTCGCTTCGTCTGCTGTACCGAAGGACTCAGATCAGAGTGAAGAGAAGGATGCTCCGTTCGAGTTCGGACAGCCTGACGAGGGTAGTAAGTCGAGCGGCGGCGGCTACGTCTCACTCGCTGTCATCCAGACGGATGCCGCGATCAACCCTGGAAACTCAGGGGGTGCTCTCGTCGATGATCAGGGCGAGCTGATCGGCGTGAACGTCGCGATTGCGAGTGCCGGTTCGTCCTCCGAGGAGGGCTCGCAGTCCGGCAGCATCGGCGTGGGCTTCGCCATTCCGTCGAATATCGCGAAGCGCATCGCGGATGAGATCATCGAGGACGGCAGCGCCTCGCACGGGTTGCTGGGAGCCGCGGTGACGAGCGCCTCCTCCGACCCTGACGCCACCGTGTCGGGAGCTCTCGTCAAGGAGATCACACCCGGTGGCGCCGCGGACAAGGCGGGACTGCGCTCCGGGGACATCATCACCAAGTACGGCGACATTCCGATCTCGAAGGACAGCGATTTGGTCGCACAGGTCAAAGCGAGCGCGGCGGGCAGCGATGTCACGATCACGTACGTTCGAGACGGCAAGCACTACACCACGGATGTCACGCTCGGTGAACTCACTGAGTGACTCGTCGGTCGTGAGCGTCCGCACCTCTCGGGTGCGGACGCTTTCCGCGTGCGCCTGCTGATAGGCTCAACCCGGTCAGACGTCGAGTGAGGAACATGGGAAGAGAAACGTCAGATGCACCCTCGGGTGCTCTGCCTGGCGTGTCATACGTCATGCCTGTGCTCAATGACGTCACCCATGTCCGCGCCGCGGTCGACAGTCTCCTCGACCAAGACTATGAAGGACCCTTCGACGTCGCCATCGCCGTTGGTCCGTCGATCGACGGAACGAACGAACTCGTCGAAGAACTCTCGCGCGCAGACGCTCGCGTGAAGGTGATCGACAATCTCGTCGGCTCGACCCCAGCGGGTTTGAATATCGCCATCCGTGCGACCTCGAATCCCATCATCGTGCGTGTCGACGCACATTCGGTGTTGCCGCGCGACTACACGCGCATCGCCGTGGAGGCGATACTCCGCACGGGCGCGGGAAACGTGGGCGGCATCATGGACGCTCGCGGCACGTCGGTATTCGAGGATGCCGTCGCAGCAGCGTACGGCTCGCGAGTCGGGCTCGGAGGCACGCCTCATCACGTCGGGGGAGAAGAAGGACCTGCCGACACTGTGTATCTCGGAGTCTTCCGCCGGGACGTACTCGCCGACGTCGGCCTCTTCGACGAGCGCATCAAGCGAGGGCAGGATTGGGAGCTCAATCGGCGCATCCGAGCCGGCGGACACACCGTCTGGTTCACTCCGAAGCTTCGTGTCGTCTATCGTCCCCGCCCGACGCTGTCACGGCTCGCTCGCCAGTTCTTCTCGACTGGAATGTGGCGCGGCGAGCTCAGCCGTCGCTTTCCGAGCAGAAATACGCTGCGCTATTTCGTCCCGCCGCTCATGGTCATCGGAGTCACGGCCGGAACGCTGCTGGGCATCGGCGGTATCGTTCAGGCCGCAATCGGCGTCGTGCCTTGGCTGCTCGCCGCATTCGCAGTGCCCGCGTTCTACGCTCTGACGGTGCTGCTCGCCGCAGTGGGAATGCCCGGACCTATCTCGGCACGGGCGCGCCTGTGGCTTCTCGTGGTGCTGCCCTGCATACACTTCTGTTGGGGCATCGGATTCATCCCCGGCTATCTGCTCCTCGCCAGCAACATCGCCGCCCAGAAGTACGAGAAGGGTAACGACACCCGTGTCAACCCCCAGTCCTGATCGTCCCCGCCGCCCCCGGTCCATCGCCGAGTTGCGCGCGGTCGCGCAGCCGCCCGAGGTCAGGTCACGCAAGAACGCCGAGCACTGGACCGCTGGCCTCTACCTGCGCGATCTGTCGCCTTATCTGACGTGGGTGTTCCTACGCACATCGATCAGCGCCAACGGTGTGACCGGGTTCATGATCCTCAGCGGCTGGGCGGTCGCAGCCGCGCTACTCATCCCCGGGTTCACGGGCGCCGCGCTGGCGCTCGTCATGTGCCAGGTTCAGATGCTCATCGACTGCTGCGATGGCGAAGTCGCACGATGGCGGCAGACGTCGTCTCCCGCTGGCGCTTTCCTGGATGCCGTGGGCCACTACACCACTGAGGCTCTGATCCCCATCGCTCTCGCCGTGCGCGCGGCGGGCTACCCGTTCACTCCGGACGGAGACTACCTCTGGACGACCCTCGGGCTCGGGCTCTCTCTCGTGCTCGTCCTCAATAAGGCGCTGAACGACATGGTGCGCGTCGCGCGCGCCAACTTCGGCGCTCCGAAGCTGACGTACACCTACGAGGAGATGGCTCCGCCCCGCGGCATCCTCGCCAGGCTCCGCAGAATCGCCCGAATCGTGCCGCTTCACCGCATCTTCCACTCCGTTGAGATGACCATGGTGATCTTCGTCGGAGCGGTCGTCGGACTGTTCGTCGGAGACCTGCTCGCGATGCGCGTCGTCCTGGTCGTGCTTCTCATCGTCGCGGTCTTCACGCTGTTCGGTCACTTCCTCGCGATCATGGCCTCGAAGAGAGTGCGAGCCTGACGTGGAGCCCGTGACGGTCGGAGTTGTCGTCCTGACACAGGGCACGCGTCCTGAGGAGCTCGCCGCTGGCATCGCGTCGGTTCAGGCGCAGCGCGACGTATCGTGCGACGTCGTCGTCGTCGGCAACGGCTGGCAGCCCACCGGCCTTCCTGAGGGCGTGCGTGGCCTCGGACTTGACGAGAACATCGGAATTCCGGCCGGTCGAAACCGTGGCGCAGACCTCGTCAGCGGGGAGTACATCTTCTTCCTCGACGACGATGCGACAGTTCCGAGTGAAACCTTCCTCATCGATGCCATCGACGTCATGAGACGTTCGCCCGATATCGGGCTCGTTCAGCCAAGACTCGAGGATGCCGCTGACGGCCGCGCACCTCGTCGGTGGATCCCTCGCATCAGAAAGGGCGAGAGCACGCGCTCGAGCAATATCTTCTCCTGCCTGGAGGCCGTCATCGTCATGCCGCGTGCTGTTTTCAACGCGTGCGGCGGATGGGGAGACGAATACTTCTACGCGCACGAGGGAATCGAAATCGCGTGGCGGGTCTGGGACCAGGGCAAGCGCGCATGGTACTCAGGCGATCTGGTGGCGAATCACCCTTATGTCCACCCCACCCGGCACAGCGATTACTATCGGCTGAACGCACGTAACCGCGTGTGGCTCGCGCGGCGCAACCTTCCGCTCATCCTCCAGCCCGTCTACGTCGGGTCTTGGACCGCGATCACTCTCCTGCGCTGGTGGCGAAAGCGCGACGTCCTCGCGGTCTGGTTCGCAGGATGGCGTGAGGGCTGGCGATGCAGTCCCGGTCCCCGCAAGACGATGAGCTGGCGAACGATTTTCCGTATGGCGGCGGCGGGGCGTCCGCCCATCGTCTGAGTCTCTCCAAGCAAACCGTTATCTCGCCTCGTTACTCTGAATCACGATGAACATGATCCGCGACATCCGCAAGGCCGTGCGGCTGGGAAAGAAGCTCGTCGACAATCGTCGGGCTCACATGAGTCTGACGCAGAAGGCTCGCATGCAGCCTCCGCTGGAGCCGGGGCGCTTCAAGATTGCCGTGTACTTCGCCGACGAAGCGGTGAACATGTATCAGATCCGGCAGTGGTACGAGCCCCTCGTCGAACTCGCAAAGACATGGCCGGTCGTCATTCTGAGCCGTGGATCGACCGCCGCGCTGACTCTGTTCGATGAGTCTCCGCTGCCTGTCACCTACGTGCGCACGGTTGCCGCTCTTGAGAAGACGATCGCCAAGCAGGACATTCGCATCGTCTTCTACGTCAATCAGAACGCCAAGAACTTCCAGATGTTCCGATACGGGCAGCGCTGGCACGTTTTCATCAACCACGGTGAGAGCGACAAGATGTACATGACCACCAACCAGTTCAAGGCGTACGACTACAGCCTCATCGCGGGCGACGCAGCCCGAGCTCGGCTTGAAAAGGTTCTCTGGGACTACGATTTCGACAGGCGTGCGATTCCAATCGGCCGGCCTCAGGCAGATCATTACTCGGGTTCGCTCCCGTACACGCCAGATGAGCGCACGGTCGTGCTCTATTCGCCGACCTGGGAGGGCGACCGCGCCGCGGCGGCGTATGGCTCGATCGCAAGCCACGGTGTCGGCCTCGTGCGTCGTCTTCTCGCAACAGGTCGTCACCGGATCATCTATCGTCCGCATCCGCGTTCGGGCGTCGTGAACAATCTCTACGGTCAGGCCAACAGGGAGATCATCTCGCTCCTTGAGGAGGCCAACAAGGCTGACCCGACCGCTCAGCACGTCTACGACGACGGACCGGATATCGGCTGGCAGATCGCGGCGGCTGACGTCGCGATCAGTGATATCTCCGCGATGATCTACGATCGCCTTGCCACGGGAAAGCCGCTGATGGTCACGCGTCCTGTGAGTGAGAAGGCCAAGATCGATGACGATGGCTATCTGTCGGCGTGCGAATGGCTCGAGGTCGATGAGATCGACGAGGTGGACCAACAGATCGACAGACTGCTCCACGATCCCGAGGCGATCGCACGCATCGACTTCTGGTCACAGCGCTACTTCGGCGATACGACGCCAGGAGCCTCGACGCGACGCTTCCACGCCGCCGTCGAACATCTCATGGAGGAGTGGGAGCGTCACGCGGAGATTCACCGCGAGGACCTGGCAGATCGCGTGCCGGACTCTCCGCACTGACCCCTCTCTCACTCCGCGTTCGCACGCAGCGGCGGACCGAGCTCCGGATTGAGCATCAGAGGAGGCGGTCCGAACGCTCGACGTGCGCTCGCGACGACGTCACGACCTGCGATGTGATTGCCGACTCCACCGATCGCCGCGCCGATTCCGAACGGGATGGCCTTGCCGAGCAGAGTCGTCCCCTGCGATGCAGCAAACCTCTTGACGAAGCGCTTCTTCAGCTCATCCGCGACCGGGCCGACGGCAAACTGCGGGAGACTCTTGGTGACGAACTCGCCCCAGAAAGCCGGCCGAGGAGCCGCGGTATGCAGCACCTCACCGGAGAACTGTCGGAGGAGCTGAGCACCTGAATTCCCGAGCATCATCGTGATGACGAGTGCCCGAGCGCGTTCCGGATCAGTCACCGCGATGCCGTGCACCTCAGAGACAGACTGGGCGAAGAGCGCGCTGCTCTCCAGGAAGCCCAGCGTCTCGGCGCCAGCGAGGGCGAGCGAGACGCCTGTTCCAACCGCTGGGACGGCGGCCGTCACACCGACAGCGGCTCCGCCGATGGTGACAGCCCCGAGATATCGACGTTCGAGAGCGCGAATGAGTCGGTCCGTCGAGGCATCTGGATGGGCCCGGCGAATGCTTCTGATGTGGGAGATGACAACCGGGCGCTGAACACTCAGCACCGCATCTATGCCCTTCACCCAGAACGGGAGAGACACCGTTGACCTCCCGTCCGACAGGTACGCCGGACGGGCGGCATCAGGCTGAGGACCAGCCATCGATTCGCGATTCGTTATCTCTCACCCCTCAGGAAAACGAAGTCTCGACAAGTCTGTCTGAGCGGGCTGTGACTCGCCTGCGGATCAGCTGTTGTAATCCTCGTTGTAGCGTGTGAGAACCTCGTCGATCGAGGCATCCACGACGAGTTTGCCCTTGTCGAGGTACAGCCCACGCGTGCAGAAACGCCGCAGATCGCGCTCGTTGTGCGAGACGAAGAAAAGCGTCCGCCCACCCGCCAGCATCTCATCGATCCGTCGATAGCACTTCTCTCGGAACGCCTTGTCACCGACAGCGAGCACCTCGTCGACGAGGAGGATCGGCTCGTCCAGCTGCGAGACGACCGAAAACGCGATGCGCACCTTCATGCCGCTCGACAGATGCTTGTACGGGGTGTCGACGAAGCCGCCGATCTCGGCGAAGTCGATGATGTCGTCGAAGCGCGCGTCGATCTCGTGGCGACTCATTCCGTGAAGCCCGGCAGTCAGATAGACGTTGTCGCGCACGGTGAGGTCGTTGACGAACCCACCAGTGATCTCGATGAGGGGCGCTACTCCATCTGCGACGGTGACCGAGCCCTCATCGGGCAGAAGAACACCGGCGACCAGCTTGAGCAGGGTCGATTTGCCCTGCCCATTGCGGCCGACGACACCGATGGCCTCGCCCGGTGCGACGTCGAATGACACATTGCGAAGCGCCCAGAACTCGTCAGGGCGGGTTCGTCGCGATCGTCCCGCGAAGAGATCCTTGAAACTGCGCCGACCTCGTCGGTTGCGTCGGAAACGCACGCCAAGGTCCGAGACCGAGATGACGGATGCCGCTGCCATCACAGCTCCTTCAGAACGCTTCGTTCGCACCGACGGAAGACGACGATGCCGATGACGAGAAGTATCGCGGTGACCAGAACGGAGCCGCCGACAGCGAGCCAGTCAAGCTGCTCGGGGAAGAACGCGGATCGATAGATTCCCATGATGCCGGCAAGTGGATTGAACGCCGCATACGGTTGGAACGCCGGAGGCAGATCGGAGAGCCCGTAGATGATCGGCGATGCGTAGAACAGGAACCGCAGAATGAGCTTCGTCGCGCGCTCCAGATCGCGGAAGAACACGACAGCCGGAGCGATGATGAAGCCGAGCGCCATGATGAGGGCTCCCTGCAGGACGATGCCAAGAGGGAAAAGGAACGCATACCAGGTGACGTGCGCTCCGCTGAAGATCGCGAAGAGTGCCAGCACGGGGATAGAAGCGATGAACTCGATCCCCTTGGAGAGCACGAGCCGGTTGACCCAGATGCTTCGGGGGATAGATGTCGAGCGCACGAGCTTGGCGTCCTTGAGGAATGCGCGCGTGCTGTCAGAGACGGTTCCGGTGAACCACATCCACGGCAGCAGTCCAGCAATGAGGAAGACGATGTACGGGTCTTCGCCCACACGACCGCCTCTGTCGAAGACAACCGTGAAGACGAACCAGTAGATGCCCGCCATGACGAGAGGGTCCAAGATTGACCACAGGTACCCGAGGGCGCTGGTCGAATATCGTACGCGAAGATCGCGTTTCGTCAGCAGCCACAGCGCGCTCCGGTAGCGTGCGGGATCGCGCGGTGAGGGCCGCGGGGTGGCAACTGAAGTCACAGGCTCCAACATAATGCCAAAAAGATGCCGGCACGTGCATCCACGTGCCGGCATCCAGGAATGAGATCAGACGAAGAGGTTTGCGCGCTCCAGGTCCTCTGCGAAATCGACCTCGACTGCGTACAGGTCCGAGATGTCCATCGGCTCGACCAGCACGCTGTCGTGCTCAATGGCGAGCTCGAGGCCACGCTCGAAGTAGTCCTGGTCGTCGACGCGCTGCAGATGGCGGATCAGAGCCGCCTTGTCGGCGCGGGAGATGTAGTTGATGCCGACGGCTTCGCCCAAGGCGCCCGTCTTGATGGTCTTCGACAGCTCCTTGATGTAGCCCTCGGCGCTCGTCGTGTACTTGACCTCCTCATCGGAGACCTTGGCGGTGTTGACGGTGACGAACGACTGGTCACGGGCGACGAGCTCCGCAGCGCGCTCGAGAACAGACGGGTCGAAGACCACGTCGCCGTTCATCCAGAGGACGCCGCCGTTCGACGAAGCCTTGAGTGCGCGAAGGAGGCTCTTCGACGTGTTCGTCTGGTCGTACTGCTCGTTGTAGACGAAGTTCGCGTCGGGGAACGCCTCGATGATGTGCTCGAGCTTGTAGCCGACCACGATCGACACCTTGGCGCTCTTGCCGAACGCCTGGCGAATGTTGTCGAACTGCTGCTGCATGATGGTTCGACCGTCGTTGAGCTCGGTCAACGGTTTGGGGAGAGAGCGTCCGAGTCGGCTGCCCATCCCCGCAGCTAGTATGACGACCTGAGTGGTCATGGTGGCTCCTCACGTATGCGGATTCGAGCGTGAAGCCGGCAGTTAATGACTCAGTCATTCGGCATTCGCTCGACGATTGATGCAGTGACACCCCGTTATGCCGTGATTCACGTTAGCCCACGGAGTCTGGAGGACGCGCCCCGTTTAGGGGCTTGTTGTTGTTTCGTAACCACACACTCGGTGTTCTCACAGATACGGCTTGGCAGAAATAGCGCGTCTTGCTGAGGCGGTTGTCAGGACGGCTTGGTAGGTTTTTGGGGTGACTTCTGTGCCTTCGCCAACGCCTGACGAGACCCCTTCCGTCTCACCGAGAGGAGACGACGTTAACGCTGACGAGAGCCGGAGCGTGCCTCGAGACACACGCCCCGAGGAGAAAGCGGATCAGGGCCCACGGGAGACCGCGTCCGAGTCTGCAGAGACGCCGCAATCTCAGGGGAGTAAGGGGAGCGGTCAGGCCTCGAGTGAGGACAGAGCGCGTCCCGCTTCGAAGACCTCATCGAGCAAGTCGAGTGGGAAATCCAGCACGTCGAAGACCCCGGGCGGATCCGTCAAGACCGCGTCGAAGGATGCTGCATCGAAGACGTCGGCACAGAAGCCCGTGCCTCAGAAATCGACGGCTCAGAAATCGGGGGCTCAGAAGTCTGCGGCCCCGAAGTCCTCATCGTCTAAGTCCCCAGCATCGAAGACGACGTCTCAGAAACCGACGACGTCCAAGGCGGCTGCGTCCTCGGCATCATCGAAGAACGCAGCGTCAAAGGGGAGCACGTCGAAGAGCTCGGCGGCCAAGAGCGCGTCGACCAAGAGCGCGTCGACCAAGAGCGCGTCGACCAAGAGCGCTGCGGCTAAGAACGCTGCTCAGAAGCCGAGCGGGCCCACATCAGCTGCGCCGAAGTCAGCGGGTGGCAAGACGGCGAACACGTCTGCAGCTGCGAAGTCATCCCCGGCGAAGGCCTCCACGACGAAGGCCTCCACGACGAAGGCCTCCGGCGCGAAGGCGACCGCGGGCGCTTCGACCTCGGCATCCTCATCGTCTGAGTCGCAGGCTGAAGCGACGAGCAGCACGTCGCCGTCGACGAAGAAGCCCGTGACGAAGCCCGGTTCCACTACGTCCGGCGAGACGACAGCGTCAATACCCGCTGCAGGCGCGAAGAAGTCGGCCTCGGACACGTCGGCCACGACGAAATCCACGACGACGAAGACGACTGCGAAAAAGTCGACGGCCGCGAAGTCGGGCAGTACGAAGTCGACGACGTCGAAGAGCACAGCGACGAAGTCGAGTGCAGCATCAACCGGACCGGCCGCGAAGAAGACAAGCGCGGCGAAGAAGACGAGCTCCGCAGGGAAGAAGCCGTCGTCGACGGCCGCCGAGCCGTCGCAGAGCATGGCCAGCGCGACACCGTCTGGCGCGGCGGAAGATGCTGATTCTCCGAAGGCTCAGCGGCCGAAGAACGCTACAGCCAAGGCCGAGACCACGGCGGCAGACGCTGAGCAGAAGTCTGTGACGCCCGCGAAGGCTGCTGCGTCGACTGTCGCGATGGCGACCTCGAAGGCTGAGCCTGTGGTCGCGCCCGAAGAGACCACGAGCACGTCGGTCCCAGGTTCCGCGACGACGCCAGAAGCTGCGAGTCCCGCAGAGAGCGCGAAGGCTCAGAAGACGAAGGGGCAGAGCGCTCAGGCGCAGAAGAGCACGAAGCAGGCTCGTGTCGCGGCATCCGACACAGTGACCGAAGCCGCACATGCAGCCGCGGTCACCGCCGCGGAAAACGTCGATGAGCCGCGTCACAACACCGAGCCTGTTACAACGGCTGCCACTGAGTCACCGGCTGCGGATACGTCCTCATCGGCACCTGAGACCCCGCAGCCGGGGCCCGGGGCTGAGGTCATCGCGGAGAACGGCAGTGCGGGACCGACGATCGCGGACCGTGCGCGTGTGCTCTGGGGTCGAGCGCGAACCAAAGTGACCGCCTACCAGCGACTCGCAGCGCTCAACAGGGCAGAGAAGCTTGAAGAGCAGCGTGCCGCAGCCGAAGCTGCAGCAGTCGAGGCGGCGGCTGCGGAGGCCGCCGCAGCGTCAGTCGCAGCCGCAGCAGAGTCGGCGATCGCCGCAGCTGAGGCGGAAGCGGAGCCAACACGTGACTCAAGCGCTTCCGCTGATGTTCAAGCGACGCCTGCCCCATCGGCGCTCGGTACGATCGACGAAACGGTTCCTGCCGATCGAACTCCCGTGGCCGACACCGCCCAATCGGCGCAGGGCGTCGTGACCGTGTCAGGGCTGCGAAAGGAGTTCGGCGAGACTGTCGCCGTCGACTCCATCGACCTCGACGTTCCCGCCGGTACGTTCTATGGAATCGTCGGACCGAACGGCGCAGGTAAGACGACGACGCTCTCCATGATCACCGGTCTGCTGCGTCCCGATGCCGGGACTGTTCACGTCAACGGAATCAACGTGTGGGAGAAGACCGCGTCGGCGAAACGCACGATGGGAACTCTGCCAGACCGCATGCGTCTGTTCGACCGTCTCACCGGAGCCCAGCTGCTGTACTACTCGGGTGTGCTCCGCGGCCTGGACAGCGTCTCCGCGCGGTCACGCGTGAAGAGCCTGACGCGAGCGTTCGCTCTCGAAGACGCTGTCGGCCGACTGGTCTCCGACTACTCGGCGGGGATGTCCAAGAAGATCGCGCTAGCATGCGCGATGATCCACTCGCCACGAGTTCTCGTTCTGGACGAGCCGTTCGAGTCGGTGGACCCCGTCTCGGCGGCATCCATCACCGAGATCCTTCAGAAGTACGTCGAGCACGGTGGAACAGTCATCCTCTCGAGTCATGGCATGGAGTTCATCGAGCGAGTGTGCGACAACGTCGCCATCATCGTCGGCGGAGAGCTGCTGGCGAGCGGCACAGTGGATGAGGTTCGGAAGGAAGGAACGCTCGAAGAGCGGTTTGTCGAGCTGGTCGGCGGACGCAAGGCGACGGAGGATCTGGAATGGTTGCACAGCTTCTCCGACTGAGGCTCAGCGTCATGCTCGGGGCCGTCCGAGCACGGCCCGCACGAGTGGTCGGAGCTGTGTTCCTTCTGCTCGCGATCGTGGCCGGAACATGGCTCGCGGCGACAGGAATCAGCGGTCTCGCAGACGTCGATGCGGGAAACGCCCGCGATCTCCTGATCGTTGTCGGTTCGTTCACGGTTCTGGGGTTCCTCCTGGTGCCTCTCATGCTCGGACTGACGGACCCGCTCGATCCGCGTGCCTTCGCGCTCTACGGCATCCGCGAGTCTGCTCTCGCCCCAATGCTGCTTCTGGCCTCACTCATCAGCATTCCGGCACTCGTCCTCGTCGTGCTGTGCGGTGCGACCGTCGCGGCATGGTCCCGCGGGGCGGGCGTCACAACCGTTGCTGTCATCGCAGCGGTGCTCGCAATCGCGACCTGCGTGCTGACGGCCAAGATCGCCGAAAGAGCAGCCGGCGGAACCCTCGTGAGCCGGAGATCCCGTGAACTCCGGGTTGTCTTCCTGCTTCTGATTCTCGTGCTCGTCGCACCCGTCATCATCTTCACGCTAGGAATCGACTGGAGCGGCGGCAGCGGCCGTAGCGACTTCTCCCGAGCAGCGAGCGTCGTCAGCTGGACTCCGTTCGGCGCGGTGTGGTCTGCGCCGGGCGACGCGGCTCTCGGCCACGTCGGCCCCGCCGTCGCGAAGCTTCTCATCGCGGCGCTCACCGTCGGAGTTCTTTATCTGGTGTGGTGGCGCCTCGTCGTGCGCTCCGCTCGCACCGTCGAGCGTGAGGTTCCCGAGGGCGGCTTCGGCAGCCTCGGTTGGTTCGACGCGCTGCCCGCTCGTGCCGCGAGCGCTGTCGCGGCGCGAAGTCTCAGCTATTGGGCTCGCGATGCGCGATACGTGGTGTCGATCATCGTCATCCCGATTCTGCCGTTCGTGCTGATTCCGCCGCTGCTCATCGCGGGAGTTCCGGCGGAGCCTCTGGCGCTCGTGCCGCTGCCGTTCATGTGCCTGTTTCTCGGCTGGTCGCTCCACAATGACCTCGCGTTCGACTCGACCGCAGTCTGGCTCCACGTGGCATCAGGCGTGCGGGGCTATGCAGATCGATTGGGGCGGACCGTTCCGACGCTGCTCGTCGGGATTCCGCTTGTTGTGATCGGCTCGATGGTCTCGATCGCCTTCTACGGAGACTGGGCCCTGCTGCCACCTCTTTTCGGAGTCTCGTCGTGTCTGCTGCTGGCAGGGCTTGGGGTGTCGAGCTATCTCTCGACACGTTTCCCCTACCCGGCGGCGGCTCCAGGCGACAGCCCGTTCCAGCAGCCGCAGTACAGCGGAAGCCGGGGCGGCTTCAGCCAGGTCTTCGGTCTGCTTGTGCCCATTGCCGTGACCACTCCGACGCTCTACCTGTCATGGCAGGCGCTGCAGGGTGATGCTGACGCTGCTCTCTGGGCACTGGCCGCAGGCGTCGGCACCGGGGTTCTCGTCTTCGCCCTGGGCATCTGGATCGGCGGACGAGCCTTCGACCGTCGTGGTCCAGAGATCATCGAGTTCGCGACCTCGCGGTAGGCGACGGTCTCAGCGGCACGGCCTACAATATGAGCATGGACGTACAGTTGCGAACCGAAGAGCCTGGCACCGGGGGCTCGACCTCCGTTCTCGATCGCGAACTCGAAGAGCTTCTTGAGAACGAGAGCATCGATCCAGGTGACCATGAGCGGTTCTCGCACTATGTGAAGAAGGACAAGATCCTCGAGTCCGCCATCACCGGCAAGCCCGTGCGGGCACTCTGCGGAAAGAAGTGGACTCCGGGCCGCGACCCCGAGAAGTTCCCGGTCTGCCCCGAGTGCAAGAAGATCTACGAACGCATGCGCGACGCGTGAGCTGACGCTCAGTTCGCGAAGACAGTGGGGAGCGCGGGATCGCCGCGCCCCAGCCGGAATGCATCTCCGGGCAGTTCCGCGCGCACGACACCGTGATGCTCCCGCGCACGACGAGTGCCCGCAGCACCCGTATGAGTTTCATCGATCTGCCCGTCAGTGATCAGTGGGACGACGAGCGGACGCTCGTTCTCCGGAAGCGCGCCAACGTCTTCGGGGCCGAGGCCGACGTACACTTTCTCCTGCGTCGCGATACCGAGGTCATCGTGCACGCGCGTCGCGAATTTGCGACCGCCGATCGATCTCTTGCCGGTCGAAGCTTTGGCGACCGGAACCCACTCGCCGTTGTCTCCCGCATGCGCGACGAGTTTGTAGACGAGGCCCGCCGCAGGCGAGCCTGAACCCGTGACGAGCGACGTGCCGACGCCATAGGAGTCGACGGGTGCGCTCGAGAGCGCGGCGATCGCATACTCGTCGAGGTCGTTCGTGACGGTGATCTTCGTGCGCGTCGCGCCCAGACGGTCAAGCTGCTCACGCACCTTGACGACGAGCGTCGGCAGATCTCCGGAATCGAGACGAATCGCTCCGAGCTCCGGTCCGGCGACCCGAATCGCCGTCTCGACACCCTTTTCGATATCGTACGTGTCGACGAGCAGCGCGGTGCCCGTACCGAGGGACTCGACTTGGGCTCGGAATGCCTCCTCCTCGCTGCCATGCAGCAGCGTGAACGAGTGCGCCGCGGTGCCCATCGTCGGAATGCCCCACGTGCGGCCAGCCTCGAGGTTGCTCGTCGCGGCGAATCCTGCGATGTACGCTGAGCGGGCTGCAGCGACCGCGGCATCCTCGTGTGCTCGGCGCGAGCCCATCTCGGCAAGTGGACGTCCGTCGGCTGCGTTGACCATTCTGGTGGCGGCCGTAGCGACTGCTGAGTCGTAGTTGAGAATGCTGAGGATCAGCGTTTCGAGCAGAACGCCCTCCGCGAACGATGACTCCACGATGAGGATGGGGGACTCGGGGAAGTACGCTTCGCCGTCCGGGTACCCCCAGACGTTGCCGGAGAACCGGTAGTTCGCCAGCCAGTCAAGCGTCCGCGTTCCGACGACCTGATTCTTGGAGAGCCATGTGAGCTCGGCATCCCCGAATCGGAAATCGCGGACCCGCTCGAGAAACCGTCCGATTCCAGCGACGACGCCATAGCGACGTGCCCCCGGAAGCCTGCGGCCGAATGCCTCGAACATGCACGCGCGATCCGCGGTGCCATGGGTGATGGCCGCCTCGAGCATGGTGAGTTCGTAGCGGTCTGTTCGAAAAGCCGTCGACGTGTCCACGCGGCAAGCCTACCGGTGGGGCCGGTAGGCTTGGTGCGTGAATGATGCACCGATAGGAATCTTTGACTCGGGCGTCGGCGGGCTCACGGTCGCACGTGCCATTCAGGATCAGCTGCCGAACGAGTCAGTCCTCTATGTCGGCGACACTGCTCATTCTCCTTATGGGCCCAAGCCCATCGCGGACGTTCGGCGCTTCTCGCTCGAGGTGCTCGATGATCTCATCGCACAGGGCGTGAAGATGATCGTCATCGCGTGCAACACCGCGTCATCAGCCATGCTGCGCGATGCGCGGGAACGTTATTCCGTTCCGGTCATCGAGGTGATCCAACCGGCCGTTCGCACCGCCGTGACCACGACGAGGAACCACAAGATCGGCGTGATCGGCACGGAAGGCACGGTGAATTCTCGGGCCTACCAGGATGCCTTCGCAGCGGCACCGGATCTGGAGATCGTCACCCAAGCCTGCCCCCGGTTCGTCGAATTCGTCGAAGCCGGAGTCACGACGGGCGAGGAGGTCATGGCTGTGGCCCACGAGTATCTCCAGCCGCTCAAGGAGGCCGGCGTAGACACTCTCGTGCTCGGATGTACGCACTATCCGTTCCTCAAGGGCGTGATCTCGTATGTGATGGGCCCCAACGTGACGCTCGTATCCAGTGATACTGAGACCGCGAATGACGTCTATCGCACGCTCGTCAGCCGCGGGATCGAGAGGTCGGCTGCCACCCCTCCGGAGCACGTCTACGAGGCGACCGGGGACAGCAGAGAGGACTTCCTCGATCTGGCTCACCGGCTCATCGGTCGTGAGATCTCGACGGTGAACCTCGTGCAGACCGGAGCAATCGACTTGGCCTCGCTGCAGGCCGCACTCAGAGAAGGAGAATCGTGACCACACGCAAAGACGGACGCACCCCCGATCAGCTTCGCCCCATCACGGTGGAACGTGGCTGGAGCGAGCAGGCGGAAGGCTCAGCACTGATCTCCTTCGGGAAGACGCGCGTGCTCTGCACGGCATCCTTCACCCCCGGCGTGCCGCGGTGGCTGACTGGCAAAGGCACCGGCTGGGTCACGGCGGAATACGCAATGCTGCCGCGCGCAACCAACGAGCGCTCCAGCCGTGAATCCGTCAAGGGAAAGATTGGCGGACGCACCCACGAGATCTCCCGGCTGATCGGGCGGAGCCTGCGGGCGGTCGTCGACACGAAGGCGCTGGGCGAGAACACGATCGTGATCGACTGCGACGTGCTCCAGGCAGACGGCGGAACGCGCACAGCGGCGATCACCGGCGCATATGTCGCTCTCGCGGATGCCATCGAGTGGGCCCGTGAGAAGCGCCACATCGGCAAGAACTCGGTGCCGCTCATCGACAGCGTCGCAGCGGTCTCCGTCGGCATCATCGATGGAGAGCCGATGCTCGATCTCGCATATGTGGAGGACGTCCGCGCCGAGACCGACATGAACGTCGTCATGACGGGGCGCGGGCTGTTCGTGGAGGTGCAAGGCACCGCTGAGGGGGCCCCCTTCGATCGCAGCGAGCTGGGCGCGCTTCTTGACCTTGCCGCGGCCGGAACCGAGGAGCTGACGGCGATCCAGCGCGAAGCCCTGGGGCGCGAATGAGCCTGAACGTCGTCCTCGCAAGTCACAACGCGCATAAGATCGCTGAGTTCCAACGGATCCTCGGCGCGGCGATCCCCGGACTCACGGTCAAGGCGTACGACGGGCCCGAGCCGGTCGAGGACGGACTGAGCTTTGACGAGAACGCACTCATCAAAGCCCGTGCGGCAGCCGCCCACACGGGAGCTGTCGCACTCGCAGACGACAGCGGAATCAGCGTCGACGTCATGTCCGGCTCACCGGGAATCTTCTCGGCCCGCTGGTCGGGAACTCGTGATGATGGCGCGAACCGACGCCTTCTTCTCGCCCAGATCGCGGACATCCACGACGGAGACCGGGCGGCGCAGTTTCACTGTTCGATCGCTATCGTCGTGCCGGGGGCTGGCGAAAAGGATGCCGTGGAACACGTCGTCCACGGTGAGTGGCCAGGCCGTGTGGCGCGCGAAGAGACCGGTGAGAACGGATTCGGCTACGATCCGATCTTCATCCCGAATGGTTTCGATGTTTCTTCCGCCGAGCTCACACCCGACCAGAAGAACGAGATCTCACATCGAGCTCGAGCGGTGCGCGCTGCCATTCCGCTGCTCGCCGATCTCGCCGCCCGGTAGCAGGTCGGAACACGGCGAGAACGGTAATGAGAATGGCCATCATTCCTATCTGACGGAATCGCTGGAGAAACGTCTCAGGCCGTGCCTACCGTGGAGGTATGGCACATGATCATGGGTACGGGGAGACGAACAGGCGACGGCTGATCCTCGTCATCGCCCTCGTCTCGGTAACTCTTGCGGTTGAGGTCGTCGGCGGCATCATCACGGGCTCACTCGCGCTCCTGGCGGATGCGGGGCATATGTTCTCCGACCTCGTGGGGCTGATCATTGCGCTCGTCGCCATCGCGATCGCCGCGCGTCCCGCAACCGACCGTCACACATGGGGGTTTCACCGCTCCGAGGTTCTCGCGGCGCTTCTCAACGGTCTGATCCTGACGGCCGTGGCTGTTTCCGTGGCGATCGAGGGTGTGCAGCGGCTCCTCGAGCCTGAACCGGCCGCCGTCGGCAGCGGACTGATGCTCGTCGTGGCCCTCGTCGGGCTGGCCGTCAATGGAGTCTCTCTCGCGCTTCTGCACAGCGGTTCGAAGCACTCGATCAATATGAAGGGTGCGTACCTCGAGGTCTTCGGAGACCTCATCGGCTCCGTGTTCGTTGCAATCGCAGCGATCGTGATCATGACGACCGGTTTCGTCCAGGCCGACGCCATCGCCTCGCTGCTTATCGCGGCGGGAATTCTCCCGCGAGCGGCGATTCTGCTCCGAGACGTCTGGCGCGTTCTGAATGAGTCCGCTCCTGAGGGAACTGATGTCGAGATGATCCGCGCCCACGTGCGGGACGCTCCCGGAGTGGTCGATGTGCACGATGTGCACGTGTGGTCGATCACGTCAGGGAAGTCCGTGTTCACCGCACACGTGATCGTCGAGAACGAGGTCTTCGAACACGGAAGAGTCGGGGAGCTTCTCGATCATCTCAGCGGATGCCTCGCGGAACACTTCGACGTGGACCACTCCACCTTCCAGCTCGAGCCGGCGAAGCACGCACGGCACGAGGACATTTCGCACGCGTGAGGCTTCGCTCAGCGACGACGCCGGCTTGAGGCGGTCGTCGGCTCCTCTTTCGGCGCTTCGTTCTCCGCAGGAGCATCCTCACTGACCCGCTTCGCTTTGCGGCTCGCCGCAATGTAATGCCACGCCGTGGGCACAACCGAGACAAGCACCGCGGCGACCAGGATGAGGTCGATGTAGTTCCGGACGAATTCGGCGACGGGTGGAACGTAGCTGAGGAAGTACCCGAAGAACACGAGCCCCACGCCCCAGAGAAGCGCGCCGACGAGGTTGTACAGGCTGTATTTGCGGTAGTTCATGTGCGCGACGCCCGCGGCGACCGGGGCGAACGTGCGCACTACAGGCACGAATCGCGCGAGCACGACGGCGAGTGGCCCGAATCGTTCGAAGAAGGCGTTCGTGCGGCGGACGTTCTCCGAGCTGAAAAGTCCGGATTCCTTTCGCTCGAATACCTTCGGCCCAGCCCGATGGCCGATGAGATAACCGACCTCGCCGCCGGCGAACGCGGCGACTCCGATCAGAATCGCTGCCCACCAGACATCCACGCCGATTCCCGGGTGGAAGGCGAAGAGCCCTGTGATGACGAGCAGGGTGTCTCCGGGCAGCAGGAAGCCGACGAGAAGACCCGTCTCAGAGAAGACGATGAGGCACACGACAAGAAGAGCCCACGGACCTGCGCCTGTGATGATCGTCTCGGGGTCGAGCCAAGGGACAAGGCCGACGTGGATCATGCGGCGAACTCCAAACGTGGGGGAGCAGGCGCTTCCGATGAGGCCTGAGTGCGGAAGGTGGGACTTGAACCCACACGCTCGAAAGCACAGGAACCTAAATCCTGCGTGTCTGCCAATTTCACCACTCCCGCGTGGCTACCAGTCTATTGAATTGCACGAGGGATGCCTGTGAGCGGGCTACGAACTTGATCACCCCAATTGCAGGGCTGTGGATAACTTTCACGAGGCTTCGTCGACTTCGGAAAGATGGCGGATATGACGACCGCAGTTGATGTCATCGCGGAGGCAGTGCGCGAGCGAGTGCGACGAGACGGCACGGATCTGTCGGCGGATGAGGACGCCGCAGAACGCTACGTCGCTGAAGAACTCCGTCGCTATTCAGAACGCGCTTTAGCCGGTGCAACGCCGCTCGTCGCCGACGAGCGGGCGGTGAGACAGCAGGTGGTCGCGTCCTTGACAGGGCTGGGCCCGCTTCAGACCTTCCTTGACGACCCGGAGGTCGAGGAGATCTGGCTGAACGGCCCCTCGCGAGTCTTCGTCTCGCGCGGTGGTGACCCCGAGCTCACCGACGTCATCCTGTCTGAGCCGCTCGTGCGCGACCTCGTAGAGAGGATGCTCCAATCCACGGGTCGCCGGGTCGACGTGAGCTCACCCTTCGTGGATGCGTCTCTTCCGGACGGCTCGCGTCTTCACGTTGTAATTCCGGACGTCACCCGTGCACATATGGCGGTGAACATTCGCAAGTTCTCTCGTCGCATCAAGACTCTCAGCGACCTGGTGGAGCGCGGCGCGCTCTCCGAGCAGGCGGCGCGATTCATCGAGAGCAGCATGAGGGCCGGTTGCAATGTGCTTGTCTCGGGCGCGACACAGGCAGGCAAGACAACGATGCTCGGTGCGTTGCTTAACTCCGTCGCAATGACTGAGCGCGTCATCACAGTCGAGGAGACGTTCGAACTGGACCTGGATGTCGCCGACTCGGTGGCGATGCAGTGTCGGCAGGCCAGCCTCGAGGGAACGGGTGAAATCACCCTCAGACGTCTGGTGAAAGAGTCGCTGCGGATGCGGCCCGATCGCATCGTGGTCGGCGAAGTTCGCGAAGCTGAGAGCCTTGACCTTCTGATCGCTCTGAACTCCGGCGTTCCAGGTGCATGTACGCTCCACGCGAACTCCGCGAGCGATGCGCTGCGCAAACTCTGCACGCTTCCTCTCCTGGCGGGGAAGAACATTGATTCCGGGTTCGTGGTGCCCACAGTGGCATCCTGCATCGACCTCGTTGTGCACTGCGCACGTGGCGCCGATGGTCGTCGGCGCGTCACGGAGATCGCCGCTCCGACCGGCGAAGCGATGGGTGCTGATCTGGAGATGACGACAATCTTCCATCGCGTGGGGCCGGATCTCGTGCACACGGGACGCATTCCGCACCGTCGAGATGCATTCGGCACTGGAGCACTTCGGACGCTCGGCGTCGGGGGAGCGCTGTGATCGAGATCGGCTTGGGAAGCCTGTGCGGTCTCGGACTCATCCTCATCATGATCGCTGTCGCGTTTCCCGACACACGAGTGGTGAACAGAGGACGAGAGCCAGGCCGACTCGTGATCGAGCTTCGGACCCGGATGGCGCTTGCGGGCATGGCGATGGTCCCCGTGCCGGCATTCATCGCGGTTTCCGCGCTGATCGGCGTCGTCGCTGCCGGTACAACTTATTCTCTGCTTGGCGTGCTGCCGTTGTCCATCATCAGTGGCATCGCAGGCGTCGCACTTCCCTTCGTCCTGATCGGGTGGCGGGCACGAAGCCAACGGAAGCTGCATCGAGGCCTCTGGCCGGACGTTCTGGATCACATGGTCGCTTCCATCCGCTCTGGTGCGTCGCTCCCGGACTCCGTCTCGAGCCTCGCGCTCTCTGGTCCCGCACCGCTCCGGTCGGCTTTCGCCGAGTTCCGACGTGACTTCCACACGAGTGCGTCCTTCGCGGGTGCACTCGACCGTTTGAAAGATGCGTTGGGTGATCCCGTCGCCGATCGCATCATCGAGACGCTGAAGATGGCACGGGACGTCGGTGGCACGGAGCTGCCTGGGGTGCTCCGCACACTGTCGGCCGCCATTCGCGAGGACTCCAGCGTGCGCTCCGAGGTGGATGCTCGGCAGTCATGGGTGCGAAACGCGGCGAAACTTGGTGTCGCCGCCCCCTGGCTGATTCTGCTCGTACTGTCATCTCGCCCAGAAACGGCTGCGGCGTACAACTCGCCCATCGGCGTCGCTGTCATCGCCGTAGGCGCGGCAGTTTCAGTCGTCGCTTATCGCTTCATGCTCGCTCTCGGAAGGCTCCCTGAGGAGAGGAGGTGGTTCCGTTGACGGTCGTATGGGGATCATCGATTGTTCTCGGCTGCCTCCTCGGGGTGGGGCTGTGGTCAATACTCGTCGCCGTCCCGCGCATCGGCGCGCCGAAGCTCGCAGATCGCCTCACCCCCTACCTCATGGATGTGTCCGAAGCCGCTCGCGAAGCCACGCAGAAGCGGCTGAGCGACCCGCTGCCGGTGCTCGGCCGATTGCTCGGGCCGATTCTCACGCGAGCGGCGTCGGCCGTAGCCGCAGCACTGGGCGGAAACACGTCCGTGGAGCGTTGGCTCACGCAGTCAGGTTCCCCTCTGAGCGTGCAGGCCTTCCGCGTGCGCCAGGTGCTCGTCGGTCTGCTCGGGATCATCATCGGAGGCGTGGCGGGACTGGTCGTTCTTCCCCGTGGCGGAAGCCTTCCGGCGATTGCGTTGCCATGCATCGGAGGCATCCTCGGAGTCGTTCTCTGGGACAACCTTCTGCGGCGCCGAGCGGCCAAGCGAGTCGCACGCATCACGGAGGAGGTACCCACCGTTCTCGAATTTCTGAGTCTGACCCTCTCCGCAGGTGAGGGGATCACAGATGCTCTGCGGCGGGTCGCTCGTATCGGGTCAGGCGAACTGAGCCGAGAGCTCCGACGGACGCTCATAGACACGGCGGCGGGAGTTCCCGTCTCGACTGCTTTGGCTCAGTGCGCGGCGCGGGCCGGCTCCCCGCCGCTCACACGCGCCGTCGACCATCTGACCGCTGCCATGGAACACGGTTCTCCCATCGCCGACGTGCTGCGGGCGCAGGCGCATGACGCGCGTGACGATCTCAAGAGATCTCTGCTCGAGGCAGCGGGGCGCAAAGAGGTGACCATGCTCGTGCCGCTCGTGCTCCTCATTCTTCCCTTGTCCATCGCCTTCGCGCTCCTTCCCGGGCTCTTCGTCCTCCGCGCAGGCTTCTGACCACAATCGCCACAATGAAAGGTGCCAACACGATGTCACTCCCGATCCGCCGCGTGCTGCAGAAGATTCGCGATGAGCGAGGCGATGTCCCCGGATGGGTGCTGATCACGCTGATGACGGCCGGATTGGTCATTTTGATCTGGGGTCTGGCCGGTCCCGCACTCACCGCGATCTTCGAGCAGGCCATCTCCAAGGTCTCAGGCATGTGAACATCCCGTTCGATATCTCTGATGATCGAGGCTCCGCGGTTGCCGAGTTCTCCCTCGTCTCAGGAATTCTGACGCTCCTCACGCTGAGCGTCATCCAGCTCGGGCTCGCGCTTCTGGTGCGCAACACTGTGCTGGATGCTGCGGCGGAAGGCGCGCGGTACGCCGCTCTCGCAGACACCACCCTCAGCGGCGGCGAGGAGAAGACACGGTGGCTCATCACCGAGGCGATCGGAGCGGGATATGCGGAGTCGATTGAGGCGCGTTACACAAGCTGGAGCGGGCAGTCGTGCACTGCTGTGACCGTGACGACGACCCTCCCGCTCATCGGGCTCATCGGCGTCGAGCAGGGTTTGGAGGTGGCGGGACATGCGGTTCGCGAAACGATTGGCTAATGGTCTCGGCGATGATCGAGGCTCGGCATCGCTCGAATTCATCACGGCCGGTCTGATTCTGCTCGTTCCGCTCGTCTATCTCGTGGTGGCCCTGGCACAGATCCAAGGGGGAGCGCTCGCCGTCACCGGGGCGGCTCGCCAGGCTGCGCGTGCCTTCGTCCTCGCAGAGACCGCGGATCAGGCGCTCGACCGAGTTGAAGCGGCGGTTCGAGTGACCCTCGCCGACTATGATGTGCCGTCGGAGAATGCCCGGGTCGAGATCACGTGCGATTCGGGAACCGGAGAGGCTTGCCTCGCGCGCGGTGAGGTAGTGACGGTGACCGTCGCAGTCACTGTCGCCCTGCCGCTTGCTCCCGAGGTGCTCGATCTCGACCGTGTGACACGTGTTCCACTCGAATCTCGCGCGGTTCAGAAGGTCTCACGATTCTGGGGGACTCCATGAGGGTGAAGCGCGATGGGGACGAGGGATCGACACTGATTCTGACCATCTTCTATGGGGCGCTTGCGCTCGTGATCATCCTCGTCGTCGCTGCCATCACTTCGCTTTACCTGGAGAGGAAGCAGCTGCAGAGCATTGCAGATGCCGCGTCACTCGTCGGCGCCGAGGCATTTTCGCTCTCGGCTGCTCAGACCGACCAGGAGGGCGTCACCGTCGCACTGGCCTCGGCTGATGTGCATGACGAGGTCTCTGAGTTCATCTCGGACTCAGCGTTCGACCCCGTTGAAGGCCTGACCTTGGAGAACGCCACCTCCGTCGACGGACGCAGTGCAACAGTGACCGTGTCGGGATGGTGGCGACCTCCCGTTTTGACCCTGTTCGTGCCTGATGGATTCCGCATCGAAGCAACGAGCGTCGCGAGATCAGTGTTCGCCGACTGAGGATCAGCCGACGTCGCGCTCGCGTCCGCGCGGCAGCCACGTCCACATGATCACGACTCCGGCCGCCGCGATAGCTCCGAGCGACGCCGCTGCGGCCGCCAGCGACGCAAGAGCCGTGACGACCGCGATCAGGACAGGACTCGCCGCCGCACCGGCATCCGTAACGAATCGCCAGGCTCCAAGAAAGGGTGCGGGCCGACGAGGATCAGCGAGGTCGGCCCCGAGGGTCATGAGAACCCCGCTGCTCATGCCGTTCGCGATTGCGAGAAGCGCCGCTATCACCCATAGCCAGCTGACCGCGTTCGGCAGATCGTGCGTCAGCGAAAGGATGATGAGTCCGGAGCCCATCCCCACGAGCGGCGGGAGCGCACCCCAGATGCGGCCGAAACGATCCATGATGTGTCCGCTCACGTAGAAAAGGGCGAAATCGACGGCTCCAGTGACGCCGATGATGAGCGACGTCGTCGCTTCGTCCACACCGATGCTGACGGCCCATAGCGGAATGATGACGAGGCAGGATGACCGAAGTGCGGCGATGACGGCCGCCCCGACACCGACCGTTCCCAGCACGCGACCGTTCTGACGAATCGTCGTCTGAAGGTTGAGCGGGGCCGTGACGGGAGCCGCGGGCTTGCCAGTCCGCGCTCGCACCGTGGTCTCCGGATCCGGAAGCACGATCAGAAGGGCTGCGGTGACCAGACAGAAGAGCACCATGGTCCAGTACACCCCGGTCATTCCGCCCGTCAGGTGGATGACCGGAGCTGAGATGAGAGGACCGACGAATCGGCCAGCTCGAGTGACGCCGCCGAGCAGGGACAGCGAACGAGCACGGTACCGAATGGGGACGTACGTCGTCATGAATGCGTGCCGTGCGAGCCCGAACACCGCAGTCGCAAGGCCGAGCACGAATACACCCAGTCCCAGCACGAATGGCTCAGGAGAGAACATGATCAGCACCGCGGCGCCGAGAGCGACGACGACGGCTCCGATCATGGCCGCGCGCTCGCCGACCCGCGCCACAAGCGCTCCGCTCGGGATGTCTCCGAAGAGTTCACCGATTTGAAGCATCGCGGCGATGAGACCAGCGAGGGCGATGGTTGCGCCGACGTTGTCTGCCGCTGCAGGAATCAGCGGAATGAGCGCGCCTTCGCCGATGCCGAAGAGAAGAGTGGGGAGGTAGACGGCCGCTGCGACTGATCGGAATGGGAACTCGTCGCGATCGGCCATAGCACGCTCAGCCTAGTCCTGAGCGGCACGGTAAGGTTGAGGGGACATGCTAGAGCTTGATTTGAGCGCCGACATCGCCGCGCTGCGCACAACGTTCGCCGATATCCGCACCGTGGTCGATGTGGACAAGCTGAACTCGGACATCACGGAGCTAAGCGAGCAAGCATCAGCTCCGGACCTCTGGGATGACGCCGAACGCGCGCAGGAGGTGACGAGCAAACTCAGCCACGCGCAGGCCGATCTCGCCCGCGTCACGTCCGTGGAACGCCGTCTTGACGACCTCGAAGTTCTCGTCGAACTCGCGAACGAGGCCGATGACGAGGAGTCGGCAGATGAAGCGCGCGCAGAGCTCGAAGCGCTGAAGAAGACGGTCGCCGATCTCGAGATCCAGACAATGCTCAACGGTGAGTACGACGCTTTGCCGGCCGTCGTGACGATCCGTGCGGGTGCCGGAGGCGTTGACGCAGCAGACTTCGCAGAGATGCTGCTTCGCATGTACGTCCGCTGGGCGGAGCACCACGGCTACTCGGCGAAAGTGCTCGACACGAGCTACGCGGAAGAAGCCGGAATCAAGTCTGCGACGTTCGAAGTGGACGCATCGTACGCGTTCGGCAAACTCTCGATCGAGGCGGGGACTCATCGACTTGTTCGCATGAGCCCGTTCAACTCTGCGGGCAAGCGACAGACGAGCTTCGCAGCTGTCGAGGTCATCCCTCTCATGGAGGAAGCAACCGAAGTCGAGATCCCAGAAACAGACATCCGGGTCGACGTCTTCCGCTCATCGGGACCAGGAGGGCAATCGGTCAACACGACGGACTCGGCCGTGCGCATCACGCACCTGCCGACGGGCATCGTCGTCTCCATGCAGAACGAGAAGAGTCAGATTCAGAACCGAGCAGCCGCTATGCGGGTGCTGCAGTCGCGACTCCTCCTCATGCAGCGCGAGCAGGAGGCCGCGAAGAAGAAGGAGCTCGCGGGGAGCATCACGGCGAGTTGGGGCGATCAGATGCGTTCGTACGTGCTCGCGCCGTATCAGATGGTGAAAGACCTGAGAACCGAGTTCGAGGTGAACAACCCGAGCAACGTCTTCGACGGGGACATCGATGGCTTCATTGCCGCCGGGATCCGCTGGCGCTCGATGAAAGACAGCGAATAGCTGAATCAGCGCTGAACCGGGGCGAGTCGCTCCGCCGGTTGCGCTGACCTCTGCTTAGGCTCAGAGGGTCATGATTCGATTCGACAAAGTCACCAAGAAATATGCGGGCAATCCGCGGCCGGCGCTCAACGGCGTCGACCTCGAGGTCGCCCGAGGTGAATTCGTGTTCCTCGTCGGAGCCTCGGGTTCCGGAAAATCAAGCTGCCTTCAGCTCATTCTGAAAGAGCAGCGGCCGACAAAGGGCACGGTTCACGTGCTCGGTCACGATCTGGGGAGCATCTCCACCCGCAAGGTGCCGTATTTCCGCCGCAACCTCGGGGTGGTCTTTCAGGACTTCCGTCTTCTCACAACGAAGACTGTCTTTCAGAATGTCGCGTTCTCGTTGCAGGTCATCGGGAAGTCTCGCGGGTTCGTGCAGGAGGCCGTTCCCGATGTTCTCAAGCTCGTGGGGCTCGACGGCAAGGGCGGGCGGATGCCGAATGAGCTGTCCGGCGGTGAGCAGCAGCGCGTCGCCATCGCGCGCGCCGTCGTTAACAAACCGCAGATCCTGCTGGCGGATGAGCCGACTGGAAACCTGGATCCCGCGACGAGTGCGGGGATCATGCAGCTGCTCGAACGAATCAACGGAAACGGAACCACGGTCGTGATGGCGACGCACGAGGCGGCGATCGTCGATCAGATGCGTCGTCGCGTCGTCGAACTCGTCGATGGTCGCATCGTCCGAGATGAGACACGAGGCGGCTATGGTGACACCACCTCGATCATTGATATCGCACCGCTTCCCGAGCGCGGTGAGCAAGCTCAGCGTGCACGTGCGGAAGCGCAGGAGGCTGCATCAGCTCCCGAGACTCACTCTGTCGCTGTGACCGTGGAGACGGTGCGCGACGCGAAGCGGACAGAGACTCCAGTCACGGTCGAGCCAGCGCAGGACGAGGCTCCGGAGCAGACTCCCGATAACGACACCTCGGAGCACTTGTCGCTCGCAGAGCGTCTCGGCCTTCGCGGCCAGGGTGATCGCGACACCGGTGACGACCAGCAGAATGTGGGGCCGACCTCATGAGACTCAGCCTCGTCCTGTCAGAAGCGCTCAACGGACTGCGCAGAAACGCGTCGATGGTGATCTCGGTCATTCTGGTGACTTTCATCTCTCTGACTTTCGTCGGTGCTGCGGCGCTGATGCAGATGCAGATCGCCCAGATGAAGAATTACTGGTACGACAGAGCCCAGGTCGCGATCTACATGTGCACCGACTCCGATGTGGCCGTCGATGCGACCTGCGAAGGGGGAGCGGCGACTGAGGAGCAGCTTGCCGAGGTGAGGTCGAAGCTCGAGGATGAGACTCTCGATCGTTATATCCAGAAGTTCTACTTCGAAGACCACGAGCAGGCATACGACAACTTCGTCAAGCAGTTCGAGGGCAACGAGATGACCGAACTCGTGACTCCTGAGCAGTTCAACCAGACGTTCTGGGTGAACCTCAAGGATCCGTCGCAGTCGGCCGTGCTGATTGAAGCGTTCTCCGACACTCCGGGCGTCGAGTCGGTGAAGGACCAACGTCAGTATCTCGATCAGATCTTCCGGGTTCTGAACATCGCGAGCTACTCGGCGATCGGAATCGCGGGGCTCATGCTGATCGCGGCTGTGCTGCTGATCGCCACGACGATTCGACTGTCCGCGTTCTCACGGCGCAAGGAGATCGGCATCATGCGCCTCGTAGGCGCCTCGAACCGCTTCATTCAGACGCCTTTCATTCTCGAGGGCGTGTTCGCGGCGGTGATCGGATCGATACTCGCCGGCGGCGCTGTGGTAGCGCTTGTGCACTTCTTCGTGCAGGGCTTCCTTGCGCCGCGGATGCTCTTCGTCAATTTCGTGAATCTCGGCGACTCGCTTCTCGTGGTTCCGCTTCTGATCGTGATCGGGATGCTGCTTGCTGCGCTCAGCGCCAATTTCGCAATCAAGCGGTACTTGAAGATCTGAGTCGGCTGATAGACTGTCGGGCTGCCCGCGCTTCACGTGCGGCATCCCTGATCAACCTGTACGACCTGGAGTGAACCGTGCCCAAGGAACGCGGAGAGAAGGTTGTGGCGACGAACCGCAAGGCGCGCCACGACTACCTCATCGAAGACACCTATGAGGCTGGGCTCGTGCTCTGGGGCACCGAGGTCAAGGCTCTGCGCGAGGGGCGTGCGTCTCTCGTCGACGGATACGCGTTCGTCGACAATGGCGAGGTGTGGCTGGATGCCGTCTACATTCCGGAGTACACGCAGGGAACCTGGACGAACCACTCTCCGCGTCGCAAACGAAAGCTCCTGCTGCACCGTCAGCAGATCACTCGCATCAGCCACAAGATCGCTCCGGGCGGATACACGCTCATTCCTCTGAAGCTGTATTTCGTCGATGGGCGTGCCAAGGTCGAACTCGCCGTCGCCAAGGGCAAACGTGAGTACGACAAACGCCAGGCGCTCCGTGAGCGACAGGACAAGCGAGAGGCTCAGCGGGCGATGGCGATGAGGAATAGGCTCGGGGAATGAATGATGCCCGGAGGGTGTTATTCTGATTAGCCGCATCGGAAGGATGCACGAGGGCGCAAGCCCGGTTGATAAGTACACAGCGCGTGATGATGGTCCGCTCGAGAGAGCGCGCATGGGGATGATCGGTTTCGACACTGCCTGCGAGACTGCGAGAAGCGGGCCGAGGACCCAGGGTTATCTCGATAACGCTCCCTGGAAACCAATAAGTGCCAACTCAAAGCGCACTGACTTCGCCCTCGCTGCCTAAGCGAGCCCGATAGTCCGTCAGACCGTGGTTGTTCCCGACACGGACCCTGGCGTCATTTAGGGGACTTGCTGCGCGTCGTCGCCTGAGCGGCGTGCGGGACTTTTTTCAGGCTGGGCCCGTCGACTTGGATGCCTGTGGCAAAGGTCGGGGCCGAGCAGAACGTTTTCACAGGCTACGCCCGTAGAAGGCGTGGAATCCCAGCAGTGGACGGGGGTTCAATTCCCCCCATCTCCACCATCGACCATCGTCACGCGCTGTGCACGAGAGAAGCCGCCCGAACCGGGCGGCTTCTCTGCGTTTGGAGAGCGGTCACCCGCCTCATCAGGAATGCGTCTGCGCGAGCCGTTCGAGCACAGCGTCGTGCAGGAGGCCGTTCGTGGCGAGGGAACTCCTCTCAGCGATGCTCTCGTTTCCGTTGATCGCAGTGAACCGTCCGCCGGCTTCTTCGACGATGACGACGAACGGTGCGATGTCGTACTCCTTGACCCCGAACTCCGCCACGACGTCGACGAGTCCTTCGGCGAGGAGCCCGTACGACCACATATCGCCGTACGCGCGATCACGCCAGACGGTGCGAGACAGGTCGATGAGTGAATCGAGGTAGCCAGCTTCGTCCCACTGGGCGATGCTCTGAAAGCTCAGCGACGCTTCGTCAAGGCTGTCGACCCTCGATGCAGAGAGCCGCCGCGCAGGGGCAGCGCCGTCAGCGAGCCATGCTCCGCTTCCACGAGCAGCCCACCAGCGCTTTCCGAAGGCTGGAGCACTCGCAACTCCGACGACGGGGCGGCCGTCGATCGCGAGTGCGATGAGCGTCGCCCAGTTGGGAACGCCGCGGAGGAAGTTAGCTGTGCCATCGATCGGATCGATGATCCACTGGCGGCTGGTAGAGCCCTGGGTGCCGTACTCTTCACCCAGGATGCCGTCTTCCGGCCGTTCTGCCTTCAGAATCTCCCTCAGGGCTCTCTCGACCGCGAGATCAGCGTCGGTGACGTGCGACATGTCGTTCTTCGTCGAGATCTGAAGGTCTGAGGAGCGGAAGCGGTCGAGCGAAACGGCGTCCGCGGCATCCGCCATTCGGAGGGCGAGGGCGAGGTCATCGGAGAGATCTGCGGTCACATGTCCACCTTACTTGGCCCGGCGAAAAGATGACTTTCTGCTCGATTGGCGCAGGGCAGGGAAAGGGTGCTAATGTTGTCCCTCGGTTCGGGGTTTACTCCGAAACCAAAATCTGCGCCTCTAGCTCAATCGGCAGAGCAACTGACTCTTAATCAGTGGGTTCCGGGTTCAAGTCCCGGGGGGCGCACCATCGCAGATTGAGCCCCGCAGTCGAGAAAGACTGCGGGGCTCAATTTCTTTCTTTGCCCTACACTGCGACGGCGCGAGGGAGACCGGCATCCACGATCTGCGAATAGGCCGGCACCGTGAGAAACGGCGAGTACTCATCGCTGAGCACGAGCTCGCGCAGCAGGTCAGCGGCTTCTCCGTAGCGCGTGCCGATGGAGTGGGGGAGTGCGTCCACGACACTGTCGATCGCCCACTCGATGCGTTCGCGGACAACAGGCATCCCATCGTCTGTGACAGCACCCTGATGAATCCACTGCCAGAGCTGGGAGCGAGAGATCTCCGCCGTCGCGACATCCTCCATGAGTCCGTCGATGGCTGCCGCTCCCGTGCCCCGAAGCCAGCTTTCGATGTAGCGCAGAGCGATGGAGACGTTCTGGCGGATTCCGGAGCACGTGATGCGGCCATCCGGGACGGCCAGATCGAGCAGCTCTTCCGCCGTCACAGACACGTCATCACGCCGGCGATGCAGCTGGTGCGGCTGATCACCGAGAACCGCGTCGAACTCTGCTCGTGCCGCCTCGATGAGTCCCGGGTGGGCGACCCAGGTGCCATCGAAGCCGTCGCGTGCTTCACGGCGCTTGTCTGCGGCCGTCTTCTCGAGAGCCTGCGCGGTCGTCTCCGGGTTCCGTCGATTGGGGATGAACGCGCTCATTCCGCCGATCGCGTACGCGCCCCGCTTGTGGCAGGTCGAGACGAGGAGTTCTGTGTACGCCCTCATGAACGGCACCGTCATCGTGATCTGATCGCGGTCGGGCAGCATGTATCGACGTCCGCGGTCACGGAAGTTCTTGATGATGCTGAACAGGTAGTCCCACCGGCCCGCGTTGAGCCCAGCGCAGTGGCTGCGCAGCTCGTAGAGGATCTCCTCCATCTCAAAAGCCGCTGTGATCGTCTCGATCAGCACGGTCGCGCGGATCGTCCCCGGCTCGATTCCCAGTGCGTCCTCGCTGAAGTCGAACACGTCGTTCCACAGGCGAGCACCGAAGCGGTCTTCCAGCTTGGGCAGATAGAAGTACGGGCCCGTGCCGCGGGAGATGAGCTCGTGCGCATTGTGGAAGAGGTAGAGCCCGGCATCGACGAGAGACGCCGATATCGGTGTGGATGCTCCGTGACGGTTCGTGTACCGCAGGTGGGACTCTGTCAGGTGCCAGCCGCGAGGTCGGAACACGATCGTCGGCGTGGTCTCGCCCAGACGATACGATTTGCCCTCGTCGCTCACGAAGTCGATCTGTCGGCGAACAGCGTCGAAGAGGGTGAGCTGCCCATCAATGATGTTCTCCCATGTGGGGCTCAGCGCATCCTCGTGGTCTGCGAGCCAGACATTCGCACCTGAGTTGAGTGCATTCACGGCCATCTTCCGGTCCGTGGGACCGGTGATCTCCACGCGGCGCTCATGCAGTCCCGGTCCGGCGCCGGCGACACGCCAGGTCGGGTCCTCTCGAATGCCGCGTGTCTCCTCGAGGAAGTCCGGGTTGCGGCCGGCGTCGATCTCAGCGAGACGCGCGGCGTTCGACCGTAGCAGCTCGTGTCGGTCGACGCCGAAACGCTCGTGCAACATGGTGAGGAATCGCAGGGCCTCCGGCGTCAGAATCTCCTCGTATCGCGGGCTCATCGGACCAATGATCTCGATGCGGCCCGTCGTCGTGATGGACATGGTCTCTTCTCCTCTCATGACATCAGATGAACTGCTCGGACTCCGTAGACCCCGCGAGAGCGAGCGTCGCGCTCGTGGGGTTGAGAGCCGTGGAGACGCGGTCGAAGTAGCCTGTGCCGACCTCCGCCTGATGACGCGTCGCCGTGTAGCCGTGCAGCTCCGAATCGAACTCGGCTTCCTGCAGCTCCACGTACGCGGACATCTGGCGTTCGCGGTAGTCGCGAGCGAGCTCGAACATGCTGTGGTTGAGCGAGTGGAAGCCCGCCAGCGTGATGAACTGGAAGGCGTACCCCATTGCCGAGAGCTCGCGCTGGAACCGTGCGATGGTGTCGTCATCGAGGTGGCGACGCCAGTTGAAGCTCGGCGAGCAGTTGTATGCGAGCTTCTGGTTCGGGAATTCAGAGTGGATGCTCTCCGCGAAGCGCCGCGCGAGCTCGAGGTCGGGTTCGCTCGACTCGACCCACAGCAGGTCGGCGTACGGGGCGTATGCATGACCTCGTGCGATCACCGGTTCGATGCCGTTCTGGACCTCATAGAAGCCGTCAGCGGTCCGCGTTCCCGTCAGGAACGGACGATCGCGTTCGTCGATGTCGCTCGTGAGGAGCGTCGCGGCGAGAGCATCCGTGCGTGCAACGATGATGGACGGAACGCCGGCGACGTCCGAAGCGAGACGTGCGGCGTTGAGCGTACGGATGTGCTGGCTCGTCGGGATGAGGACCTTGCCTCCCATGTGCCCGCACTTCTTCTCGCTAGCCAGCTGGTCCTCCCAGTGGACTCCGGCGGCTCCGGCCTGAATCATCGACTGCATGAGTTCGTAGGCGTTGAGCGGGCCTCCGAAGCCGGCTTCCGCGTCTGCCACGATCGGAACCGACCAGTCCTGCGTGGTCTCGCCGTTCTCCGCGAATTCGATCTGACCGGCGCGGAGCAGCGCGTTGTTGATGCGGCGCACGACGGCGGGAACCGAGTTCGACGGATACAGACTCTGATCCGGGTAGGTCTGGCCCGCAAGGTTCGCGTCTGCCGCCACCTGCCATCCTGAGAGATAGATGGCCTCCAGCCCCGCGCGAACCTGCTGCACCGCCTGGTTTCCGGTGAGAGCGCCGAGCGCGGCCACCCACGCTTCCGGATTCTCGCCGTTGCGCTCGATGAGCTCCCACAGCCGTTCAGCGCCACGTCGGGCAAGCGTCGCGTCTTCGCGAACCGGACCGCGAAGGGTGACGACATCCTCTGCGGTGTAATCGCGGCGGACGTTCGCCCAGCGGGGGTCGGAAGCCCACTCGAGCTCCAGCTCGGCGGCGGTCTGAGTCTGCTGTCCAGGGCGTCGGGTGTTGTCAGACATTGGTTGCTCCTTCACATCGAATGGCTGCTGTGAAACGAGCTTCTCCCGCGGAATGCGCACGTCGAGACGATTCGAGCGGAGAACTTTCGACGAACTTCTCTGTCTCGGAAATACCGTCGGAACGACGCCGGAGTGCGCGTCGTAGAGTCGCCATATCAGGTCGCTGACGGAAGAAATAGCCCCCTGTTGCTGTCGCCGTGCGGCGAGTAGCCTCGCACGTATGAGCGCTACTACGACGTTGATTCTCTTAGGAGGCAGCGGCGACCTCAGCTCGCGGCTGCTGATGCCAGCACTGGGCCAGCTCCTCACCCGCCAGCGTGACAGACACGTTCAGCTGATCGGCGTGGGTTCTGATGACCTCTCTCCCGACGAATGGACGGAGCGCGTCCGAGCGTCTTTCGACGCGGCTGATGCTTCGGGGGAGTCCGTTGAGACCGTGCTGAAGGAGACGCGCTATGAGAAGCGAGATGTGACGGATGCCGAGGAGCTGACGGCGATCCTCGACATGGCCGAGGCGGACCCCGCCATCTACTTCGCACTGCCGCCGAGCGTCACGATGAAGGCGTGTCAGGCTCTCGAGACGATCACGCCGCTCCCGCAGGGAACGGTGCTTGCTCTTGAGAAGCCGTTCGGCACCGATCAGCCGTCAGCCGACGCACTGAACGAGCAGCTGCTCAAGCTCGTGCCCGAGGAGCAGGTGCACCGGGTCGATCATTTCCTTGGCCATTCCACCGTGTTGAACCTTCTCGGACTTCGTTTCGCCAACCGTGTCTTCGAACCGCTGTGGAGCCGCGACCACATCGAGAAGGTCGAGATCGTCTACGACGAGCAGCTGGGACTGGAGGGACGCGCGGGCTACTACGACAACGCGGGAGCGCTGATCGACATGATCCAGAGTCATCTCCTTCAGGTGCTCTCCGTCTTCGCGATGGAGCCACCAGCGACCACGGATGCCGTCGACCTCCGCGACGCGAAGGCTGCAGTGCTCCGAGCGACGCACGTCTTCGATGATGATGTGCGCGCCTACAGCCACCGGGCGCGCTACACCGCGGGCTCAGTCGCTGGCCGGGACTTCCCGTCCTACGTGGACGAGGAAGGAGTGGATCCGTCGCGGAACACGGAGACGCTCGCACAGGTGACGTTCGAAGTTCGGAACTGGCGGTGGGCAGGGGTGCCGTTCACGCTGCGTTCAGGGAAGGCCTTGGGGTCGCGCCGTCGTGAGATCCAAGTCACCTTCCTACCTGCTCCACACGTTCCCCACGGATTCTCAGGCAGCAGCGATCGAGACGTCATGACAATTGCTCTGGCGCCTGACGAGATGTCTCTCGAGGTCAACGTCAATGGCCCGGGCGACCCGTGGCGACTTGACCGCGCCTCGCTCGAGGTCACCTTCGGAGAGGGCGAGCTCAAGGCATACGGGGAAGTTATCGAGAGCATCCTCGATGGTGATCCGTCGCTCTCCGTGCGCGGCGACTCCGCCGCGCAGATGTGGCGGATCGTGGCGCCAGTCATCGAGGCGTGGAGGAGCGGAGAAGTTCCGCTCGAAGAATACGAGACCGGCTCTGCAGGTCCCGGAGACTGGAAGGTCTGAGCGGGACCTCAGGCCCGCTTCGATGCGTCCGCGGCCCGGACAGGTGCGACGATGCGCTCGTCGACCTGCTCGGGGTCGTGGCGCTGCGGATCCGCCCAGGTGGCGATGGTCTTGAGCTCGATGTCGACCTGCTCCTGAGACTCGTCTCTCGGGACGGGGCGAATCATGTCGCGAAGACCATTCGCCGGAGCGGGGGAGGGCGACGCCTCTGAAACGGCAGGGGCTGGAATCTCGACCGCGTCCACCTCGGCGGCTTCAGTGGCCGCGGGGATCGGGGGCGTCACACTGTGATTCCGCGCCTTGGTGCCGAGAAGCTCAGATGTGATGTCGCGAGCAAGCATCACTGTCGACATGGAGGAGAAGATGGCGTCATCCGCGGCAGCTTCAGGGTCACGGCGGACAAGAGCCCATGCTCCGTCGACGCCGATGAAGTCCTCGAGCTTGCCATGGATCAGGTCGAAGAGCTTCTCCTCGGAGAGCTGTACCCTGTCATGCGCTTCCTCAGTCGGGGTCGTCGAGGGTGCGGGCTGCGACTTGCGGTTGCGACGGCGTAATCCGAACATGAGCACTTCTTCCGGGATCGGCTCCAAAGATGACTCAAGTCTCGCCCAGAAATCCGCGAAATCACGCGGGACACGCCGACGAGACTAGTCATGTGCCCCAAGTGAGGGGCATCGCGTGGTATAAGTCAGATGCTGAGCGTGACCTTGCGGGACTTCGCGGCTTTCTTCTCGGCCTTCGACGGTTTGGCGTCCTTCTCGTCGATCTCGCCTGCGGCGATGCGCCGCTTGGTCTCAGCATCCTGAGCGACGACACCGATCGAAAGTGCGACGGAGCTCAGCCATCCGAGCCAGAGCAGCGCCAGACGCCAATCGCGCGGGCTGTCCTTTGTGGACTGAAGGAGACTCCAGCCACTGAATATGGATCCGAGCACCCCGGAGTTCAGCAGGTACTTGCGCATTCGACTTCCCCTTCCACATCGGTCTGGCTGTCGTCACAGCCTACGGCGTTCTCGCTGGTGGAACTACCTCCTTGCGCACGCGCTGGTCACACTGCATACAGGCAAGAGTCGCGCTGATACTGTTGTGACTGTCCGGACCATGTCTGTCGGGAGGGGGATGTCTCGTGCCATCGAGTACTCGGGATTCCAAAAGCTTTGACTTTGTCGTCGTAGCGAATCGTCTGCCTGTGGACTCCGTCACAGGCCCCGATGGCTCTCAGGTCTGGCGACTTTCTCCCGGAGGGCTCGTCACCGCCCTTGAGCCGGTGATGCGCGATGTCGACGGCGCGTGGATCGGCTGGCCCGGTGCCCCGGATGTCGAGATTGATCCGTTCGAGCACGACGGCATCAAGATGGAGCCGGTTACGCTCTCCGAGCTGGATGTCGAGTATTACTACGAGGGCTTCTCGAACGACACTCTCTGGCCGCTCTACCACGACGTGATCGCTCAACCCACCTATCACCGTGAGTGGTGGGATGCCTACCGAGAGGTCAACCGGCGATTCGCCGATCGGGCTATCGAGATCGCCGCGCCGAACGCGACCGTGTGGGTGCACGACTACCAGCTGCAGCTGGTTCCAGGGATGCTCCGTGACGCACGTCCCGATCTCACCATCGGCTTCTTCAACCACATTCCATTCCCTGCCTACGGTCTTTTCGCGCAGCTTCCCTGGCGCAAGCAGATCGTGCGCGGCCTCCTCGGCGCCGATGTCATCGGGTTTCAGCGCTCGGCCGACGCCAGCAACTTCTCGCGTGCCGTCCGCCGTCTCTACGGATTCGAGACGAAGGGGACCCGGATCTGGGTTCCGGAGGATGCCGCGAAGGACGACGCAGCAGCATCCGCGCCCACTCGTCGCGGCCTCTCGATGCGACGCGTCGTCGCACGGCACTTCCCGATCTCGATCGACTCGGCCGGCTTCGCGAAGCTCGCTCAGAAGCCGTCCGTGAGAGAGCGTGCGGATCAGATCCGCCGCGATCTCGGTGACCCGCAGACCATCATGCTCGGGGTGGACCGACTGGACTACACGAAGGGCATCCGCCATCGGCTCAAGGCATACGGAGAGCTCCTCCGTGAGGGCCGAATCGACGTCGAGTCGACGACACTCATTCAGGTGGCCAGCCCGAGTCGCGAACGCGTCGGCACCTATATTGCGCTTCGCGATCAGATCGAGCGCACCGTGGGTCGCATCAACGGCGACTATGGAACGATCGGGCACTCCGCGGTCGTCTACATGCACCACGGGTATCCGCGCGAGGAGATGGCTGCGCTGTACCTCGCCGCAGACATCATGCTCGTCACCTCTCTGCGGGACGGCATGAACCTTGTCGCCAAGGAGTATGTCGCGGCAAGGGCCGACAACGACGGCATCCTGATCTTGAGTGAGTTCACAGGGGCGGCCGACGATCTGAAGCAGGCTCTCCTCATCAACCCCCACGACATCGAAGGGGTGAAAGACACCATGATCGCGGCGATCGATATGACGCGAGCGGAGCGCCAACGGCGGATGAAGGCGCTGAGGCGTCGCGTGCTCGAGAACGATGTCGCGAAGTGGTCGCAGGCGTTCCTGGAAGAGCTGGGCCACAATTCGTCGGCCCGAGCCCTGGAAGACGATGGAGGTGCATCATGACGAATGACAGCCGACACTTCGACGGCGTCCCCGGAGACCTCATCGACGCGCTGCGAAAGCTCGCGCGCACGCCGAGACTTACGGTCACCCTCGACTTCGATGGGGTGCTCGCACCCCTCGTGGATCGCCCGAACGACGCTCGCACTGATCCGGCGAGCCTGAGGTCCGTCGAGGAACTCGTCGCGCTCAACGGTACGACAGTCGCGCTCGTCTCCGGGCGCTCACTGGGCAACCTGCGTGAGGTGAGCGGTTCGCCCGACGGCGTGCTCCTCGTCGGTTCGCACGGCGCTGAGTACGATCTCGGCGACGGTACCGCGGGTATCGCACTCACCGCGGAGGAGAGGACCGCCCTCTCTGAGCTGGGAGAGGCCCTGTCTGGAGTGCTGGAGCGCCACCGGGAGGCTCGCATCGAGAACAAGCCGGCCGGCTTCGCGCTTCATACGCGAGGAGTGGAGCCGGATGCCGCTCGAGCAGCGCAGCGCGATGCCTCACGCTCGGTCAGCGCTGCGGTTCCCGGTGTCACTCACCGCACCGGAAAGGACGTCCTCGAGTTCTCAGTGGTGGCCGCGACGAAGGGCGACGCCATGCACCGGCTCCGTCTCCACACGATGGCCACAGCGATGCTGTACGCCGGCGATGACGTCACAGATGAAGACGCATTCGCCGCGCTGGAGCCCGGCGACGTCTCGGTGAAGGTCGGCGCGGGAGCGACGGTCGCCGAGCACCGCCTCCCGGGCACAGACGACGTCGCGCAGATGCTCCGCGTGCTGGCGGGGGAGCGCCGAAACCACCTGCTCAGCGCATAACGCGCCGGTTTGACGGACGGAATAGACTCAGATCATGTCAGAGACAGACCTGAAACCGCGCAGCCGTGTGGTCACCCACGGCATCGAAGCGACGACGAGCCGCGGAATGCTCCGTGCTGTTGGCATGGGCGATGAGGATTGGGACAAGCCTCAGATCGGCATCGCATCGTCATGGAACGAGATCACGCCGTGCAATCTCTCGCTCGATCGCCTGGCACAGGGCGCGAAAGAGGGTGTGCACGCCGGCGGAGGTTACCCGCTTCAATTCGGCACTGTGTCCGTCTCCGACGGGATCTCGATGGGGCACGAGGGCATGCACTTCTCGCTCGTTTCGCGCGAGGTCATCGCAGATTCGGTCGAGACGGTCGTCATGGCAGAGAGACTCGACGGCACGGTGCTTCTGGCCGGTTGCGACAAGTCGCTTCCCGGGATGCTCATGGCCGCGGCGCGTCTCGACCTGGCATCCGTCTTCCTCTACGCCGGCACGATCGCGCCGGGCTGGGTCAAGCTCTCCGACGGCACGGAGAAGGACGTCACGATCATCGACTCGTTCGAAGGCGTTGGGGCCTGCCGCGCGGGCACCATGAGCGAAGAGGACCTCAAGCGGATCGAGTGTGCGATCGCTCCGGGCGAGGGTGCGTGCGGCGGAATGTACACCGCCAACACGATGGCCTCGGTCGCCGAGGCGCTCGGGATGAGCCTGCCCGGCTCCGCCGCGCCTCCCTCCGCAGATCGGCGTCGCGACTACTACGCTCACCGGTCCGGTGAAGCCGTCGTCGGCATGCTCGAGAAGGGCATCACAGCTCGCGACATCCTCACGAAGGAAGCCTTCGAGAACGCGATCGCGGTCGCCATGGCCTTCGGCGGTTCGACGAACGTGATTCTGCACCTTCTGGCCATCGCGAACGAGGCTGAGGTCGACCTGACGATCGACGATTTCAACCGCATCGGCGACAAGGTGCCACACATCGGCGACCTCAAGCCGTTCGGCAAGTACGTCATGAACGATGTCGACCGACACGGCGGCGTCCCCGTTGTGATGAAGGCGCTCCTCGACGCGGGTCTTCTGCACGGCGACTGCCTCACAGTCACAGGAAAGACCGTCGCGGAGAACCTCGCCGAGATCGCCCCGGAGCCGCTGGACGGAGAGGTCCTGCACACTCTCGACAACCCGATTCACCCGACGGGCGGACTGACGATTCTCAAGGGAACGCTCGCTCCGGAGGGCGCGGTCGTCAAGACCGCCGGGTTCGACTTCGCCGTGTTCGAGGGACCGGCTCGCGTGTTCGAGCGCGAGCGCGCTGCGATGGATGCCCTGACGGAGGGGAAGATCGGCGCAGGAGACGTCGTCATCATCCGCTACGAAGGCCCCAAGGGAGGCCCGGGGATGCGCGAAATGCTCGCGATCACGGGTGCCATCAAGGGCGCGGGTCTCGGAAAAGATGTACTACTATTGACGGACGGTCGATTCTCAGGTGGCACAACCGGCCTGTGCATCGGCCATATAGCTCCCGAAGCGGTGGACGCAGGTCCCATCGCTTTCGTGCGCGATGGTGATCTGATACGGGTCGATATCGCAGCTCGCTCCCTCGATCTACTGGTCGACGCTGATGAGCTTGCGGCCCGCCGAGAAGGTTGGGCACCGCTCCCTCCCCGCTACACCCGCGGTGTTCTCGCAAAGTACTCCAAGCTCGTGCGCTCTGCCTCAGAGGGCGCCGTCACTGGATAGCTCCTCCATTTCGACGATCATCAAGGAATCGCATCTATGTCACCTGACCCCCATATGACCCCGCCGACACCGGCACCGCCGCCCTCACAGGGAACCCAGACGGAGCAGCTCACCGGAGCTGAGGCTGTCGTCCGCACGCTCGAGCTTCTCGGCGTCACCGACATCTTCGGCATTCCGGGCGGAGCGATTCTCCCGGTCTACGACCCCCTCATGGACTCCTCGAAGCTCCGGCACATCCTCGTGCGCCACGAGCAGGGAGCAGGGCATGCTGCTCAGGGCTACGCCTCGTCGAGCGGCAAGGTCGGCGTCTGCGTCGCGACGTCGGGTCCTGGGGCGACGAACCTGGTAACGGCGATCGCCGATGCTCACATGGACTCCGTGCCGATGCTGGCGATCACCGGGCAGGTGTTCTCCACGCTGATGGGAACAGACGCCTTCCAGGAAGCCGACATCGTGGGAATCACGATGCCGATCACGAAGCACTCCTTCCTCGTCCGCAAGGCCGAGGACGTCCCCGCGGCGATCGCGTCGGCCTACCACATCGCTTCGACCGGGCGACCCGGTCCCGTGTTGGTGGACATTACCAAGGATGCCCAACAGGAGCGCGCGCCGTTCGCGTGGCCGCCGAAGATCGATCTGCCCGGCTACCGTCCCGTCACGAAGGCTCACGGCAAGCAGATCCATGCCGCGGCGCAGCTGCTCGCCGAGGCCAAGAAGCCGGTCTTCTACGTCGGTGGCGGTGTCGTTCGCGCTGGCGCGTCGGAGGAGCTTCGCGGCCTTGTGGAGGCAACAGGCGCCCCGGTCGTGACGACGCTCATGGCCCGTGGAGCGTTCCCCGACTCTCACCGACAGAACCTCGGGATGCCGGGCATGCACGGGACCGTCCCCGCGGTGCTGGCGCTGCAGGACTCTGACCTGATCGTCTCGCTCGGTGCGAGGTTCGATGACCGCGTCACCGGCAAGGTCGCGGAGTTCGCTCCCAACGCCAAGGTCGTTCACGTCGACGTCGATCCCGCGGAGATCTCGAAGATCCGCATCGCCGACGTCCCCATCGTCGGCGATGCCAAAGACGTCATCGTCGATCTCACGTCCGCATTCCGTCAGGCGACGCACGTCACCGAGCCGGACTACGCCGAGTGGTGGCGCTACCTCGACGGTCTGCGCGACCAGTTCCCGCTCGGCTACACGCCGACGACTGACGGGCTGCTGGCTCCGCAGCATGTCATCCAGCGCATCGGGGAGCTCACCGGGCCGGAGGGCGTCTACGTCGCCGGTGTCGGCCAGCACCAGATGTGGGCTGCTCAGTTCATCGCGTACGAGCGCCCGAATGCCTGGCTTAACTCGGGCGGCGCCGGAACCATGGGCTACTCGGTCCCCGCAGCGATGGGCGCGAAAGTCGCTCAGCCAGACCGGCCGGTCTGGTCGATCGACGGGGACGGATGCTTCCAGATGACCAACCAGGAGCTCGCGACCTGCGCGATCAACAACATCCCGATCAAGGTCGCGGTGATCAACAACTCGTCACTCGGTATGGTCAAACAGTGGCAGACCCTGTTCTACGACGGACGGTACTCGAACACCGAACTCGACACCGGTCATGACTCCGTACACATTCCTGATTTCGTGAAGCTCGCCGATGCCTACGGCTGCCTCGGAATCAGAGTGACTAAGGAGGAAGAGGTCGACGACGCCATCAAACTGGCCCTGGAGACGAACGATCGACCGGTCGTCATCGATTTCGTCGTGAGCAAGGACGCCATGGTCTGGCCCATGGTCCCGCAGGGTGTGAGCAACAGCTACGTGCAGTACGCACGCGACCACAGCCCCGCATTCGATGAGGAGGTCTGAGACGATGACTGAACATGTTCTGAGCCTTCTCGTCGAGGACAAGCCGGGTCTTCTGACTCGCGTCGCGGGTCTCTTCGCACGCCGCGGCTTCAACATCGAGTCGCTCGCCGTGGGTGCGAGCGAGGTCCCCGGGCTCTCGCGCATCACGGTGGTCGTCGACGTGGAGTCGCAGCCGCTCGAGCAGGTGACGAAGCAGCTGAACAAGCTGGTGAACGTCATCAAGATCGTCGAGCTCGACCCCGCTCAGTCCGTGCAGCGGGAGCACATGCTGATCAAGGTGAAGGTCGACAACGTCACCCGATCTCAGGTGCTCGAGGCCGTCAACCTGTTCCGAGCTCGCGTGGTCGATGTGGCGACGGATGCACTCGTCATCGAAGTGACGGGGGACTCCGGCAAGACGCGTGCGCTGCTGCGTGTGCTCGAGCCGTTCGGCATCAAGGAGCTCGCTCAGTCGGGTCTGCTCGCCATCGGCCGCGGCCCGAAGTCCATCACGGAGCGGGTCTTCAAGAACTGACCAACCGGAGTGCTGACTGACAGCATCCGTTCATATACCTCAATCAGAAGGAGAACACATACTGTGACTGAGATTGTCTACGACCAGGACGCCGACCTGTCCCTGATCCAGGGTAAGAAAGTCGCCGTCATCGGCTACGGCTCGCAGGGGCACGCGCACGCTCTCAACCTGCGGGACTCGGGCGTTGAGGTCGTCATCGGTCTGAAGGAAGGCTCGAAGTCGATCGCCAAGGCCGAGGAGCAGGGCTTCACGGTCAAGAGCGTCGCTGATGCCTCGGCATGGGCCGACGTCATCGTCATTCTGACTCCCGACCAGTACCAGCGCACCATCTACGCCGAGTCGATCAAGGACCAGCTCGCGGATGGCAAGACGCTCGTCTTCGGCCACGGCTTCAACATCCGCTTCGGCTACATTGAGGCGCCTGAGGGCGTCGACGTGGTCATGGTCGCCCCGAAGGGACCGGGCCACACGGTGCGCCGCGAGTTCGAGGCCGGCCGTGGCGTTCCCGTGATCGTCGCCGTCGAGAAGGACGCGTCCGGGTCGGCGTGGGACCTCGCATGGTCGTACGCGAAGGGCATCGGCGGTCTCCGCGCGGGCGGCATCAAGACCACGTTCACCGAGGAGACCGAGACGGATCTCTTCGGCGAGCAGGCTGTGCTGTGCGGCGGAATGTCGCAGCTCGTGCAGTATGGCTTCGAGACGCTCACCGAGGCTGGCTACCAGCCGCAGATCGCCTACTTCGAGGTGCTCCACGAGCTCAAGCTCATCGTGGACCTCATGTGGGAGGGCGGCATCGCCAAGCAGCGCTGGAGCATCTCCGACACTGCCGAGTACGGCGACTACGTCTCGGGTCCGCGCGTCATCGACCCGCACGTGAAGGACAACATGAAGGCTGTTCTCTCGGACATCCAGGACGGCACTTTCGCGAAGCGCTTCATCGCTGACCAGGACAACGGTCAGAAGGAGTTCCTCGAGCTCCGCAAGAAGGGCGAGGACCACCCCATTGAGGCCACCGGCCGTGAGCTGCGCAAGCTGTTCGCATGGAACGCCTCCAGCGACGACGACTACACCGACGGCTCCGTCGCGCGCTAATCTTCGACGCACTGAGAAGCGGGCTCCGATGCAGATGCATCGGAGCCCGCTCTCGTCTCGGTCAGCGCGGTAGAGTCAGTCCTGACGATTGGCGCTGACGAGGATGCCGCGGCCGCTGAGCGCACTTCCGATCGCCTGATCGAGCTCGGCGAAGACGTTGCTGGCGCGACCGACGCCGATGGCGCCGCCCATCGCACCAGAGCCCGTCTCGCGCAGGAGTCGCGCGATGAGCTTCCCCTCGTGGTCGTAGAAGTACATTCCGAAGACGAAGCGCTGGTTCTTGCCCGCGAGCGCACCGAGGAACATGGTGAGCTTCTTGCTGCCTCGAGCGATGCTCCAGCGCCCGCTCGGTTCCGGCTCGACGTCGAAGCCGAGAGAACTGGCGGCATCACGGATCACAGCCTTCGCCTGTTCGTGGTCGCCGGAGATGAGATAGTCGATGGTCGTTGCCATGAGGCATCCTTTCGCTCAGATTCTCGCGACCATCAGCGTAGTGACATCTCGATCTTGTGAACATGGGCAACGCTCCCCATGACATCGCTGTGACACTGGGGCGGGTACGCTGGAGATCATGAGTGGGGACCGCGACGACGACTCGCTGATGTGGCCCGGGGATGACGACCCGACCTTGAGGGCGGGAGACGGTGCGCCGTCGCACGACACCCCGGTGCCTGAGGGGACGACATCGCATCCCCAGGAGCCCGCGGGGCGTCCGGCGGCGACGTCTGCGGAGACGGCTGAGACCGTTGGACCCGCGGGGCCACAAGGGCAGGCCGGCTCAGTCATGCTCATCGTGCTGGGGATCCTCGGTGGAATCTACCTCCTCTACACCGTGGGATGGACGATCACAGCGGTGAGAGCGTCGGCCGCAGCGGCGTCGGACATCGCGGGCATCCTCACGAAGATCGAGAACTGGTTCGCGGTGATCGCCGCCCCGCTGTGGTTCGTCTCCGTCCTGCTGCTCGCACGCCGTGCGCCTCGTGCGCGCGTGATCTGGCTGGTTGTCGGCGCACTCGTTCTCGTGCCCTGGGCGTTCATCGTGGGAGGTGCCTGATGGAGGAGACCACTGAGTCGACCGCGCGCGGCCGTTACAGCGACTGGCCGGAGCTTGCTCTCGCGATCGTGTTCGCATTCTTCTACGCGCTGATCCTGTGGCAGGCGGTCGGCAATCTGATCGGAATGGCCTCGATTCTCGGAGGGGTGCTGTCGGGCTTCGGCTGGTTCGTGATCGTCGCTGGTGTCGTGATGCCCGTCGTCTGCTATGTCGGCGCTGTCGTCGTCGGTCGGTCGATGAGCTACCCGAAGCGGATTCTGGTCTACCTCGTCGGCTTGACCGCCGCAGCGGCCACCTATGTGAGTCTTGTGAGTCTCGTCTGACGTAGCACGTCGTCACACAGCTCTGCCTGTCCACTAAACTGTCTCGCATCTGCGTCTCACCGTTGCGGCGTCGAAGTCCCATCCGCCGAACCCGTAAGGATATGCCTGTGTCAAAACCGGTCGTGCTGATCGCTGAAGAGCTCTCACCTGCAACCGTCGATGCCCTCGGGCCCGACTTCGAGATCAGAAAGGCCGATGGCACTGACCGCTCGGCGCTGTTCTCTGCCCTGAGCGAGGCCAATGCGGTGCTGATCCGCTCGGCGACGAAGATGGATGCTGAGGCCATCTCGCACGCGCCTAATCTCAAGGTGATCGCCCGCGCGGGTGTCGGCCTCGACAACGTCGACATCAAAGCCGCGACTGCTGCGGGAATCATGGTCGTCAATGCGCCGACCTCGAACATCATCTCGGCGGCTGAACTCACGGTCGGGCACATTCTGAGCCTCGCCCGTCACATTCCGGCGGCGAACGACTCGCTCCAGGGCGGTGCGTGGAAGCGTTCGTCGTACACGGGGGTGGAGCTCTACGAGAAGACCGTCGGCATCATCGGGCTCGGTCGCATCGGTGCTCTCATCACGGCGCGTCTCCAGGCCTTCGGCGTCTCCGTCATCGCGTACGACCCGTACGTCACGAGCGCCCGCGCTCAGCAGCTCGGCGTGCAGCTCGTCACCCTCGATGAGCTGCTTGAGCGCTCGGATTTCATTACCATCCACATGCCGAAGACCCCGGAGACGACCGGAATGATCGGCACCGAGCAGCTCGCGAAGATGAAGCCGAGCGCGTTCATCGTGAACGTCGCGCGCGGTGGGCTCATCGACGAAAGCGCCCTGTTCGAGGCCCTCTCGGCGAAGACGATCGCGGGAGCGGCGCTCGATGTCTTCGTGACGGAGCCGCCCACGGAATCGCCGCTGCTCGGTCTCGACAACATCACTGTCACGCCTCACTTGGGTGCGTCCACGGGAGAAGCACAGGAGAAGGCCGGAGTCTCCGTCGCCAAGTCTGTGCGCCTCGCGCTGAGCGGCGAGCTCGTGCCCGACGCTGTCAACGTCGCGGGAGGTGTCATCGACCCGTACGTTCGTCCCGGCATCCCGCTCGTCGAAAAGCTCGGACAGGTGTTCTCCGGCCTCACGCACTCGCCGCTCACGAGCGTCGACGTTGAGGTCCACGGCGAGCTCAATGACTACGACGTCAGCGTCTACAAGCTCGCCGCGCTCAAGGGCATCTTCACGAATGTCGTGAGCGAGACGGTCTCATACGTCAACGCGCCGCTCCTCGCCGAGCAGCGTGGCATCGACGTACGACAGATCGTGGATGCCGTCAGCGACGAGTATCGCAACATCATCACGCTCCGCGGTGCGCTGAGCGACGGCTCGCAGATCTCTGTGTCGGGTACCTTGACCGGCACGAAGCAGATCGAGAAGATCGTCGGCATCAACGGATACGAGGTCGAGGTTCCGATCGAGAAGCACCACGTGATTCTCTCTTACGCGGATCGCCCCGGCATCGTCGCCGTCTACGGTCAGAAGTTCGGTGAGGCCGGCGTCAACATTGCGAATATGCAGATCTCGCGCCACGAGGCAGGCGGTGAGGCTCTCAGCGTGCTCACGATCGATTCGCCCGCACCCGACGGCGTCCTCGACGCGATCGCCGAGGCGACACAGGCTCGCTTCGTCCGAGAGATCGACATCACCGAGTAAGGCACTTGAGGATCGAGGGCGGCGGAGAACCTTCTCCGCCGCCCTCGTCGTTCCCGTACGTGTTCGGACGCTGGTAAATTGGTTCGTGACGCCGCCGGCGACCATATCGACGGCATCACGCCGACAGTGCAGACTCACTCAGCGCACGAATCGGATTCTCGGCCCCGCACGATCGGGCTTCACCTCGCATCGCGCCGTCGCGACACGTCCTCCCAGAATGGATTCGACGTCGCGCGAGGGCTCTGCTCCCACGCACTCCTCCAAGGAATCTGTATGACACTCACGGTCGCCGCAGCAGCACCCGCATTCTCCCGTCTGCCCTCATCCTCGCCGCTCTCGGCGGAGGAGCGCGACGCGATTCTCGCCGAGCCCGGGTTCGGCCGCCATTTCACCGATCACATGGTCGCGATCGATTGGACCGAGGATGCCGGCTGGCACGATGCACGCGTGCAGCCGTACGGTCCGCTGCAGATGGATCCGGCCTCGGCAGTGCTCCACTACGCTCAGGAGATCTTCGAAGGGCTGAAGGCGTACCGGCACGCTGATGGTTCGGTGTGGACGTTCCGCCCGGACATGAACGCGCGTCGTTTCCAACGTTCGGCCCGGCGTCTCGCACTTCCAGAGTTGCCGGTCGAGGATTTCCTCGCCTCCCTGTCGGAGATCGTCGCGGCAGACGCAGCCTGGATTCCGACGGGCGGAGAGCACAGTCTCTACCTGCGTCCGTTCATGATCGCCAACGAAACCTTCCTAGGGGTGAGGCCTGCTTGTCGCGCAGCGTATTTTGTGATTGCGTCTCCGGCTGGTCCGTATTTTTCGGGTGGTGTGACGCCGGTGTCGATTTGGTTGTCGACGGAGTTTTCGCGTGCTGGTCGTGGGGGGACTGGTGCGGCGAAGTGTGGTGGGAATTATGCGGCGTCGTTGTTGCCTCAGGAGGAGGCGGCGGCGAATGGGTGTTCGCAGGTTCTGTTTTTGGATGCTGAGTCGGGTCGTCATGTTGATGAGCTGGGCGGCATGAATGTGTTCTTCGTGATGGGGGACAGGTTGGTGACGCCGGCGACGTCGGGGAGCATTCTTGAGGGTGTGACGCGGGATAGTGTGATTCAGTTGGCGCGGGATCGTGGTCTTGTGGTTCAGGAGCGTGATTTCACGTTGGATGAGTGGCGTGATGGTGTGGAGTCTGGGCGGATCACTGAGGTGTTCGCGTGTGGGACTGCTGCTGTGATTACGCCGATTGCTCAGGTGAAGGGGCCTGATTTTGCGTTTGGTGAGGCGGATGCTCCGGCGGGTGAGGTGACGATGTCGCTGCGTCAGGAGTTGACGGATATTCAGTATGGTCGTGCGGAGGATCGGCACGGCTGGCTTTACCGACTCGACAGCTGAGGCGCCGTCTGCGGTCGGCTTCCGTGATGCTCGGCGGTAGGCTTGAGAGCACATTGACGTCACGTTTCTTGGGAGCCACATGTCACGCACGCTGTCACTCGCCGTCATCCCCGGAGATGGAATCGGCCCGGAGGTTGTCGCTGAAGCGGAGAAGGTGCTCGACCGGGCGCTCGAGGGCAGCGAGGTCACGCTGGCCAAGAAGCGCTTCTCTCTGGGAGCGGCTCGGTATCTGGAGACAGGCGATGTGCTGACGGATGCCGATCTCGCGGCGATCTCCGAAACCGACGCGATCCTGCTCGGGGCGGTCGGAGGGCACCCGGGTGACCCTCGCCTCAAAGACGCCAACATCGAGCGCGGTCTCCTGCTCCGACTGCGCTTCAGCCTCGACCACTATGTGAATCTGCGGCCCACTCGGGTGTACCCCGGCGTTCCCAGTCCGCTGCGCGAGGCCGGCGAGGTCGACTTCGTCGTCGTGCGCGAGGGGACCGAGGGCCCGTACGTCGGCAACGGCGGCAGCATCCGTCAGGGCACGGCGAATGAGATCGCCAATGAGGTGTCGGTGAACACCGCATACGGTGTGGAGCGAGCGGTCCGCTACGCCTTCGCGAAGGCAGCATCGCGTCGAAAGCGCCTCACGCTCGTGCACAAGACCAACGTGCTCGTCTTCGCGGGGTCGCTCTGGAAGCGGACCGTGGATGCCGTCGCGGCGGAGTTCCCCGATGTGGCGGTCGACTATCTCCACGTCGACGCGGCGACGATCTTCATGGTGACCGATCCCGCCCGCTTCGACGTGATCGTCACGGACAACCTGTTCGGTGACATCCTCACCGATCTGGCGGGAGCCATCAGCGGCGGCATCGGCCTCTCGGCATCCGGCAACATCAATCCCGAAGGCACATTCCCCAGCATGTTCGAACCCGTGCACGGCTCTGCCCCCGATATCGCGGGTCAGCAGAAGGCCGACCCGACGGCGGCCATCCTCTCCGTCGCGCTCATGCTCGAGCACTTCGGGCTGGCCGAGCGCGCCGCCGCGGTGACCGCTGCCGTAGAGGCAGACATCGCGGAGCGCGAGGGAGCGACCCGAACAACGACTGAGATCGGCGATGCCATCGCCGCACGCCTCGATGGAGAGGCTCTCGAATCCGCATCGACACCCAAGGAACACTGATGACCACTGCCACCGGCGCCGCGCCTCTCGAGTTCGCGCGCACACTCAACCCTCGCCCGGCCAGTGACGCGGAGCGCGATGCCGTTCTCGCGAACCCCGGCTTCGGCATCCACTTCTCTGATCACATGGTCGCGATCGACTGGACGATCGACGCGGGCTGGCACGATGCGCGTGTGCAGCCGTACGGGCCGCTTCAGCTCGATCCCGGATCAGCCGTTCTGCACTATGCGCAGGAGGTCTTCGAAGGGCTGAAGGCGTATCGGCACGCTGATGGTTCGGTGTGGACGTTCCGTCCCGAGATGAACGCGCGTCGTCTCCAGCGTTCGGCCCGGCGTCTCGCGCTGCCGGAGCTTCCCGTGGAGGACTTCCTCGCATCGCTCAAGGAGATCATCGCGGTCGATGAATCCTGGGTTCCTTCCGACGGCGACGCGAGTCTGTATCTTCGTCCGTTCATGATCGCGAATGAGACGTTCCTCGGTGTTCGTGCGGCGCACACTGTCGCGTATTTTGTGATTGCGTCTCCGGCTGGTCCGTATTTTTCGGGTGGTGTGACGCCGGTGTCGATTTGGTTGTCGACGGAGTTTTCGCGTGCTGGTCGTGGGGGGACTGGTGCGGCGAAGTGTGGTGGGAATTATGCGGCGTCGTTGTTGCCTCAGGAGGAGGCGGCGGCGAATGGGTGTTCGCAGGTTCTGTTTTTGGATGCTGAGTCGGGTCGTCATGTTGATGAGCTGGGCGGCATGAATGTGTTCTTCGTGATGGGGGACAGGTTGGTGACGCCGGCGACGTCGGGGAGCATTCTTGAGGGTGTGACGCGGGATAGTGTGATTCAGTTGGCGCGGGATCGTGGTCTTGTGGTTCAGGAGCGTGATTTCACGTTGGATGAGTGGCGTGATGGTGTGGAGTCTGGGCGGATCACTGAGGTGTTCGCGTGTGGGACTGCTGCTGTGATTACGCCGATTGCTCAGGTGAAGGGGCCTGATTTTGCGTTTGGTGAGGCGGATGCTCCGGCGGGTGAGGTGACGATGTCGCTGCGTCAGGAGTTGACGGATATTCAGTATGGTCGTGCGGAGGATCGGCACGGCTGGCTTTACCGACTCGACAGCTGACGAAAGGACCTCGAGTGAAGATCGCACGGTTCAGCCACGACAACGCCATCAACTACGGCGTACTCGACGGCACAGACCTCGTCGTTCTCGACGGAGACCCGATGTTCGCGGGGTACAACCCCACGGGCGAGCGAGTTCCCTTGGAGAACGCGACCCTGCTGGCTCCCGTGATCCCGCGATCGAAGGTCGTCGCGGTCGGGCGCAACTATCACGACCATGCGAAGGAGATGGGCGGGGAGGTCCCGGACGAACCGCTGCTGTTCTTGAAACCGAACACCTCTGTGATTGGGCCGCACGACGCAATCGTCCTGCCGGAGCTCTCGGATCGCGTGGAGCACGAGGGCGAGCTGGCGATCGTGATCGGGAGCATTGCGCGCAACGTCCCCGCGAAAGACGCCGCGAGCGTCGTCTTCGGTTACACGGCAGCGAACGATGTGACCGCACGGGATCTCCAGCGAAAGGATCCTCAGTGGACGCGGGCGAAGGGATTCGACACATTCTGTCCTCTGGGCCCTGTGATCGAGACGGAGTTCACACCGACCGAGGGCACGATTGAGACACGCGTGAACGGTGAGGTGCGTCAGAACGGGTCTCTGGCCGACATGATCCACTCGGTGGGAACCATCGTCGAGTACGCATCGGCCGTGTTCACGCTGCTTCCCGGCGACGTGATCCTCACCGGAACACCGGCGGGAGTCGGCCCCCTCGCGAGCGGCGATACGGTCGAGGTGGAGATCTCGAATATCGGCATTCTCAGCAACCCTGTAGCCTGATCCGCCCGTTCTCGGAGCTGAGTGGCGCTAAGCTGTACGCTGAAAACTTGCTCCATCGTGATGGCAGTCGCGCCGTTCGATGTCGAGGAGAGTCCCGGTCGACGCCGACGGGCGAGAACAGATCAGGACAAGGCACTACATGCACCAACCCGCGCGAACGGCGGAGGGATCCGCCCATGCAAAGACGATCCTGCTCGGCGAGCACGCCGTCGTCTACGGTCGTCCGGCGATCGCGTTTCCTGTCGCATCGCTGACGCTCCACGCGGAGGCGAGCAGCATTCCCGCGGGGCTCACACTCGACACGCTGTACCAGACGGGCGCCGTGGTCGCTGACGGAGACACGAACACGCTGAAAGAACGCCTCGCGGAGATCGCGCTGCGCCGCACTCTCGACCACCTCGGGCTCCCGCACGACCGCGTCGCCGTCCGTGTCACGGGGAGCATTCCCGCAGCACGCGGCCTCGGCTCGAGCGCCGCGGTCGCTCACGCCGTCGCCGTTGCTGTCGCGCGCCTGAACGAGGCTGACCTCACCCCCGCTCAGCAGTTCGCCATCGTGCAGGACGTGGAGCGTGTGGCTCACGGAACACCGAGCGGACTCGACGCGCGGGCGACCATGGCAGACGGACCGATCTGGTTCGATCACGGTGAGGCCTCGCCGCTGGCGTCAGAGGGTGTGGCCGGGCTCGTCGTCGCGGACACCGGGGCCCCGGGGCGCACATCGACAGCGGTGGCCGAGGTTCGCCGCCGTCGAGAGCAGAACCCTCAGGCCGTCGATTCAGCATTCGACGAGATCGCTCAGCTGACGCGTGACGCGCGCGCCGATCTGAGGGACGGCGACACCGCGACTCTCGGTGCCCGAATGAACGTCTGCCACGGCATCCTCAGCGAGCTCGGCGTCAGCAGTTCAGACTTAGACCGACTTGTGCAAGCCGCTCGCGACGCCGGTGCGGTAGGTGCGAAACTGACCGGAGGCGGCCAAGGCGGATGCATCATCGCTCTCGCGCCGTCTGATGCGGAGGTCCCCGCGCTCGCGCAGGCTCTCGCCGACGCGGGCGCCCGAGGCGTGTGGCCGGTCTCCGCACGAGAGGAGGATGCCGCGTGAGCACGGCGACCGCACACCCGAACATCGCTCTCGCGAAGTACTGGGGCAAACGCGACGAGCGGCTGATCCTGCCGGCGACCGGCAGCCTCTCGATGACTCTGGATGTCTTCCCCACAACGACAACGGTGTCTCTCACCGACGCTGATGAGGACTCCGTCGTTCTCGATGGAGAGACCCTCACGTCGGACGAGGCTGCGCGGGTGACGACCGTGCTCGATCTCGTTCGTGAGGCGAGCGGCCGACGTGAGTACGCGGCCGTGTCATCGACGAACACCGTGCCGACGGCGGCTGGCCTCGCATCGTCTGCAGCGGCGTTCGCAGCTCTTGCGACCGCTGCGGCGGACGCTTACGGACTCAGCGCCGACGGCGCGCTGCTCTCGCGACTGGCCCGTCGCGGGTCCGGCTCTGCGTGCCGCTCGATCTTCGGGGGACTGGTCCGATGGAACGCCGGAGACAGCGATGACACCTCGTTCGCTGAGCCGCTCGCGTGGGCGGGCCCCGATCTGGGCATGGTCGTCGCGGTTGTGAGCTCGGCGCGCAAGAGCGTGTCGAGTCGAGAGGCCATGCGCCGCACCATCGCGACCTCACCGTATTTCCCCGCGTGGGTCGAGTCGAATGCAGCACTTCTCGAGCAGATGTCGATCGCTGTCGACGCGGGGGATTTCACGCTCCTCGGGGAGCTTACGGAGCAGAGCGCGCTGCGTATGCACGCGAGCATGTTCGGCGCCGTTCCGCCCGTCCGCTATCTCACCGCCGCGAGCATCGCCCTGTTCGATGCGGTGGGGGAGCTCCGTGCTTCCGGTCTGGAGTGCTACGCGACGGCCGACGCCGGTCCGAACGTGAAGGTTCTCTGCCGCGCTGACGATGCTCAGGCCGTCTCCAACCGGCTCGCTGAGATCGTGCCGAACGCGGAATATCGCGTGGCGCACACTGGTACGGGCGCTCGCCTAGTCGAAGAGGAGGCTGAATGATCACGGTCCGCGCTCCGGGCAAACTTTACATCGCCGGCGAATACGCGGTCGTCGAACCGGGCAATCCGTCTGTGCTCGTCGCCGTCGACCGGTACGTGCGCGTCGACCTCACACCGAGCGTGGGCAAAGGCAGCATCCACTCTGAGCAGTATGGCCGTCAGCCTCTCGTCTGGTACCGCGACTCCGGCGGTATCGTCATCGACCACGACCTCCGCCCCGTCGACTACATCCTGTCGTCGATCGCCACGGTGGAGCGCCTCGTCTCCGAGCGCGGCGTCACGCCGCGGTTCTATGACCTCACGGTCTCCAGCGAGCTTGACGACGTTTCCGGGCGCAAGTTCGGCCTCGGGTCGAGTGCCGCTGTGACGGTGGCCACCATCGCCGCACTCGACGAGTTCTACGATCTGAAGCTGACCCATCTCGAGCGCTACAAGCTCGCCGTGCTCGCGACGATCCCCGTGTCGCCGCACGCGTCCGGAGGAGACCTTGCCGCGAGCACCTTCGGCGGCTGGATCGCATACTCTGCTCCCGACCGCGCAGAGGTGCTTCAGCTGCTGAACGAGCGAGGCGTCCTCGCCGCGCTCCAGCACGACTGGGAGGGCCTCGGCATCCGCCGACTCACGGCCCCGAGTTCGCTGCAGCTCATCGTGGGATGGACGGGCGAGCCGGCATCGACGTCGCGGTTGGTCGACAGCCTCCAGGATCGCCGGTGGCGAGAAGAGATCCACTACGCAGACTTCCTCGCGCAGAGCCGTCACCACGTCGACGAGCTCATCGCGGGGCTCGACGCGGACGACCCGGAGCGCATCAAGGAGGCGATCCGAGGGGCGAGACGCACGCTCGCCGCACTCGACGATGCGGCGACGCTCGGCATCCAGACTCCTGAGCTGAGGCTTCTCAGCGACTCGGCCGAGGCGATCGGGGCGGCTGCGAAGTCGTCTGGCGCAGGCGGCGGTGACTGCGGCATCGTCTTCGCCGACAGGGATGCCGATGTGTCGGCGCTTCTGCGAAAGTGGGAGCTCAGCGACATTCGCCACCTTGCGCTGGCGGTGCATCCCGCGGAAGGACAGCTCGATGACCAGTGATCGCAAAGACGACCATGTTCGGCTCGCCACAGAGCAGAACCGTGCTCGGGACCGCCGCAACGACTTCGACGAGGTTCGCTTCGTTCACCATGCGCTCGCCGCATACGACCTCGCGGACGTCGACCTCTCGGTGCGCGTCGGCCCGCTGACGTGGCCGGTTCCGCTGTACATCAACGGCATGACGGGCGGCAGTGCCGAGACCGCGCTCGTGAATCGCGACCTCGGGATCGTCGCTCGTGAGACCGGCATCCCCATCGCCTCGGGGTCGATGAGCGCCATGTTCCGCAACCGCGAGACGACCGAGAGTTTCAGTGTGCTGCGCGAGCAGAACCCTGACGGCGTCGTGCTCGCGAACCTCAGTGCGAATGCGTCGCCGGAGCAGGCCCGCGAGGCCGTCGGACTCCTGAAGGCCGATGCGCTGCAGATCCACGTCAACAGCGTGCAGGAAGTCGTGATGCCGGAGGGCGACCGCGCATTCTCGCACTGGCTCGGCAACATCGAGCGCGTCGTGAGCGCTCTCGATGTGCCGGTCATCGTGAAGGAGGTCGGCTTCGGCATGAGCCGCGAGACCGTCACGACGCTCGCGGGCGCGGGTGTGCGCATCGTCGACGTGAGCGGTCGGGGCGGAACCGATTTCGCCGCCATCGAGAATTCGCGTCGCACCGGCGCAGACTTCAGCACGCTGTCCGGCTGGGGGCAGTCCGCCATCGCCGGTCTGCTCGACTCGCGTTCCGCAGCGGAAGCTGCGGGAGTCACGCTGCTCGCCTCCGGCGGAGTGAGAAATCCGTTGGATGCCGTGCGGGCGCTGAGCCTTGGCGCCGCTGCCGTCGGCGTCGCCGGAGGCTTCCTCCGCGTGCTGCGCGACGAGGGCATCGATGCGCTCATCGCAGAGATCACGGGTTGGCTCGATCAGATCCGATCGATCACGGCGCTGCTCGGCCAGGCATCCCCGGCGACGCTCACAGAGACCGATGTCATCATCGGCGGTGCGGTTCGCGAGTTCTGCGAGGCGCGCGGCATCGACATCCGCCCGTACGCGTCGCGCGGCACGAACACGAGGAGGACAGACCGATGACCGACGAGATGCTCTATGCCTCTGTGCCGCTGCGGTGGCTTGGCCCCGTGCGCGTCACCGGCAACGTCGTGAACGACGAGCAGGAAGTTCCGCTCGCCACCTACGAGACGACGCTGTGGCCATCGGTGCGACGCGGCGCGCACGTCTCGACGCTCGTTGATGACGGCATCCGTGCGACGCTCATCGACGATCGCATGGCTCGCTCCGTGCTCTTCGAAGCGGATGACGCGCAGGCCGCCCTGACCGCGGCGCGTCGACTCGAGGCCGATCTGGCGGCTCTGCAGGCGGTGGTCGCCGAGACCAGCCGGTTCGCGTCGCTCGTCGAGGTCAACCATCAGATTGTCGGCAACCTGCTGTTCCTTCGCTTCGAGTTCACGACCGGAGACGCGTCAGGCCACAACATGGTGACGCTCGCGGCCGACGCGCTGATGGCGCACATCCTTCAGGCCGAGCCCACGCTGCGATACAGCTCGATCTCGGGCAACTACTGCACGGACAAGAAGACGTCCGCGGTGAACGGCATTCTCGGACGAGGAAAGAACGTCGTCACTGAGATCCTCATCCCCGAGGAGATCCTGCGTCGGCGACTGCGGACGAGCGCCGAACGCATGGCCGACCTCAACGTGCGCAAGAACCTGATCGGGGGAGCGGTCGCCGGCAGCCTCCGCTCGGCGAACGCGCACTACGCGAACATGCTGCTTGCGTTCTACCTCGCCACCGGACAGGACGCAGCGAACATCGTCGAAGGCTCGCAGGGCTTCACACACGCGGAGGCGCGCGGCGACGATCTCTATTTCTCATGTACTATCCCGAACCTCATCGTCGGTTCGGTCGGCAATGGCAAGGGGCTCGACTTCGTGACGGAGAACCTTGCCCGACTCGGATGCGCGGAGACGCGGGACCCGGGTGACAACGCGCGGCGACTCGCAGTTCTCTGTGCCGCCACGGTGCTCTGCGGGGAGCTGTCGCTCATGGCGGCGCAGACGAACCCGGGCGAGCTCATGGCCGCGCATCTTCAGTTTGAAAGGAAAACACGATGAGCATCGGCATCCACGACATCTCGGCGGCGACGGGAAGCCTCGTCTTTCCGCTCGCGGACCTCGCCGATCACCAGGGGATCGACGTCGGCAAGTACCACCGCGGAATCGGTCAGACCGAGATGAGCCTGACGACCGAAGACGAAGACATCGTCACGATGGCCGCTCGGGCGGTCGCTCCCATCATCGAGCGCCACGGCACCGACGGCATCCGCACCATCGTCTTCGCGACGGAATCGGGTGTGGACCAGTCGAAATCGGCGGGCGTGTTCCTGCACGGCGTGCTCGGGCTGCCGAACAACGTGCGCGTGGTCGAGCTGAAAGAGGCGTGCTACTCGGCGACCGCGGCGCTCCAGTTCGCGCTCGGCATCGTGGCACGGCGCCCCGGCGAGCGGGTGCTCGTCATCGCAAGCGACGTCGCCCGCTATGAGTTGGAGTCGAGCGGCGAGGCGACCCAGGGCGCGGCGGCCGTCGCGATGCTCGTGTCGGAGGACCCGTCTGTGCTGGAGATCGAGCCGGTCTCGGGTCTCTGGACCGACGACGTCATGGACTTCTGGCGGCCCAACGACCGCAGCACCGCGCTCGTGGACGGGCGGTATTCCGTGCAGGTGTACCTCGAGGCGCTCGAGGGCGCATGGAACGATTATCGTGAGGGCGGCGGCGCCGACTACTCGACGATCTCGAGGGTCTGCTACCACCAGCCGTTCACGCGCATGGCCGCGAAGGCGCAGCAACGTCTCGACCGGATTGCGACAGACGGCTCTGCGCCTGAGGTCGATCGTCTCGACGGCACGACGCAGTACAACGCACGGATCGGCAACAGCTACACGGCATCCATCTACCTCGCATTCCTCTCACTGCTCGACAACGGTCCGGACCTCGCGGGGGAGCGCATCGGCTTCTTCAGCTACGGCTCCGGTGCCGTCGGTGAATTCTTCGCGGGCACCCTCGTCTCCGGCTACAAGGAGCAGCTGCGTGCCGGGCACCTTGACGGGATGCTCGAAGAGCGACGTCTCATCGGCTACGAGGACTACCGACTGCGGCACATCGCTTTCGACCGCGTCGGCGACTTCGCGACAGCGGACGAATCGACCGGGGATGTGCGGTTCGCCGGTGTGACGGAGCACAAGCGGCTCTACGAACGTCGCTGACAGCGGCATCCGACATCACCTCGACTAAGATTGAGGCGATGTCACTCGCAGATAGATACCCCTTCTCGTCCGCTTCCGGCTCCGATGTGCGTCTCCGGTTCTGCCCGTCGCCGACCGGCACCCCGCACGTCGGTCTGATCCGCACCGCGCTGTTCAACTGGGCGTATGCGCGTCACACCGGCGGAAAGCTGATCTTCCGCATCGAAGACACCGATGCCGCCCGCGACAGCGAGGAGAGCTTCGAGCAGATCCTCGACGCGCTCGCGTGGCTCAACATCGACTGGGACGAGGGCGTGAACGTCGGCGGTCCTCACGCGCCGTACCGGCAGTCGCAGCGAAGTGACATCTACACAGACGTGATTGAGAAGCTCATGGCTTCCGGTCACCTGTACGAGAGCTTCTCGACGGCGGAGGAGATCGAGGCGCGCAACGTCGCCGCTGGGCGTCCGGCGCAGCACGGGTATGACAACGGCGACCGCGATCTGACGGACGAGCAGCGTCAGGCGTTCCGCGACGAGGGGCGTCAGCCGGCGCTCCGACTGCGCGTGCCGGACGAAGACCTGTCGTTCACCGACGTCGTGCGCGGCGACATCACCTTCCCGGCCGGATCCTTCGTCGACTTCGTCGTCGTGCGTCCGAACGGCAAGCCGCTCTACACGTTCGTCAACCCGGTCGACGATGCGCTGATGGGCGTCACGCACGTGCTCCGCGGCGAAGACCTTCTTCCGTCGACCCCGCGTCAGATCGCGCTGTACCGCGCGCTCATCGACGTCGGACTCACGACGTTCGTGCCGAACTTCGGCCACCTGCCCACGGTGCTGGGCGACGGCAACAAGAAGCTCTCCAAGCGCAACCCCGAGTCGAACCTGTTCCACCACCGCGACCGCGGCTTCATCCCGGAGGGGCTCGACAACTACCTCGCGCTTCTCGGCTGGGGCTACTCCGCTGACCGCGACGTCTTCACGCTCGACGAGATGGTCGAGCGCTTCGACATCGCAGACGTGAACCCGAACCCGGCACGATTCGACGTCAAGAAGGCCGAGTCGATCAACGGCGACCACATCAGGATGCTTGAGGTGCAGGACTTCGCCGAACGTTGCATTCCGTATCTCTCGGCCGCCGAGGTGCTGCCGGAGCAGCCGACGGAGCAGCAGCGGGAGATCCTTGCCAAGGCCGCTCCGCTCATCCAAACCCGCGTCGGGCTGCTGAGTGAAGCGCCGGGAATGGTCGGATTCCTCTTCACCGACGCGAACGGGTACGAGTTCCAGCCTGATGCGCTGAAATCGCTGCCGAAGAATGCGTCAGAGGTGCTGGATGCCGCCCTCGCGGTGCTGCGTGACGTCGACGACTGGTCGACCGACGCGCTGCAGCAGGCGCTTGCCGCGGCGCTCGTCGACGACATGGGCCTCAAGCCTCGCATCGCGTACGGGCCGCTTCGCGTCGCCGTCTCAGGTCGCCGCGTCTCGCCACCGCTGTTCGAGTCGATGGAGATCCTCGGCAAAGACGACACGCTCGCGCGCCTGCAGCGTCTGGCGGCGCACCTGGGGGAGTGAGACCCACGGACTACGATGTCGTCGTCATCGGAGGGGGACCAGCCGGTCTCTCTGCGGCCCTCAACCTCGTACGTGCGCGACTCCGCGTCTTGGTGCTCGATTCGAACCGCCCGCGGCACGCAGCGACGCTCTTCGCCCACGGATTTCTGACCCGCGACAACATCTCTCCTCTTGACCTGCGTCGTCTCGGCCGTGAGGATGTGACGGCGTATGAGAACGGTGAGGTCCAGTTCGCGCGTGTTGAGGCGGTCACCAGAGTCTCGGGTGGCTTCCGGATCATTGCGAGCGGGGTCCGTGGGGCTCCTGATCGTGATGTTCACGCACAGAGAGTCGTCGTCGCCACGGGACTCGCAGAGATTCTCCCGGATATCGGGAACGCTCGGGCGTTCTACGGCACGGCGCTGCACAGCTGTCTCGAGTGTGACGGCTGGGAGAAGAGCGGAGAGCCGCTCGTGCTCGTCGGTGAGACTGACGATCTTGCGTGGCACGCCTGGCGGGCACTCCAGTGGACGGACGATCTGACGGTGCTGACCAACGGTGTCGCGCGGGTGACGGATGCCGAGGAGGCAGCGCTCGCTGAGGTCGGCGTGTGCGTCGATCGGACCCCCGTGACCGAGGTCACCGGGGCTCACGGTGTGATGACGGGGCTCGCGATGAGCGACGGGCGAACGTTGGCCTTCAGCAAAGGGTTCATGCGCCCCACCTGGCGGGCGCGACTGGAGTTCTTGACGGAGCTTGGCGCTGTTCGAGACGAAGAAGGTCTTCTCATCGTCGACCCGCGAGGGAGGGCATCGGTCGCCGGGCTGTATGCCGCAGGGGACATCACGCCGCCTGGGCCCCAGCAGATCGCCGTTGCCGCTGGCGCGGGTGTCGTCGTCTCAGCCACGATCACGCACGACCTCGCGCTGGAAAGGCGAGGATAGAAGACACGCCCGGCCTCGCTCGGTTTGGCTAGGACCACGTGCGTGGGCTAAAGTTGTCTCTTGGTTCCAGCTCCGGCTGGAAGATGCCATGGGGTATGGTGTAATTGGCAACACGGCTGATTCTGGTTCAGTTGTTCTTGGTTCGAGTCCAGGTACCCCAGCTCGAAGATCCTCACGCAGAGCGTGGGGATTTTTTGTTTCTCAGAACGACTCGGCATGACGCGCAAGACGGCAGCGGAAGACCGAACGGGTGCCTGGGGCGTTTATGACGCAAGCATCGATGGGGTGAGTACGACCCCGAACCTGGGCTGACGAGAGTGGGGCACGGCGCTCAGGACGCCGTGCCCCACTCCCCAGAGAGCTCAGTCGCGAACCGTCTCCTTCTCAGCTGAGTGCTTCGTCTCAGTCGTTTGACCTGTGTCGGCTGGGTGCTCTGCGGCATCCGCTGGTTCACTCTCGCTGAAGGGAACGCCCTTTCGTGAGGCGTTGTACAGGTCGAGGTCCAGGATGCCTTCGCGCTTCGCGACGATAGTCGGAACGAGTGCCTGCCCCGCCACGTTCAGCGCGGTGCGTCCCATGTCGATGATCGGGTCGACGGCCATCAGAAGGCCGACGCCGTCGAGCGGGAGGCCGAGGGTTGACAGGGTCAGCGTGAGCATGACGACTGCGCCCGTCGTCCCCGCCGTCGCTGCGGAGCCGACGACCGATACGACGACGATGAGCACGTACTGCCAGATGGAGAGCTCGATGCCGTAGAACTGCGCGACGAAGATCGCGGCGATCGCTGGGTAGATGGCCGCGCATCCGTCCATCTTTGTGGTCGCGCCGAGCGGCACTGCGAACGCGGAGTACGCGCGTGGCACACCCAGATTGCGTTCCGTAACGCGCTGAGTGAGCGGAAGTGTGCCGATCGATGAGCGGCTGACGAAGCCGAGTTGCACGGCAGGCCACACACCACTGAAGTACTGCTTGATCGACAGGCCGTGGCTCTTCACAAGGATCGGATAGACGACGAACAGGACGATGAGAAGGCCCGCGTAGATCGCGACCACGAACCAGAGCAGCGCACTGAGTGTCGGAGTGCCGTACGCGGCGACAGCGTGCCCGATGAGGCCGAAGGTTCCGATGGGAGCGATGCGGATGATCCACCAGAGCGCCTTGAGCACGATGCTCAACAGCGATTCGTTGAATGTCAGGAATGGCTCCGCCTTGGCGCCCACTTTGAGCGCGGCGATTCCGATCGCGGCGGCGACCACGATCACCTGAAGAACGTTGAATCCTGCGCTGGCCTCGATGGCACCGTCTGCTCCTGCGTGCGCCGAGACGTCGAGACCGAGGATATTGCTGGGGATGAGCCCGATCAGGAAGTTCCACCAGCTGCCGACGGCGTATGGTGCCGACTCTTCGAGCTCGCCCGAGACCGCGTGATTGCCGGGCTGTACGGTGATGCCGAGGGCGATGCCGATGGACACGGCGATGAACGCGGTGATGGCGAACCACAGCAGAGTCTGCACAGCGAGTCGCGCCGCGTTCGACACATGCCGCAGGTTGGTGATGCTCGAGATGATGGCGGTGACGATCAGCGGGATGACCGCGGTCTTGAGCAGGCCGACATAGGCGCCCCCGATGGTGTCGAGCGTCGTAGTGAGCGCGTTGGGCTCGTCGTCGCTGACAGGGCCGATTCCCGCGGCGATGAGTCCGGCTGCGACTCCGAGCACGAGCCCGGCCGCGACCTGGAGGCTGAACGAGGAGGCCCATCGGCGCAGCCGGCTTGGGGGAGTGATGGTTTCGGAATTGCGTGACATCTCAGTGACTTTCTGCGTGCGGCATGTGGCAGAGACGAGATTAGGCACGCCCGGCGCTCTGAAGCAGCCGCATTACGCGCCGTTACGGCGCTATCGTCGTAACATGGACGCCGATCCTTCGGAGCTCACTCGCTCGAGACTCGACGCAGAAGCACACGCGACGCTTGACCGTGTCGTACGACACGGTCGGACGCGACGGCGATCGTCGCGCACGATCATCATCGCCGCAGCCGTGGTCGCGACGCTGATGGCTGTGTCTGCGATCTCGTCCCTTCTGAGGGAGGGGAATCTCACGGGGAGCGTCATCGCGCTGTGCTTCTTCGGTCCACTCGTGCTCATTGCCATTGGGCGTCTACGAACGCAGCGCCAGTCGGGGCGCTTCCGCTTCATCAATGCGATCGTGATGACGAGAGCGGTTCGTCCACCGGCGGACTCATGGGTTCATCTCGCGCCGACCAGGCGGCTGGGCTGGTCGACGATCGTCGCCTTCGCCTGGTTCTCGCTCGGTGCGACAGCGGTCTTCATCGCCGGTTTCGGTCAGCTTTTCGGGGTCTTCCCGAAGCAGAACGAGGATGCTGGCTCGATCGAGCTCGTCATCGCCGGCGTGCTCGCGCTCGCGGCCGCGTGTGTCGGCTGGTGGGTCACGTGGCTGATGTACTCGCGGAATGCACGGAGCGAAACCGTCGGCCGACGCCTCAGCGGGCTTGCCCTTGGCCGCAACGGTGTGGCCGTCCATGTTCCGGGTCGCGACCTCGAGGTGCCGTGGACCAGCATCACGTCCGTCGAGACGAAGGTACTCGATCTGTCACGTGACTCGAGCGTGCCGATGATCGTGATCTCGTACCGTGTGGACGAGGGGCGCCCCGACGGCGTGCAGTATGTGCCGATTGACACGCTCGACGTTCCGCCGGATGCCGCCTTCACCGCGCTGCGCTGGTACTGGTCGAACCCCACGGCTCGGACCGAGCTCGGGCGTGTCGAGGCCCGTCGCCGCCTCGAAGCGTGGCGACGCGCAGCCCTCAGGGCGCCGGCGAACGGCTGAGATCAGACGACAATCGTGTCACCGGGTTCAAGCGCGTGATGCTTTCCACCGGTCGCCTCGACGACGCCGCGGATCCGGTCGTTTGAGAGTCCTTTGCCGATGTTCGACAGCACCATCTCGTGAGTCGGGAAGCTTCGTCGAGGTGAGACAGCCGCGACGAAGTCCATCACCTCGCTGATCTTGAGCCAGGGGGCGCCGGCGGGTACTGCCATCACGTCGACGTCGACTCCCTCGGGCACGGTGAAGGAATCTCCGCCGTAGTACACCGCATCGTTGATCAGCACGCCGACGTTGTCGACGATGGGGATGGACGGGTGGATGACGGCGTGCTTGCCGCCGAAGAAGCGCAGGGTGAAGGGGTCGACAGCGATCTCCTCGCCCGGTTCGACGACGGTGATATCGAAGTCGGAAGCCGATGCGGCGACGCCTGCGGGCCCGAAGAATCTGACGTTCGGGCTGACCGCCTGCACCCGCCTCAGCTGCTCTGGTGTCCAGTGATCAGGATGCTCGTGCGTGATGACGACGGCCACAGTGCCCGCGGGGTCTGTCAGCGGGGCCGTGTAGGCACCCGGATCGACGATCAGTCGTGCCCCGTCTTCTTCGACGATGAACGCCGCGTGTTCGAGCTTCGTGAGTTTCATATCGTCAGTCTTGCGCTGGTCGGGGAGCGTCGCAAGGCGACCGACACTCGCGACACGGCTCTGCTGGGATAATCGGCCCTGTGACTCATGACGAGCCGCGGATTGCCGTGGCGATCAACCCGGCGTCGAGCTTCGGCGCTTATGCGATGGTCGGGCTCCGCGTCGCCGAGGAGCTCGCGTCCGGCGGGGCCTCGGTCATAACGATTGTGGAGAGCAGCGCAGAACAGCTCTCGGGAGCCCTGCGCCGCGAGATCTCGATGCGACCGGATCTGGTCGTCGCCGTGGGCGGAGATGGGCTCGTCAGCATCGTGATCAACGCCCTCGGCGACTCGAACGTTCCCCTGGCGATCGTGCCGACGGGCACAGGCAATGACCTGGCGCGCGGTCTCGGCATCTCTCGCGAGAAACCGGATGCCGCCGCCGCTCGGATCCTCGCGGGGCTGCGCGCCGACAGCATCCGTCACATCGATCTCGGTCTCGCGGAGACTCCTCAGGGGGAACGGCGTTTCGCCGGGGCGGTGTCCGTCGGATTCGACGCTCGCGTGAATGCGCGGGCAAACGCGATGCGTCGGCCCAGGGGAGCACTCCGTTACGTCATCGCCACGCTGAAAGAGCTTCTCGGACTTCGCCCGCTCGAGGTGACGATCATCGGTTCGCACGGCAGCGATGCTCGCCCGGTCACCTTCGTGACCATCGCTAACAACCGCTACATCGGTGGGGGAATGATGATCGCTCCCGATGCGGACCTTTCCAACGGATGCCTCGACGTCGTCACCGTCGCGCCGCTCGGCCGGCTGAAGCTGCTGGCCTTCTTTCCGAGGGTCTTCGCGGGGACGCACACGGCTCTGGAGGTGATCGACGTGACGCGTGTGCATGACGTCAGCATCTCCGGCCCCGCCGTCGATGCCTACGCGGACGGAGAGCGCCTCGGAACCCTCCCCGTGACCGTGACTGTGCTGCCTCGCGCGCTCGCCGTCCTCGCCTGAAATCACGCCCGACACGCCCGAAAAACACGGGAAACGGCGCCGATTTGTCGACATCAGTCTTCCTGTGCCATACTCATTGAGTTGTTTTCCGGCCCCATCGTCTAGCGGCCTAGGACGCCGCCCTCTCACGGCGGTAACGCGGGTTCAAATCCCGCTGGGGTCACAACATGAAGAAAGCCTTTCAGGATCACTCCTGAAAGGCTTTTTCTTTCCCATCAGATTACGATCGGGATGCACATCTCCACGGGGAGCCCGTGGCCTGACCCAGGTGTGCTAGGAAAGTGAAGTACAGCAGCGTCGCTGGACAACCCGTGCTGGCGACGTACCCCCCCCCACAGGAGAAAGGGATGTACCAGCATGGCATCCGCAAAATCCACACCCAGACGTGTGCTGACCGCCACAGCGGGACTGGCAGTTGCTGCACTGACCCTCGCCGGCTGCTCCGGCGGCTCGGGCGGTGACGGCGGCTCCGACGGCGGCGGCGCGATCGTCATCGGAACCACCGACAAGATCACGACGATCGATCCGGCCGGCTCCTACGACAACGGTTCGTTCGCCGTCATGAACCAGATCTATCCGTTCCTCATGAACACGCCGTATGGCAGCCCCGACGTCGAGCCTGACATCGCGGAATCTGCCGAGTTCACCTCACCGAGCGACTACACGGTCAAACTCAAGGACGGTCTCACGTTCGCCAACGGCAACGAACTGACCTCATCCGATGTGAAGTTCAGCTTCGACCGCATCGTGAGCATCAACGACCCGAACGGTCCGGCTTCGCTTCTCAACAACCTCGACAGCATCGAGACCCCCGACGACCTCACGGTCGTTTTCCACCTGAAGAGCGAGAACGACCAGACCTTCGCGCAGGTGCTCTCGAGCCCCGCGGGCCCGATCGTCGATGAGGATGTCTTCTCGAAGGACGAGCTCACTCCTGACAAGGAGATCGTCGACGGCAAGGCCTTCGCCGGTCAGTACTCGATCGAGAGCTACGACTTCAACAACCTCATCCAGTACAAGGCGAACCCCGACTACAAGGGCATTCTCGGCGAGGCCGAGAACGAGGTCGTGAACGTGAAGTACTACGCGGAGTCCTCGAACCTCAAGCTCGCCGTTCAGGAGGGCGACATCGATGTCGCGTACCGCAGCCTGTCTGCGACCGACGTCGAGGACCTCTCGAAGAACGACAAGGTCAAGGTGACGTCGGGCCCGGGTGGTGAGATCCGCTACATCGTGTTCAACTTCGACACCATGCCGTTCGGAGCCAAGGCAGAGGGCGCTGATGAGGCCAAGGCGCTCGCCGTGCGCCAGGCGATGGCCGATCTGATCGACCGTGAGCAGATCGCGAAGCAGGTGTACAAGGACACCTATACGCCCCTGTACTCCTACGTTCCCGAGGGCCTGACCGGTGCCAACGAGTCACTCAAGGGACTCTACGGCGACGGCGAGGGCGGACCGGATGCCGACAAGGCCAAGCAGCGTCTCGAAGACGCCGGCATCGAGACGCCCGTGAAGCTCAGCATCCAGTACTCGAACGACCACTACGGTCCGTCGTCGGCCGACGAGTACGCGCTGATCAAGTCGCAGCTCGAGGCAGACGGTCTGTTCAGCGTCGACCTGCAGACGACCGAGTGGGTGCAGTACTCGAAGGACCGCACCTCCGACGTGTACCCGATGTACCAGCTGGGCTGGTTCCCCGACTACTCAGACGCGGCGAACTACCTGCAGCCGTTCTTCAGCAAGGACAACTTCCTGTTGAACCACTACGACAACGCAGAGGTTCAGAAGCTCATCGATCAGCAGCTCGTGGAGTCTGACCAGGATGCCCGTGCCGACCTGATCAGCCAGATTCAGGATGTCGCGGCGAAGACGCTGCCGACGCTCCCGTATCTGCAGGGCGCGCAGATCGCGGTCTCGGGCGCTGACGTCGAGGGCATCACTCTCGACGCATCGTTCAAGTTCCGCTACGCACCGATCCACAAGTAGAGCACTGATGAGGGGCGGATGCTGATCGAGCATCCGCCCCTTCTCGGGTCACACACCCGACGTTCCCAGATAGGCAGGTGGAACCCTGACAGCCCCCAGCGCGCAACCAGAAGGCCACGTCGCGCAGGCCATGCCCTCGAGCTCCTCGAGCGGGGGAGGGAGTCTGCTGCGTTACCTCGTAGTGCGATTCCTCCTCATCATCCCCACGATCTTCATCCTCGTCACTCTCGTCTTCGTGCTCATGCGCACGACAGGCGACCCCATCACTGCGGCGCTCGGCGGCCGTCTCACACCGGATCAGCTGGCCGAACGCATCCACGCCGCCGGCTACGACCGTCCGGTCATCGTGCAGTATCTGGAGTACCTCGGAGGGCTGCTGCGCGGCGACTTCGGCACGACCATCAGCGACCACCGTCCGGTCACGGAGATCCTGTTCACCTACGGTGCGGCGACGCTCGAGCTCGCTGTCTACGGGCTCATCGTGGCTTTCATCGTCGGCATCCCGCTCGGAATGTGGGCGGCGTACCGTCGCGACAAAGCGTCCGACGCCGTGCTCCGTGTGCTGGCGATCTTGTTCTACGCGACGCCCGTGTTCTTCGCCGGGATGCTTCTGAAGCTGATCTTCTCAGTCGGGCTCGGACTGTTTCCGGTCTCGGGGCGCGCCAGCACGCGCACAGAGCTGAATCTCCAGCTGCTGGACGGCGCCACCGGCATCCACCTGATCGATGCGATCCGCCTCGGGGATGCTGACGCGGTCGGAGACGTGCTCAGCCATGCTGCCCTACCAGCGATCGCGCTCGGTCTGCTGACCGCGGGGGTCTTCCTCAGGCTTGTGCGCACCAACATGATCGGCACGCTGACGAAAGACTACGTGGATGCCGCTCGCTCTCGCGGCGTCAGTGAATTCCGACTGGTGCGCAAACACGCCTACCGTCCCGCGCTGATCCCGATCATCACGGTCATGGGCATGCAGATCGCGCTCATGCTCGCGGGCGCCGTGCTGACCGAGACGACGTTCGAGTGGAAGGGGCTCGGCTTCATGCTCGTCGACTACCTGCAGGCGCGCGACTTCGTCGCTGTTCAGGGAATCGTCGTGATGCTCGCGATCATCGTGGCCATCACGAACTTCATCGTCGACATCGTCGCGGCGCTCATCGACCCGAGAGTGAGGTACTGACATGACCTCGAACGTCGCAACTCAGAAGAAGTCCCTGATCAGCCGCCTTCCGATCCTGCGTCAGCTCCGCCAGAGCTACGGAATCCAGCGCGGCATGCTCATCGCCGGCCTCACGATCACGATCATCTTCGCGCTTGTCGCCATCTTCGCGCCTCTGCTGGCTCCCTACGGGTTCAGCCAGCTGAAGGGCGACGACGGCGGGTTCGGGGCGCAGCAGCCGCCGAGCGCGGCTCACCCGCTGGGAACGACCGTCGGCGGGTTCGACGTGCTCTCGCGCACCATCTGGGGAGCTCAGACGGCGGCGCTCGTGGTGATCGTGGCCGTCGTGCTCTCGATCTTCGCCGGGGTGATCCTCGGCCTGCTCTCGGGGTACTTCGGTGGCTGGATCGACCGTGTGCTCGTCGTCGTCTGCGACGCGATCTACGCGTTCCCGTCGCTGCTGTTGGCGATCGTCATCTCGATCACGGTCTCCGGTGGCCGCTCGAACATGTGGGGCGGGATCTTCACCGCGGCGGCATCCATCACCGTCGTCTTCATCCCGCAGTACTTCCGCGTCATCCGAGCTGAGACCGTGCGGATCAAGGCCGAGGCCTTCGTGGAATCAGCCAAGGTCATCGGCGCGAGCAACGTGCGGATCATGGCACGGCATGTCTTCCGCAATGCGACACGGACCCTGCCGCTGATCTTCACGCTCAACGCATCCGAGGCGATCCTGACTCTCGCTGGGCTCGGCTTCCTCGGCTTCGGAATCGAACCGACCGCAGCCGCCGAGTGGGGGTACGACCTCAACAAGGCGCTCGCCGATGTGTCGAGCGGTATCTGGTGGACGTCCATTCCGCCCGGGCTGGGAATCGTGCTTGCCGTGCTCGGAATGACTCTGGTCGGAGAGAGCCTCAACGACCTGAATGACCCGAGGCTCCGCGGACGACGCGGCGTGGCCGCAGACTCCGGCGAAGTCGTCGAGACGAGCGTGGTTCCCGTGGCCGGCGTCCAGACGACGGCAGCGGTCGAGGGCGACGACGCGAGCGAAGGGGAGATGAAATGACCGACGACATCCTCACGATCAGCGATCTCAACGTCGCGTTCTCCTCAGACGCGGGCGCAGTGCGCGCCGTCGACGGAGTCTCTCTCACGGTCGGGCCGCGCGAGGTGGTCGCGATCGTCGGAGAGTCCGGGTCGGGCAAGACTGTCACGGCGAAGACGATCCTCGGGCTTCTGCCCGAGACAGCGACGAGCTCGGGCGCGGTGGTGATCCGGAATCGTGCGGGCACGCGCGAGACCGACGTGGTCTCGATCGATCGCCGACGCCTGCGCGAGGTCCGTGGTGATGACGTCTCGATGGTGTTCCAGGAACCCTCGACGGCGCTCAACCCGGTCTTCACCGTGGGGTGGCAGATCGCCGAGGGGCTTCGTGCCCACGATTCGAAGCTCGGCCGGAAGGCCGGGCGCGAACGAGCGATCGACATTCTTCGCCGTGTCGGCATCCCCGACCCTGAGACACGAGTGGACTACTACCCGCACCAGTTCTCGGGCGGGCAGAAGCAGCGCATCGTCATCGCGATGGCGCTTGTGCTCGACCCCGGGCTCATCGTCGCCGATGAACCGACGACCGCGTTGGATGTCACCGTTCAGGCGGAGATCCTCGACCTGCTCCGGCGCTGTCGCGACGAGTTCGACACATCGATCGTCCTCATCACGCACAACATGGGCGTCGTCGCCGATCTCGCCGACCGCGTGGTCGTGATGTACCAGGGCGCGATCGTCGAGGAGAACGACGTGCGAACCCTGTTCTCGCAGCCGAAGCACGACTACACGAAGAAGCTGCTCGGCGCCGTTCCTCGGATCGGGCAGTCGATCGAGGTGGCGGAGAGAAAGCAGCCGGATGCCGATGCCTCGCCGATCGTCGAGGCGCGCGACCTTCGCATCCAGTACCCGGGACGCCTCGGTCGGCCCGGCTTCGTGGCGGTCGACGGTGTCTCGTTCTCGATCGCTCCCGGAGAGGTCCTCGGCCTCGTCGGCGAATCGGGTTCGGGGAAGACGACGATCGGCCGGGCGATCGCGGGACTCACGCGCGTGACCGGCGGATCGCTTCGCGTTCTCGGAGCTGAGATGAACGGGGTGAAAGAGCGGTCGTTCAAGAAGCTTCGATCTCGCATCGGGTTCGTGTTCCAAGACCCAGCATCCAGCTTCAACCCACTCCTCACCATCGAGGAGTGCGTGGCGGAACCGTTCCAGGTGCATCGACGAGAGATGACGGATGCCGAGATCTCGACGCGCGTCGCCGAGCTTCTCGAAGCGGTGCAGCTGCCGCGTGCGTACGCAGGCCGCTTTCCGCACGAGCTCTCCGGGGGGCAGCGTCAGCGTGCGAGCCTCGCGCGCGGACTCGCGCTTGACCCCGAGCTGCTCATCGCGGACGAGCCCACGAGCGCGCTCGACGTCTCCGTGCAGGAGCGCGTGCTCGAGCTCTTCGCGGAGCTGCAGGGCGAGCTCGGCTTCGCGGCACTGTTCATCAGCCACGACCTGGCGGTCGTGGACATCCTCTCCGACCGCATCGCGGTGATGTATCGGGGCCAGCTTGTCGAAGAGGGGACAGGAGCCGAGGTTCTCGGCAGCCCGAAGGACCCGTACACACAGAGGCTCCTGGCCTCGCTACCAGTCCCGGACCCGGTGGAGCAGGAGGAGCGTCGGACGCACCTCGCTGCTCTGATCGAGTCGGAGCGCGGAGCGTGATCGTCGTCGGCGACGGAGGAATCCGTCGCCGACGACCGCGTTCATCCGTTACAGTTGACGTAGCGAAGGGGAGTATCCCGATTCGCATCATTCGTCAGGACGGACGACACCGCAGTCGCCCCGGATGATGCGTCGGCCGAGCCGGGGGAGAGACTTTCGATGAAAGTCGATCCTCTTTTGAAGGGCATTTATCCGCATGCATCCTGAGCTTCCCCTTGCGTTCGAAGTCGGTTCCTACATCGTCCTCGTGCTCATCCTCCTCTTCGATCTGCTGATCGTGGTGAAGCGTCCGCACATCCCATCCATGCGGGAGTCGGCGCTCTGGGTGGCCTTCTACGTCACGCTCGCGCTCGTATTCGCCGGGCTCATGTTCATGTTCGCGGGCGGAGACTTCGCCGGGCAGTTCCTCGCGGGCTGGCTCACCGAGTACAGCCTCTCGGTCGATAATCTCTTCGTCTTCGTCATCATCATGACGAAGTTCGCGGTGCCGAAGCGGTACCAGCAGGAAGTCCTCATGGTGGGCATCATCATCGCCCTCGTCTTCCGCGGAATCTTCATCCTCGTCGGCGCCACCGTCATCGAGCACTTCAGCGCAGTCTTCTACCTCTTTGGAATCTTCCTGCTGTGGACGGCGTGGAAGCAGGCATTCGGTGAGAACGAGGATGCCGAGGACGGCGAGACGAAGTTCACGTCGTTCATGCGACGCAAGCTCAAGGTGGCGCCGGAGTACGACGGTTCAAAGCTCCGCACCGTTGTCGACGGACGTCGGATGTGGACGCCCATGGTCGTCGTGTTCCTGGCGATCGGCACGACCGATGTGATGTTTGCGATCGACTCGATTCCCGCGATCTTCGGAATCACACAGAGCCCGTTCATCGTCTTCACCGCGAACATCTTCGCGCTCATGGGGCTGCGCCAGCTGTACTTCATGCTGGGCGGGCTTCTCGAAAAGCTCGAGTACCTCAAGTACGGCATCGCGTTCATCCTCGCCTTCATCGGTGTGAAGCTCGTCTTCCACGCGCTCCACGAGAACGAACTGCCGTTCATCAACGGGGGTAAGGGCGTCGAATGGGTCCCCGAGATTAACACCTGGGTGTCGCTTGCGGTGATCATCGTTTCTATGGCTGTGGCGACGGTCGCAAGTCTCATCGCTGCTCGCAAACGAGGTAACGAAACGCAGGAACTCCCTAGCGAGTGATATTCTTGCTCCGTGCTGTTCGGTCTGCTTCTTAGCTGCCGCGGCGAGGCCTAGCCCACAGGCCCCCTCGCCGCGGAGTCTGATGGTGCCTGTTCCCATTACCTGCAAGGAAGCACGCTCATGCAACAGAACCCCGAAAATTCCGCTCGTCCGCGCACGCTGGCAGAGAAGGTCTGGCAGGACCACCTCGTCACGCGCGGCGAGAACGGCGAGCCCGATCTGATCTACATCGATCTGCATCTCGTCCATGAGGTCACAAGCCCGCAGGCGTTCGACGGTCTGCGGATGGCCGGTCGCCCGCTCCGTCGCCCCGATCTCACGATCGCGACCGAGGACCACAACACGCCGACCATCGGCATCGATCGTCCGATCGCGGATCGGACGAGCCGCACCCAGATCGAGACTCTCCGCAAGAACGCGGAGGAGTTCGGCGTCCGACTCCACTCGCTTGGGGATGTCGAACAGGGCATCGTCCACGTCGTGGGTCCGCAGCTCGGGCTCACGATGCCCGGCATCACGGTCGTGTGCGGCGACTCGCACACCTCCACGCACGGCGCGTTCGGCGCCATGGCGTTCGGCATCGGAACGAGCGAGGTCGAGCATGTCATGGCGACTCAGACGCTACCGCTCAAGCCCTTCAAGACGATGGCCATCAACGTCGAGGGAACGTTGAAGCCGGGCGTGACGGCCAAAGACATCATCCTCGCCGTCATCGCGAAGATCGGCACGGGCGGGGGCCAGGGCTACGTTCTCGAGTATCGCGGAAGCGCCATCCGGTCTCTCTCCATGGAGGGCCGCATGACCATCTGCAACATGTCGATCGAGGCCGGTGCTCGCGCCGGAATGGTAGCGCCGGACCAGACGACCTACGACTATCTCAAGGGGCGCCCGCACGCGCCCCAGGGCGCCGACTGGGACGAAGCGGTGGAGTACTGGAACACACTCTCGACCGATGAGGGTGCGGAGTTCGACGCAGAGGTCTTCCTCGATGCCGACGAACTCGAGCCCTTCGTCACCTGGGGGACGAACCCGGGCCAGGGCGTCTCGCTCAGCGGCAATGTTCCTAATCCGGAAGAGTTCGATGACCCGACCGACCGCTCTGCAGCAGAGCGAGCGCTCGAGTACATGGCGCTGACTCCCGGCACGAAGCTCAAGGAGATCCCGGTGGATGCCGTATTCATGGGCTCCTGCACGAACAGTCGCATCGAGGACCTCCGTTCCTTTGCCTCCATCATCAAGGGGCAGAAGAAGGCTGATGGCGTGCGCGTCATGGTCGTACCCGGGTCTGCGCGGGTCCGGCTCGAGGCTGAGGCCGAGGGAATCGACAAGATCGTTGAGGAGTTCGGCGGCGAGTGGCGGTTCGCCGGATGCTCGATGTGTCTCGGCATGAACCCTGACCAGCTGGCGCCGGGCGAGCGCTGCGCATCGACGAGCAACCGAAACTTCGAAGGCCGTCAGGGCAAGGGCGGGCGTACGCACCTCGTGTCGCCCGTGGTCGCCGCTGCGACCGCAATTCGCGGAACCCTGTCGAGCCCCTCAGACCTGGAGAACTGACCATCATGGAGAAATTCACCACAGTGACCGGAGTCGCCGCGCCGCTGAAGCGCTCAAACGTTGACACCGATCAGATCATCCCGGCCGTCTACCTGAAGCGCGTCACCAAGACCGGCTTCGATGACGCACTGTTCGCCGGCTGGCGGCAGGATCCTGATTTCGTGCTCAACAAGCCCGAGTTCGCGAATCCGAAGGTGCTCGTCGCGGGTCCCGACTTCGGCACCGGCTCATCACGAGAGCACGCCGTCTGGGCGCTGCGCGACTTCGGCTTCGCGGTCGTGCTGAGCACTCGGTTCGGAGACATCTTCCGCGGCAACTCGGGCAAACAGGGTCTGCTCGCCGCGCAGATCAGCGACGATGACCTCGAACGGCTCTGGGCAGCCATCGACGCGAACCCCGGCATGGAGTTCACGGTCAGCCTCGAAGACAAGACCGTCACAGCGGGCGACATTCAGGTGCCGTTCGATATCGACGATTACACTAGGTGGCGTTTGCTCGAAGGGCTCGATGACATCGCGCTGACGCTTCGCAATGAAGAGGCGATCACCGCGTTCGAGGCCAATCGAGCAGCATGGCGGCCGCAGACTTTGCCCGCCAGATAGCCGAACATCAGGGAATCGCATTGAGGACTCTTCTCGAGGACGCTACGGGGGCGGGGGCCAGCGTGGGACTTCACGCAGACACAATCACCATTCGGGGCGGACGCCCTCTCACCGGTCGGATCGAACTCAAGGGCGCGAAGAACCTCGTCACGAAGGCGATGGTCGCGGCGCTTCTCGGTGAGACCCCCAGCGTCCTTCGGGACGTTCCGGACATCAGTGATGTTCGGGTCGTGCGTGGACTGCTCAGCGTCCACGGGGTGAAGATCACTGATGGAGAGGAAGAGGGCGAGCTGCACCTCGATCCGTCTGCCGTCGAGTCTGCTCACATGGCGGACATCGACGCGCACGCGGGGTCGAGCCGCATCCCGATTCTCTTCTGCGGGCCGCTGCTGCACCGACTGGGTGAGGCCTTCATTCCCGACCTGGGCGGATGCCGCATCGGCGACCGTCCGATCGACTACCACCTCGATGTTCTCCGTACGTTCGGGGCCGTCGTCGAGAAGCTCCCCAGCGGAATCCGCATCACGGCTCCCACCGGTCTTCGCGGCGCGAAGATCGAGCTGCCGTATCCGAGTGTCGGCGCGACGGAGCAGGTGCTTCTGACGGCCGTTCGCGCTGAGGGCATCACGGAGCTCCGCGGCTCGGCGATCGAGCCGGAGATCATGGATCTCATCAACATCCTTCAGAAGATGGGCGCGATCATCTCGGTCGACACCGACCGCGTCATCCGCATCGAGGGCGTCGCAACGCTCACCGGCTACTCGCATCGCGCTCTCTTCGACCGCAATGAGGCTGCGAGCTGGGCAGCGGCAGCGCTTGCGACCGAGGGAGACATCTTCGTCGGCGGTGCGCTGCAGTCGGAGATGCTCACTTTCCTCAACGTCTATCGCAAGGTCGGCGGCGGTTTCGAGATCCACGAGGACGGCATCCGCTTCTTCCATCCCGGCACCGATCTCAACCCCGTGATCATCGAGACCGACGTTCACCCCGGGTTCATGACGGACTGGCAGCAGCCTCTCGTCGTCGCACTGACCAAGGCGAAGGGCGTCTCGATCGTCCACGAGACGGTGTACGAGAACCGATTCGGCTTCGTCGATGCCCTGGTCAACATGGGCGCGACCATCCAGATCCACCGAGAGTGCCTCGGTGGTCAGGCCTGCCGGTTCGGGCAGCGGAACTTCAACCACTCTGCGGTAATCTCCGGGCCGAGCAAGCTGCACGGCGCCGATATCGTCGTTCCCGACCTGCGCGGAGGATTTTCGCACCTGATTGCCGCACTGAGCGCCGAGGGCACGTCCCATGTCTCGAACGTCGGAATCATCAGTCGCGGGTACGAGAAGTTCATCGAGAAGCTCGAACTTCTCGGAGCCGACTTCACGCTCGAAGGATAATGGGGGAGTGTCTGACACTCCAGAACCCATACAGCCGACCGTGAAGCGGTCGCCAGAGAAGACCCGTCCGTCGATCTTCTGGCTCTTCGCGGCGATCCTTCTGCCGCTCGGGCGCCTGCTGATGAAGATGACAATCATCGACGGCGCGAAGCTGCCGAAGAACGGTCCCTTCATTCTGGCTCCGAACCACTTCAGCGAGATCGACCCGATCGTGATCGGCATCGCAACCTGGAAGATCGGGCGCATTCCCCGTTTCATGGCGAAAGCGTCCCTCTTCCGGGTTCCTGTTCTCGGCTGGCTGCTGCGTGCGTCGGGGCAGATTCCCGTCGAGCGCGAAGGCTCGCCGCGTGGCAAGGGACCCATCGAGGCTGCGGGAGACCTGGTCACGACGGGCGGTGGTGTGATCGTCTACCCCGAAGGCTCGCTGACGCGAGACCCTGACATGTGGCCGATGCGCGGCAAAACCGGTGCGGCGCGCATGGCGCTCACGCACGATCTGCCGGTGATTCCCGTGGCCCACTGGGGCACGCAGAAGGTCATGGCCCGCTACGGGAAGAAGATCAGCTTCTTCCCTCCGAAGAAGGTCACCATCAAGGTGGGTGATCCCGTCGATCTCTCCGCGTTCCGCGACCGGCCGCGCGACACATCGACATTCATCGAAGCGACGAATACCATCATGGACGCCATCACCGAGCAGCTCGAGGACATCAGAGGTGCGGCAGCGCCGCGCCAGCGATGGGATCCCTCGAAGCACGATCAGAAGGAGACGGGGCGCTTTGAGTCGTAAGACGGCAACGTCAGCCCGTGTGGCTGTCATCGGCTCGGGCAGCTGGGGCACGACATTCGGCAAGATCCTGGCAGACGGCGGCAGCGACGTGACGATGTGGGCGCGCCGCAGCGAGGTCGTGCGCGACATCAACCGCAACCATCGCAACCAGGACTACCTTCCCGGTGTCACTCTGCCGAATCGGATGACCGCGGTCTCGAAGATGTCGGATGCCGTCGCGAACGCGCAGCACGTCTTCGTCGCGGTTCCGAGCCAGTCCCTTCGCGATAACCTCGTCGCGCTCCGACCCCATCTTGCACCGGGGACGAGCGTGGTCTCGCTCATGAAGGGAGTGGAGCGCAGCTCGGGGATGCGGATGAGCCAGGTGATCGAGCAGACGCTCGACTGGGATCCGGCGCTGATCGCAGCGGCATCCGGCCCCAACCTCGCACTCGAGATCGCGAAGGAACAGCCCACCGCGGCCGTGGTCGCCTCACAGAGCCTCGAGACCGCGCAGTCCATCGCCCTCATCGCGAGCAACGCCTATTTCCGCACGTTCGTGAACACCGATGTCATTGGAACCGAGTTCGGCGGAGTGCTGAAGAACCTCATCGCGGTCGCCATCGGAATCGTCGATGGAGTCGGCTACGGCGAGAACACGAAGGCATCCATCATCACGCGCGGTCTCGTGGAGATGACCGATTTCGCCGTCGCGCTCGGCGCTCAGCCCGAGACGCTCTCCGGACTCGCGGGGCTTGGCGACCTGATTGCGACGTGTCAGTCACCGCTGTCACGCAACAACACGGCAGGACGTCTGCTGGGCCAGGGGTATAGTTTCTCCTCGGTCGTGAAGCAGATGCAGCAGACCGCCGAAGGCCTGGCATCGGTCGGACCGGTGCTCGAGATCGCCGACTCTGTCGGGGTGAGCATGCCGATCGTGCAGCAGGTCAAGCAGGTTGTCGACGGGACCCTCGATCCGAAGGGAATCGCGCCGCACCTGACCACCGATTCAGAGGAACCCCAGGGGGAGAGGACGACCAATGACGGGAAAGCTCCGGGTGGCGGTGCTGTTTGGGGGGCTCTCAAGCGAGCATTCGATCAGCTGCGCAACGGCGGGGGGAGTGCTGGGAGCGATTGATCGCGATCGGTTCGAAGTGGTGCCGATCGGCATCACTCGCGCCGGCCAGTACGTCCTCGAGGACGACGACGCTGAGAAGTTCGTCCTCGATCCCGCTCACCTTCCGGAAGTCGTGGACAACGGCACACGTGTTCGCTGGCCCGAAGACAACGTGTCGCGGACGCTCACGGTCGAGCGTGACGGTGTGGTCACGTCGCTCGGTCAGATCGACGTGGTCTTCCCGATCCTCCACGGCACCTACGGTGAGGACGGCACTGTGCAGGGCCTGCTCGAACTCGTCGGACTGCCGTACGTCGGATCCGGCGTGCTGGCGTCCGCTGTCGCCATGGACAAGCACTTCACCAAGTCGATCCTGCAGCACGCCGGCGTCGATGTCGCCCCGTGGCGCACGCTTCGCCGCCACGAGTGGTCGGGCGACGCAGATGAGACGCTGCTCGAGGGGCTTGAGCTTCCCGTCTTCGTGAAGCCTGCGCGCGCGGGTTCGAGCGTCGGAGTCAGTAGGGTCTCTCAGCCTGACGAGCTCGCGAATGCGCTCCGTATCGCGTTCGACGAAGACGACGCCGTGCTCATCGAGCAGGGGGTCGACGGGCGTGAGGTGGAGATCGCGGTGCTCGGTGGACGCCCGGGCGAACCGGCTCGCGCCTCGACGTACGCCGGTGAGATCGTGGTCTCCGGTCGAGACTTCTATGACTTCGATGCGAAGTATCTCGGCGCGGAGGGAATCGACCTCGTCTGCCCGGCGGAGATGAGCGACGAACAGCTGGCCGAGATGAAAGAGATCGCCCTGCGCTCCTTCGACGCTGTCGGCGCGGAGGGGCTTGCTCGAGTCGATTTCTTTCTGACGGCATCCGGATTCGTTCTCAACGAGGTCAACACGCTGCCGGGTTTCACCCCGATCTCCATGTTCCCGATCTGCTGGATCACGTCGGGTCTCAGCTACGCCGACCTGATCACTGAGCTTCTCGACGTCGCTGTCGCACGGGGCGCCCGCTAGCCGGTCACGTCCTCCGCGTTGAGGCACTTCGACGTCTGCTCGATCACGCTGACGGCGGGAGAGAGATCGAGAAGAGCAGACCCTGAGGCGTGGTCGTTGTCGATGACGACTTCGACAGCTGGGGTGCGTCCGTAGGTGGTGAAACGGTAGATCGGGGCTTCGCTGTCGTCGCGCACCCAATCGACCCCGTTCACCGAGAAGCACGGCATCGTCGTCGGCCCGATCGGCTCGACGCCGCAGTGCAGGAGCACGGATGCCGGATCACCCCATGCTCCGGTCGCCTGTGCCGTGGTCTCTCGCTTCTCGAGCTCTCCGACAGCGTCGGGCAGTCGAACCGTGACCGCTGCGCAGTCGGGGTCGTTCGCGTGCGGAGCGGGTTCCATGGAGACGGATCCAGCGCACGCTGTGAGGGACAGCGCGGACGCCGTGACGAGCAGGCTCGCAGACGTCAGACGGGCAAGAGAACGCACTCGTTCAGGCTACCGTTGAAGCCATGGTGTTCTCTGACAGATCGACGGGGCCGTCTCTCTCCGAGCTGACGGAGGGCCGCGTCCTCGAGAGGATCTTTCCGCGGCTTCCGCTTGCGAGCGCGGCGCTGCTCGGGCCCGGTGATGACTGCGCGATGCTGCGGGCGCCGGATGGACGCTACGTCGTGACGACCGACATGATGGTGCACGGACCCGACTTCCGCGAAGCATGGTCGACACCGTTCGACCTCGGCTGGAAGGCCGCCGCCACGAATCTCTCCGATGTCGCGGCCATGGGGGCGCGCCCGACCGGCCTCGTCATCGCTCTGGCTGTTCCAGATCACTACTCGGTGAGCGTGCTCGAGAACTTCGCAGACGGCGTCCGCGCCGCGTGCGCGGAACTCGCGCCCGGGTGCGGTGTGGTCGGCGGCGATCTCTCGACGTCGCGCACCTTCACCATCGCGGTGACGGCGTTCGGAGATCTCGAGGGACGCAGCGCGGTTCTTCGCTCGGGAGCGCGTGTCGGCGATATCGTCGCAGTCTCCGGAACTCTCGGCGCGGCCGCGCGAGGGCTCTCGCTGCTCTTCGCCGAAGGAGTGAATGAGACCGGAGAACCCGACGCAGAGCGCGCAGGGCAGCTCCGCGAGCGGCATCCTGACACCGTAGGGATTCAGCTGGCTCCGCGCCCACCCATCGGTGATGGGGCGATCGCCGCGCACGCGGGCGTTACCGCGATGATGGACCTCTCGGACGGGCTGGCGCTCGATGCGTCGAGGCTGGCTCGAGCAAGCGGCGTCACTCTCAGTCTTGAGAGCGCGAAGCTGGGACCGGCAGACGAGGCGGTGCTCCACGGCGGTGAAGACCACGGCCTCCTCGCGTGCTTCCCGGCAGACGCTGATCTGCCGACCAGGTTTCGGAGGATCGGTGTGGTGAGCGCCCCGTCCGACAGTGACGTGACGCTCGACGGCGCGCCGCTGGACGCACGAGGCTGGGACCCGTATGCGAACTGGGACGGCAACGCAGGCTAGGCGTCGTTGGCTGGCTCAGCCCACCAAACAACAGTCTCGCCGTAGCGGCGCTGTCTCCCCGGAGTCAGCCCAGCGGGCCAGGTCGGCTCGGGCGACCTGGCGCTGCGCTCGACCAGAACGATGGCGTCGGATGTGAGACGACGGACCAGACGCTCGAGAACGGCCGTCATCTCCGTTTCAGCGATGTCGTAGGGCGGGTCGATGAAGACGAGTGAGTAACGCTCGTCGTCGTCTCGCTCAAGCCAGCTCAGGACGCTGGCCACCACGGTGGTGATCCCGAGGGAGCGCTCCGCGGCGCGTGTGACCGTCGAGGCATTGGCGCGGCAGACGGCGGCCGCGCGCGGCGAACTCTCGACGAGAGTCACGGAGGATGCTCCTCGGCTCGCGGCCTCGAGGCCGACGGCGCCGGATCCCGCGTACAGATCCGCAACGGCAGCGCCGCGCACGACATCACGTGCGTCGAGGGCAGAGAACAGCGCCTCGCGCACACGATCGCTCGTCGGGCGAGTCCCGTGCGGGGGGACCTTGAGCGTGAGCGAGCCCGCGTCGCCGCCGATGATTCTGGTCATTGCTCTTGAGGATAACGTGTGTCACCGGGCCCGCGTAGACTCGAACACATGAACGAGTCCGGTCTGCGTGAGAAGCTCTCGGGGCCGTTGGGCGGCCGCACAGCGGCAGCGTTCGAGAGAGCGTTCGGGTATCGCACGGTGGGCGATCTGCTCGCGCACTACCCGCGCCGGTATGCGCGCCGCGGCGAAGTGACGCAGCTCGGAAACCTCCCCGTGGGCGAGCACGCGACGCTCGTGGCAGATGTCGTTCGCACGACAGAGCGTCGAATGGCGAAGCGCCGCGGAAGCATTCTCGAGACCGTCATCTCCGACGGCAAGGGGATCCTCACGCTGACGTTCTTCAATCAGGCCTGGCGTGCGAAGGAGCTCGTTCCCGGCGCGCGCGGCGTGTTCGCGGGAAAGATCGGTTCCTATCGCGGCAAACTCCAGCTCGCGCACCCCGATTACAAGCTGTTCGAGCGCCAGGGCGAAGCGACCGACGTGCACGCGTGGGCCCACAAGCCGATCCCGATCTATCCGGCGACGGCGTCGATCGCTACGTGGTCGATCGAGAAATCTATGGCTGTGCTTCTCGATCACGTCGGACTGGCTGTTCCCGATCCGGTGCCGCTCGAGGTTCGAGATGCAGAGAGGCTGCTCGACTACGGAACCGCGCTCGAACGCATCCACCGCCCGAGGGAGGACGACGATTGGAAGCGTGCGCGGCGCAGCCTGAGGTTCCACGAAGCCTTCGTGCTGCAGGCAGCTCTCCTCGAGAATCGAGCGCACGCTCGTGAGAGCATGGCGATGTCACGAACGCCGAGCGAGCGTGGGCCGCTCGAACGTTTCGATTCTCAGCTTCCATTCGTGCTCACAGACGATCAGACGACGGTCGGCACGGAGATCGAGCACGACCTCGCCCAGCGCAACCCCATGAATCGTCTCGTCCAGGGCGAGGTCGGTTCGGGCAAGACCCTCGTCGCGCTGCGCGCCATGCTCACGGTCGCGGACGACGGGGGGCAGACGGCGCTCCTCGCGCCGACCGAGGTGCTCGCGGCACAGCATCTTCGGTCGATCGTCGCATCGCTCGGGCCCGATCTCGCGGCGGACATGGCGCCCGTGCTGCTCACCGGAAAGATGCCGGCCGCCGACCGCAAGCGTGCGCTGCTCCGCATTGTGAGCGGTCAGGCGAAGATCGTCGTCGGCACTCACGCGCTTCTGAACGAGACGGTCGAGTTCTACGACCTGGGACTCATCGTCATCGACGAGCAGCACCGCTTCGGCGTCGATCAGCGCGACATGCTGCGTCGCAAGAGCGCAGCTCACCCGCACACGCTCGTCCTCACCGCGACACCGATTCCGCGCACCGTCGCCATGACCGTCTTCGGAGACCTCGACGTCAGCACCATCACCCAGCTGCCCACGGGGAGACAGGGCATCGAGACGTTCACGGTGCCGCTGGCTCTGAAGCCGGGGTGGCTGCCACGGGTCTGGGAGCGCATGCGCGAAGAGGTGGATCTCGGTCGCCAGGCTTTCGTTGTGTGTCCCGCGATCGACGCGGGAAGCGACGACGATGCACCCGATGTGCCCGACGACGATGAGGATGCCGATGGGCAGAAGCGCCGAATCGCAACAGTGACGGAGATGCTCGCGACCCTGAGGACGGAGCCCGTGCTCGCTGGACTCACGATCGAAGCGATCCACGGTCGTCTGGCTCCCGACGAGAAGGACGCCATCATGACGCGTTTCGCCGCGGGCCAGATCGACGTCCTCGTGACGACGACGGTCATCGAGGTGGGTGTGGACGTACCGAACGCATCGACCATGGTCGTCCTCGATGCCGATCGCTTCGGCGTCTCTCAGCTGCACCAGCTGCGGGGCCGCGTGGGCCGAGGCAGCGTGCCGGGGCTGTGCCTGCTCGTCACCGCCGCAGAACCCGAATCGCCCTCACTCGAGCGCGTGGACGCAGTGGCGGAGACGACGGACGGATTCGTCCTCGCTCAGCGTGATCTCGAGCTTCGGCGCGAGGGTGATGTTCTCGGCGGTGCGCAGTCCGGCGGGCGATCGTCGCTCCGGCTTCTCCGCGTCGCGCAGGACGGCGATGTGATTGTGACGGCACGCGCTGCGGCAGAGCGTCTTCTCGCCGACGACCCGGGCTTCGCGAAGCACGGCGAGCTCCGAGATGCCATCGACCGGCGTCTGGATGACGCGGCGCGTGAGGCGATGTCGAAGGCTTAGTCGGCGACGCGGTCGCTCTCCCGGTAGGGTGGGAGTATGCGCAGGATCGCCGTCGTTCCCGGATCGTTCGACCCCATCACGCTTGGTCATCTCGACGTCATCGAGCGGGCGGCTCCGCTCTATGACGAACTGCACGTCGTCGTGGTTCACAATCCCGACAAGGAGGCCCTGCTGCCTATCGCGCAGCGAGTCTCCCTCATCGAGTCCGCGGTCAAGGACGGCGGTGTCGGCGGCAATGTGGTCGTCGCGTCGTGGAGTGTCGGACTCCTCGTCGACTACTGCACCGACGTCGGAGCATCCGTCCTCATCAAGGGCATCAGGTCTCAGGTGGACGTCGCTTACGAGACGCCCATGGCGATCGTGAATCGTGACCTCGCCGGTGTCGAGACGGTCTTCATGCTGCCGAACCCCGCGCATGCTCACGTCTCGAGTTCGCTCGTGCGCCAGGTCGCGGCGCTCGGGGGAGATGTGACCCCGTATGTTCCTCAGGCGGTCGCCGGGTTCTTGAACGCATCATGAGCGACTCGGCCACGTCGGTGCCGCGCGAGCGTCAGGGCGCTGACTCTCGAGGCATGACCGTGGCCGACGTCCAAAGCCGGAGCGCCGCGCTCGTCGAGAACATCGAGCGGGTCATCTCGGGTAAGCCCGAAGCCGTACGCACTGCACTCACCGTGCTCCTCGCCGAGGGACACCTGCTCATCGAAGATGTTCCAGGTGTCGGAAAGACGATGCTCGCTCGGGCGCTCGCCGCATCCGTGGGCGGCAGCATCAACCGCATCCAATTCACCCCTGACCTCCTGCCGAGCGATGTCACCGGGGTCGCTGTCTTCGACCAGTCGGAGAGCCGTTTCGAGTTCAAGCCCGGCCCGGTCTTCGCGAACATCGTCATCGGCGACGAGATCAACCGCGCGTCACCTAAGACGCAGTCGGCGCTGCTCGAGTGCATGGCCGAGCGGCAGGTGACCGCGGACGGCGTCACGTACGCGCTCACACGACCCTTCACGGTCTTCGCAACGCAGAACCCGGTGGAGATGGAGGGGACATACGCGCTCCCCGAGGCGCAGCGCGACCGCTTCACCGCACGGCTCTCGATCGGGTACCCGGATGCCGCGGCAGAAGCGGAGATGCTCACCTGGCGCGACGAGGGCGATCCCCTCGAGAGACTGCGGCCCGTGGTCGAGCTGCCCGAACTCATCGACATGATCGAGACGACGCACCACGTCTTCGCGTCGCCGGCAGTGAAGGAGTACACCGTCGCACTGGCGCGAGCCACCCGCGAGCACCCGAATCTTCGACTCGGAGCGAGTCCGCGCGCGACCCTGCAGCTGCTCGCCGCGGCGAAGGCGCGCGCCGCCATGGACGGTCACGAGTTCGTGCTGCCGGATCACGTCGCGGCTCTGGCCGATGTCGTCTTCTCCCACCGCGTGATGCTCGCGCACCGGCTGGGGGACAGAGGAACGGATGCTGCGGCTGCGACGACCGAGATCATCGCCGACATCGTGAAGACGACGGCTGTTCCGAGCGGCGGATAGCGACGATCATGAGTGCGACGCCCCGACGCACATTCCGGCTCACGCCGCGAGGCTGGGGGCTGCTCGTCGTCGCCGTCATCCTGCTCCTGTTCGCCACGTTCACGAATCGACGTGAGGGGCTGTTCGTTGCGGTCTTCCTGATTCTGGTGCTTGCGCTGTGCGTGGCGAGCGTCATCCTGCAGCGCATCCCCCTTGAGGTCTCGCGTCGCGTTCCGCCCGAGCTGCCCTGCATCGACGACGTTGAGGTCGTGTGCGAGCTGCGCTTCGGCGGAAACCTCGCAGCGGTCACGGGCTGGTCCGACGAGACACCGTCCGAGTGGGGCGTGAGCCCGAGCGGAGTGATGCCGCCCGCGAAGGTCCAGCGTGGCGGGCGCCTCGGCATCCGCTACCGGGTGCGTGCGCCTCAGCGTGGCCGCTGGCACATCGGCCCCTTCCGCGTCACGCTCGAGGACCCTCTCGGGGTCTGCGCGTCGAGCAGAGCAATCGGAGAGTCGACCCCCGTCATCGTGCGCCCGCGCATCGTCGAGCTCACGGACGTCGCAGGGGTCTCCGCACCGGGCGAAGGGCGTCTGCACGATCGCATCCGTCCTGCCGCTCCACGGGCAGATGAGCTGATCGCGCGCGAATACCGTCCAGGGGATCCTCTGCGGCGCGTGCACTGGCGCGCCACTGCTCGCCGCGGTGAGCTGATGGTTCGTCAGGAGGAGCCGCAGGGTGATCCGGAGGCGTTGCTCGTCATCGACATCCGACCGGGGTCGTCTGCGGTGGACTCGCTCATCGAGATGGCCGCATCGGCGGCAGTGCATCTCATCGACCGGGGCTACCGGGTCACAACAGCGGAGCAGGATGCCGGGATCCTCGCGATCGGCGCGGAGAACGTGGCTGCCTTCCTCTCGCACCTCGCGACCGCCGAAGGCACGCCTGTCGCGGAGCCTCACGCACTCGTGCGGCAGCTGGAGCAGAGGATGCCTCGAGGAGTGCCGACCATCCTCGTGAGCGACAGTCTCGACCGGCTGACGGCCCTCGCCGCGCTCGGCGCCCACGGCGACCCGGCACTGGCGTTTGTCGCGACGGAGTCTCCGCGCGTTCGCGACGACGCTCCGAGACCCTGGGTCGTCACGGGGCTCACCGGCAGGTTCGACGTCGGTCCGAGCTGGGAGCGGATGCATCGCAGCATCACGGAGCACAGCGATGTCAGCGGCTGACGGCGCTCGAGCCGGGCGTCCCCGGAACATCAGGCGTCGGCCGACCACCGCCGTGAGCGTCGCGCTCGCCGTGATGTTGATGGCGACGCTTTCGGCGTACGTGCCGCTTCTCGTGGAGCTCGCGTGGTGGCTCGGCTGTCTCCTCATCGTGGTGTGCGTGAACGGAATCGCCGCGATCTCTCGAAGCGTCGGCGCTCGGCCGCTGCTCGGCTCGCTCTGCGGCGCTGTCGCGGGGCTGATTGCCCTGACGGCGATCGCCGCACCGGCGACCGCCGTCATCGGCATCCTTCCAACTCCCTCGACGCTCGGCGCCTTCTCCGCACTCATCGACGCCGGAAGCACCTCCGTCTATCAGCAGTCCATTCCGGCTCGCGCCGACGAGGGCGTGACGTTTCTGCTGACGGCGGGTGCGCTTCTGCTCTCGGTGACGCTCGATCTCATCGCAGTCGTTGCGCGTTCCCCGTTGCCGACGGGGCTTCTCTGCTTCGCGTTCATCGTGCCGCCCTCGCTGCTTGCGGGGGAGCTGCCGGTGATCGCTTTCGTGGCCACCGGCATTGCCTACGCCTTCGCGATCTGGGCGTCGAGTCCGATCCGGCGCGGCGGCGCTGGCCGCGTTCTCGTGATCGGCGTGGCGGCATCGGCGCTCGCTGGCATCGCGGCGACGACCGTGCCCGGCTTCTACGGGGCGAACCCGTTTGCGGTGAGCAACGCATCGTCGTTCACGACCGGCGTGTCGCCCCTCATCGACCTCGGAAAGGACCTCCAGCAGGCGACAGGCAGCGCCCAGTTCAGGTACACGACTGACTCCGAACGCGCCGACTACTTCCGGCTCATGACGCTCGAGACCTATGACGGAACCACGTGGGTCAGCGCTCGTGCGCGCGGCGATCTCGTCGCTGTCGACGATGACGAGGCATTCGCGGCAGAAAGCGGCATCGATGACGACAGCCTCAGCACCGTGGACGTCACCATGGCGAGCCTCAGGGAGAAGCTCCTCCCGGTTCCCCGAGGCACGGTCGATGTCAGCGGAATCGACGGTCGGTGGTACTGGGATCCTGATGACGGAACTGTGCGCAGCCGGGGTGACAGCACGGCGGGACAGACGTACACGATCTCGGTCGCGGATCCGACGGTCACCCCCGAGCAGCTGCGCGCGTCCGAGCTTCCGGAGCGCGGTCTCTTCGAGCGTGAACGCTCGCTGCCCGACAGCATCCCCGAGATCATCACCCGCACCGTCGACGAGGTGACGGCTGACGCTGAGACCCCGTACGACAAGGCCTACGCGATGCAGCGCTACCTGCGCGAGGGGGATTTCACGTACAGCATCTCAACGCCGGTGTCGCAGGGGTACGACGGTGACAGCATCGGAGTCGTCGCGACCTTTCTGGAGCGTCGCAGCGGCTACTGCATCCACTTCGCTGCGGCGATGGCGACGATGGCTCGGGTGGCGGATATTCCGTCTCGGATCGTGATCGGCTTTCTGCCCGGTGACGAGATCTCGTCCGATTCCGACGACGAGCGGCGAGAGTTCGAAGTCGATGCGGAAGACCTGCATGCCTGGCCTGAGCTCTACTTCGAGGGCGTCGGCTGGGTGCCGTTCGAACCGACTCCGGGTCGATCGGATGCTCCGGACTACGCGCCGGATGCCGCTCCGACGTCCACCGCCACGGCTGACCCCGAAGCGGCGCCCGAGGCACCGACCCGCACGCGGAGCGCAGAAGCCGTTCCCGACGACGAGACAGAGACGGATGCCGCCGCTGAGGACGCGCCGGACTCCTCCTCGGCTGTCGTCTGGGCGTTCGCGCTCGCGCTTCTCTTCGCACTGGGGTCGCCGGCTCTCGTGCGTTACGTGCGGCGACGCTGGAGGCGCTCACGGGTCCGAGAGGGGAGGGATGCCGTCGAGAACGCGTGGCGGGAAACCATCGACACCGCTGTCGATCACGGCCTGCCGCTCGCAGGCGCGCAGACACCGCGACAGCTCGCCCGAGCCATCGTCGCCGGGGCGCGACTCGCTCCGCACGACGAGGACGCTCTCGATCGGCTCTGCACACGCGTCGAGCGCAGCCGCTTCGGCCCAGAGCGGACGCGCTGCGCAGAAGGAGAGATCCTCGATGATCTCGACCAGGTGCTCGGAGCGATTGCGTTGGCTGCTTCGGCGTCCCACCGCCTGAAGGCGACGCTCTGGCCAGTGTCGGTCTTTCCCCGCGGCGTTCAGCGGGAGATCATGCGCGCTGGGTAGACTCGGCGTGTGACCGGAAGCAAGAAATCAGCATTCTCCATCGGCGTGCGCGACCTCATCGGCCGTCCCGGCCAGATGCGCGAACACTCCCTGAGCGTTGTCGCGCCAGAAAAGCTGGGCGAGGGCCTCATCTCGGTGAAAGAAGGCGCGGAGATCGAGGAGGACGTCCGCCTCGAGTCCGTGCACGAAGGCATTCTCGTGACCGCGGATGTCTCGACGACCGCCACGGGAGTCTGCGGACGGTGCCTCACCGATATAGCGCAACGCGTCGAAGTCGAATTTCAGGAACTTTTCGCGTACTCTAGTGAGGAAGCTTCTGAGCATGAGGTTCACGATGACCACGTGGATCTTGAACCTCTTGTCAGAGACGCAGTGGTTTTGTCGCTGCCGTTTCAGCCGGTCTGCCGACCGGATTGCCCCGGACTCGATCCCGAGACCGGCGAGCGTCTGGCCGACCATCCGGAAAGGGAACCCCGCGAGGTGCTGGACCCCAGGTGGGAAGCACTTGCTCGGTTCTCCTCAAGCCCAGGCACCGAAGACTCGAGTGCGTCAGACAGAGAAGAGAGATAACCCATGGCTGTTCCCAAGCGGAAGAAGTCGCGCGCAAACACCCGCGCCCGTCGTTCGCAGTGGAAGGCTAGCGCCCCGACGCTGGTGAAGACCGTCGAGAACGGTCAGGTCACCTACAGCCTCCCGCACCGTGCGAAGGTCGTCACCGACTCGGCTGGAACCGAGCTGTTCCTCGAGTACAAGGGCCGCAAGGTCGCCGACGTCTGAGGTGCATCGCGCCGCGTCGGCTCGACGTGAGCCGCAACTGACTACCGACCGAGGACCGCTTCTGGCGGTCCTCGGCGTTTCGGTTGATCCGGATCTACTCGAACTCGCCCTGACTCACCGCTCCTACGCGTACGAGCACGGCGGTGTTCCGCACAACGAGCGCCTCGAGTTCCTCGGCGACTCCGTTCTCGGGCTTGCGATCACGACGACTCTCTATCGCGACAATCCCGATCTTCCCGAGGGAGAGCTCGCGCAGATGCGGGCTGCGGTCGTCTCGACGGTGGCGCTGGCTGAAGTCGCCGGCCGAATCGGACTCGGGAAGTACATTCTGCTCGGCCGGGGCGAAGAGCTCACGGGCGGTCGTGAGAAAGCATCCATTCTCGCCGACACCATGGAGGCGCTCTTCGGTGCTGTGTACCTCGATCAGGGTCCGGAGGAAGCCCGCGATCTCGTGATGCGCCTTGTCGGACCGCTGCTGCATGAGGCGGCCAGGTTCGGCGCGGCGATGGATCCGAAGACCCATCTGCAGGAGGCAGCCGCCGAACGCCAGGCGCCCGCACCTGAGTACACGATCGAGAGCACAGGTCCGGACCACGATCGACGGTTCACCGCGACGGTCAGCGTCGGAAATCTCGTGACCGCCACCGGAACCGGAACGAGCAAGAAACAGGCCGAGATGGCCGCTGCGCTGGCTGCCTGGACCGAACTGCATGCCTGAGTTGCCCGAAGTCGAGGTCGTCCGCCTCGGTCTCGAACCCGCTGTCACTGGTGCGCTCGTCACCTCCGTCGAGGTCTTCGACGAGCGCTCTCTGAAGAGACACGACGCGTCCCACGGGGAGTTCGCTGAGACGCTCACGGGGCGACGCATTCAGGGAGCGGTGAGACGCGGAAAGTTTCTGTGGATGCCGGTCGGCGACGACCGTGCTCTCGTCGCGCACCTTGGCATGAGCGGTCAACTCCTGCTGCGCGAACCCGGTGTGGAAGACAGACACACGCGCATCGGGCTGACGATCGAGCACCCTGACCACGGCGAGCTTCGGCTCAACTTCGCCGATCAGCGGATCTTCGGCAGCATGGCGATCGATCGACTTGTGCCGACGAACGATGGAGAACCTGGCGGCTTCGCCGGCCACGCGACTGCCGAACCGCGCATTCCGGCGCAGGTCGCGCACATCGCCCGTGACCCCCTCGACCCCGCCTGTGACGAGGCCTCGCTGATCGACCGCGTGAAGTCGCGGCGCTCGGCCATCAAAAGGGTGCTGCTCGACCAGGGCATCGTGAGCGGCATCGGCAACATCTACGCAGACGAAGCGCTGTGGGGCGCATGTGTGCACGGCGAACAGATCGCGCAGCGGATGTCGAAGCGGCGCATCGCAGACGTGCTGGAGAACGTCCGGCTCGTGCTGCGCAAGGCCCTCGCGGAGGGCGGCACGAGCTTCGACGCGCAGTATGTCAACGTCAACGGTCAGGCCGGTTATTTTGCGCACAGCCTCAACGCATACGGGCAGGACGGGCGCGCGTGTCCGCGGTGCGGAACCACAATCGTGCGCACAGCGTTCATGAACCGCTCGTCGCATTTCTGTCCGTCCTGCCAGAAGCGCTGGTGAGCACGCAAGACCGATTCGGGTGGAACGCCGCCAGGCTCCGCGGGCCCGGCCGCGGCATCCGCTACCGTGGAGCCAGTAAGTTCCGGGCCATCGAAAGGCTGACGCGTTGTATTTGAAGAGCCTCACCCTCAAGGGCTTCAAGTCGTTCGCCCAGCCGACGACCTTCGCCTTCGAACCGGGTGTCACGTGCGTCGTCGGGCCGAACGGCTCCGGAAAGTCCAACGTGGTGGACGCCCTCGCGTGGGTGATGGGGGAGCAGGGCGTCAAGAACCTCCGCGGCGGCAAGATGGAGGATGTCATCTTCGCCGGCACGTCGACGCGAGGTCCGCTCGGCCGCGCCGAGGTGACCCTCACGATCGACAACACCGACGGTGCGCTTCCGATCGAGTACAGCGAAGTCACCATCAGCCGCACGCTGTTCCGAAATGGCGGCAGCGAGTATGCCATCAATGGTGAGGGATGCCGCCTGCTCGACGTGCAGGAGCTGCTGAGCGACTCCGGGCTCGGGCGTGAGATGCACGTCATCGTGGGGCAGGGGCGGCTCGACACCGTGCTGCACGCCAGCCCCGAGGAGCGACGCGGCTTCATCGAAGAGGCCGCGGGAATCCTCAAGCACCGCAGGCGCAAAGAGAAGACCGTCCGCAAGCTCGAGGCGATGGAGACGAACCTGACGCGCCTCAGCGATCTCGCGGGAGAGATCCGTCGCCAGCTCAAGCCGCTCGGGCGCCAGGCCGAGATCGCGCGTGAGGCGCAGACGATCGCCGCGGTCGTTCGTGACGCCAGAGCGCGCATCCTCGCCGATGACGTCGTCACGCTCCGCACCGCACTCGACTCCTTCGGCCGGTCGGAGAGCGAGCGGCACACCGAGCGCATCGTGCTGCAGGAGCAGCTCGAACAGAAGCAGCTGCGCATTGCACACATCGAGAAGGCCCAGCTCGGCGACGCGGTCGACGAGGCGCGCAAGGTCTCCTACGACCTCGACTCGGTCCAGCAGAGTCTGAGGAACCTCCACTCGCTCACCGGGCAGCGCATCGCTCTCCTCGACGCGCAGTCTGAGCAGGAGGAGACCCATCAGACGGTTTCGACGCAGATGATCGCGGATGCCGAGAGCGAGCTCGATCAGCTGCGTGATGACATCACCGCCGCTGAGCGCGAGTTCGCCGCGGCACAGGCGCACACCGCAGAGACGAAGAGACGGTTGGATGCCGTCGACGAGGAGATCCAGGCGCAGAGCGAACTCGTGTCGAAGCACGACCTGGAGATCACGAAGCTCTCGGGGCAGGCGGAGACGGCGGCTTCGAAGCTCGCGGCCGTCAGAGGCGAGCGTCTCCGCCAGCAGAATGCGTTGGATGCCGCGTTCCAGCGGCGCGACGAGGCGAAGATCCGCCTCGACCAGCTGGAAGACAGCTCGACCGAAAGCTCAGAGAGCGAATCCGGCCTCGATGAGGCGTACGAGCTCGCGCAGTCCCGTGTGTTCGAAGCTGAGGGGGAGATCGAGAGACTCCGTGACCAGCTGCACGGCTACGAGCGCGAGCGCGACGCTCTCGCGGCGAAGACGAGCGCGCTCTCGCGTGCGCTCGACATCCGCGACGGTGCCGCTGACCTGGTGGCGGCCTCTCTGCCCGGTGTGCGTGGCGTCGTCGCCGACAGCCTCGTCGTCACGAACGGGTACGAGGCGGCGATCGCGGCCGGTCTCGGAACCCTCGCCGACGCGGTCCTCGCAGACGACGCCGATGCCGCAGATGACGCGATGGCTCATGCGAAGCAGAACGATCTGGGGCGCGTCGCAATCGTGCGCGCGGACGCACCGCGGCGTGCGGCACTGCCCTCAGTGGCGAACGCGGTCGCCGCGGCATCCGTCGTGACCGGCCCCGACGGCGTGCTCGGAATTCTCGACACAGTCCTGATCGTTCCCGACATCGCCGCGGCGCGTTCCGCTCGCGCCGAGCTGGGAGAGCACGCGGCGTACGCCACGCTCGTGACGTCCGAGGGCGATGTCCTCACCGAGTACGTGCTGCGCGGCGGCTCCGGCGGGGAGCAGGGGCGCATCGAGCTGATCGCCGAGAGGGATGCCGCTGACGAGCGTCACTCCGAGGTGACCGGCCTCATCGAGCAGACGAGCGAAGAGCTGAACACACAGCGGGCTGAGCACAAAGCTGCGAAGGACCAGTCGCAGATCGCACTCAGTGCGCTCCGTGAGTTCGACGCGCAGCTCGCCGCCGAGACGGAGGCTCTCAACAAGGCCCGCGTGCAGCACGAAGCTGCGGTTCAGGAGTGTGAGCGACTGACGACGGCGCTCGAGCAGTCGGAGTCATCCGTCGCCGAGGCCGAGGCGGCGAACGACAGGGCGAAGGCAGCGCTCGAGACCGCGAAGTCCAGACCGCGGCCCATCCTCGACGTATCCGGACGTGACGAGCTCGCCCTCGAACGCGAGCGCGCGCGAGAGGCTGAGGTCGAAGCGCGGTTCCGAGTGGAGACCGCTCGCGAGCGCGTCAGCGCCCACGCCGATCACATTCATACGCTGAAGCAGAGGCGTCAGAGAGAGCAGCAGGCCGCAGAGGCGGCTGCGCGACGAGCGGTCGTTCGTCGGCGTCAGCTTGAGGCCGCGACCGCGGTCGCCGAGGCGCTGCCCGACGTGCTCGCCTCCGTGGAGAGCTCGGTCCGCGAGGCATCCATCGAACTCGCCCGGGCCGAAGAGCAGCGGGCGAGCCAGAATGAAGAGCTCGCGGGCCTCCGACGGGAGGAAGCCGGACTTCGTGAGAGGCTTCAGGCGGTCACCGAGGACGTTCACGGGCTCGAGCTGCAGATCTACGAGAAGAAGCTGCAGCTCTCGAGCCTCCTGGAGCGTGCGGGCAGCGAGCTCGGGCTGGTCGAAGACGTTCTCATTGCAGAGTACGGCCCGGACGTGCCCGTTCCCGTCGACGTGTCGGATGCCCCGAATGCCGCGCGCGAGCCGGAGTCGAGCGCCGACGAGGATGACACGTCAGAGACGGAGCCGTCAGCCGTCGACGAGCAGAGCGGCGAAGCATCCTCGACTGACGGCGCCGGGTACGACGACATCGAGACCGTCCCGTACGACCGCCACGAGCAGAAGAGACGACTCGAGAAAGCCGAGCGGCAGCTGCAGAAGCTGGGGCGGGTGAATCCGCTTGCGCTTGAGGAGTTCGCTGCTCTCGAACAGCGCCACAAGTTCCTCACGGAGCAGCTCACCGATCTCACGAACACACGCAAGGACCTTCTCACGATCATCGACGACCTCGACGAGAAGATGCAGACGATCTTCCGCGCCGCGTTCGACGACACACGGGATGCGTTCGCCGAAGTCTTCCCGATTCTGTTTCCGGGAGGCACCGGGAGCATCTCGCTCACGGACCCCGACAACATGCTCGAGACCGGTATCAACGTGGCGGTTCGGCCTGCGGGCAAGAAGATCGACCGCCTGTCGCTCCTGTCGGGCGGCGAGCGCTCGCTCGCGGCAGTCGCGCTGCTCATCGCGATCTTCAAGGCACGGCCGAGCCCGTTCTACATCATGGACGAGGTCGAGGCGGCGCTCGACGACGCGAACCTCGGCAGGCTGCTCGCCATCTTCGAGACGCTGCGCGAGAGCTCTCAGCTGATCGTCATCACTCACCAGAAGCGGACGATGGAGATCGCGGACGCTCTGTACGGAGTGTCGATGCGGCAGGACGGCGTCTCGGCTGTGGTCGGGCAGCGTCTCGCGGACGAAGCGGAGAGTGCGTGACCTCACGGCCATGCCGGTACGCTTGAGGCATGGCAGAACGCACTCCGTGGTCGCTCTCCGGAGCTCTGAAAGGGATGTTCGGACGACAGACGATCGACGAAACGACGTGGGATGATCTCGAGTACGCGCTCATCACCGCCGACTTCGGGTCTGACATCGCCGAAGCGATCATCGACGATCTTCGTGAGAAGGTCGACCGCTACCACACGACAGACCCACGCGATCTCAAGAGGATGCTGCGTGAGAGCATCGACGAGCGCCTGTCGAAGTTCGACACGACGCTGAACCTCAGCGAGCGCCCCGCCGTCGTGCTCGTCGTCGGCGTCAATGGGGTGGGTAAGACCACGACGATCGGGAAGCTCGCGCGCTTCATCGGCAACGCGGGGCGCAGCGTCGTCGTCGGCGCCGCGGACACTTTCCGAGCCGCCGCCGTCGATCAGCTCGCGACCTGGGCCGAGCGAGCGGGAGCCGCGATCGTCAAACCGCAGCATGAGGGGCAGGACCCGGCGTCCGTGGCCTATCAGACTGTGGAGCGCGCGATCACGACAGGAACCGAGATCGTGATCATCGACACCGCGGGCCGCCTGCACACGAAGGGCGGCCTCATGGACGAACTCTCGAAGATCCGACGGGTCGTCGAAAAGCAGGCGGAGATTGCCGAGGTTCTGCTCGTGCTCGACGCGACGACCGGTCAGAACGGAGTGCAGCAGGCGCAGTCGTTCATCGAGCACGCGGGAGTGACCGGGCTCGTCCTGACCAAGCTCGACGGCTCGGCGAAGGGCGGCTTCGTTCTCGCCGTGCAGGAGCGCACGGGACTTCCGATCAAGCTCGTCGGGCAGGGCGAGCGCATCGGTGATATCACCGGCTTCACCCCGCACGTCTTCGCTCAGAATCTTGTGGGGTCCTGATGGGAATCGAACACGACTACTTCGGAGTCATCGAATCAGACGAATCCGGCGCGCTCTATTGGTCCGAGACCGTGGATGCCGGGGATCAGACGGTCGACGTGAGTCTCAGCGCTCCCGCGGGAGTCGACGTCTCAGAGGACTCACTCGAGGCCGCGCAGGTCATGATCGGGGCGCTCGAAGGCCTCGACATGCGCGCCCGAGAGGCGATCATCGCGGAGATCGGCGCCGCGACGAGTGACGTAACCGCGTATCTGCTCGAGATCGATGACATCCTCGGGCCCGAGCTCTCCGCGTACGTGACCCGAGAGTCGGGCGATCGAGAGATCGACATCATCCGCTCACTCGAGCTGCTGCGCGTGGCGCTTCATCCTCACCAGTCGGGAGAGGGCGAAGCCTTTGCCACGCTCGAGTTTGCGATCGCGCCAGATGACAACGAACTCGCCCTTCTCGTGCACCTGAGCGTGCGGGGCGAATCCGTCGCCATCGAGCTGCTGTCGTGAACTCTCAGCCGACCGCCTGAGCGAACGTCTTCGTCCTGTCCGCCAAGTGTCGGAGCTCGTTCGGAATCGTCCGTCCTGAGGCGACCATCGACTGAGCCCAGAGGCGCCCGGCGCGATACGAGGAGCGGACGAGTGGGCCCGCCAACACACCGAGGAACCCGATCTGCTCCGCAGCCTCCTTGAACTCGATGAACTCCTGAGGCTTCACCCATCGATCGATGGGGAGGTGCCTGGGGGAGGGACGCAGGTACTGAGTGAGCGTGATGATGTCGGTTCCTGCGTCGCGAAGATCGTGCAGTGTCTGGATCACCTCGTATGGCTCCTCACCCATGCCGAGGATCAGGTTGGACTTCGTGATGAGCCCCGCGTCGTGCGCCTGCGTGAGGACGCCAAGGGAACGCTCATAGGTGAACGCGGGTCGAATGCGCCGGAAGATGCGTGGCACCGTCTCCACGTTGTGCGCAAACACCTCGGGCCGAGCATCGAATATCTGGCCGAGGAACTCCGGCTTGCCGCTGTGATCGTTGGCGAGCAGCTCAACCCCGGTATTGGGATTCTTCGCATGGATCTGACGTACCGTCTCCGCGTTGAGCCACGCGCCGGTGTCAGGCAGGTCGTCCCGAGCGACGCTTGTGACAGTCGCGTAGTTCAGTCCCATGCGCTGCACGCTCTCCGCCACCCGGCGCGGCTCGTCGCGGTCGTACTCCGCGGGCTTGCCCGTGTCGATCTGGCAGAAGTCGCAGCGCCTGGTGCACTGGGAACCGCCGATCAGGAACGTCGCCTCGCGGTCTTCCCAGCACTCGTAGATGTTCGGGCATCCTGCTTCTTGGCACACGGTGTGAAGCTGTTCGTCCTTCACGAGTGCGCTCAGCTGGCGGAACTCAGGCCCCATCCGCGCTCGCGTCTTGATCCATTCGGGCTTCTTCTCGATCGGAACCTGAGAGTTCCTGATCTCGAGTCGCAGCAGTTTGCGTCCTCCCGGACCCGAGGCGGGAGCGTTCGGGGAGACTCCGCAGCCGCTCATACCAGTGCCTCCTCTCCGGCGAAGGTCGCCGTGATCGCATCGGTCACGGCGGGTGCGAGATCCGCGGGGGTGACGCGCCGGCCGAGCTGCTCGCTCACGGTTGTGACGCCAGCGTCGCGGATGCCGCAGGGAATGATGTGCTCGAACGGAGCGAGCGAGTTGTCGCAGTTCACAGCGAAGCCGTGCATCGTCACCTTCTCCGCGACGCGCACGCCGATCGCCGCGATCTTGCTGTCTCCGGCAGAGCTCCGCACCCAAACACCGGAGCGTCCCGCCACCTGCTCTGCCGCTACGCCGAAGTCCGCGAGGACGCCGATCAGTGCGACCTCGAGCTTTCGGACGTACGCGACGACGTCGATGGGATCGGCGAGTTTGAGGATGGGATAGCCGACCAGCTGTCCGGGACCGTGCCACGTGATCTTCCCGCCGCGATCCACATCGATCACGGGGGTGCCGTCGTCCGGGCGTTCGTCGTCTTCGGTCCGCTTTCCCGCTGTGTAGACCGCCGCGTGTTCGAGCAGCAGGAGTGTGTCCGACGCATGGCCATCGGCGACGAGGCGGTGAGTGCGCCGCTGAAGGTCCCATGCGGCGCTGTACGGCACGAAATCGGGCGCCAGTCCGATGATTTGAGTTGAGAGCATGGAGAAACAGTATCTTAATGTACGCAAACCAGAAACTCTGACACGGTTCTGCCCGGTGCTCGTCCACGATGCTCAGCGGAACCGATTAGAATCGATGTCCAAATGGCTACTTTCGGATCGCTCTCAGACCGTCTCGTCGAGACCTTCAAGAACCTTCGCAAGAAGGGAACCCTCTCCGCGTCGGATATCGACGGCACCGTACGCGAGATACGTCGTGCACTGATCGACGCGGACGTCGCATTCGACGTCGTCAAGGAGTTCACTGGGCGCGTGCGCGAGCGTGCGCTCGGCGATGAGGTCAACAAGGCACTCAATCCGGCCCAGCAGGTCGTCAAGATCGTCAACGAGGAGCTCGTCGAGATCCTGGGCGGAGAGCAGCGCCGGCTCGAGTTCGCGAAGACGCCGCCGACGGTCATCATGCTCGCCGGTCTGCAGGGTGCTGGTAAGACCACGCTCGCGGGAAAGCTCGCGACGTGGCTCAAGAACGACGGTCACACACCTCTGCTCGTGGCCTGTGACCTCCAGCGCCCCAACGCGGTCACACAGCTCGGCGTCGTCGCTGAGCAGTCGGGTGCGGCGCTCTTCGCGCCCGAGCCCGGTAACGGCGTCGGCGACCCGGTTCGTGTGGCGAAGGACTCTCTGAAACACGCTCGTGACAAGCAGTACGACACCGTCATCATCGACACCGCCGGACGGCTCGGTGTCGATGAAGAGCTCATGAAGCAGGCCGCGAAGATCCGCAAGGCCGTCGATCCGGACGAAGTGCTCTTCGTCATCGACGCCATGATCGGTCAGGATGCCGTGGCGACGGCGAAGGCCTTCCAGGAGGGCGTCGACTTCACGGGGGTCGTCCTCTCGAAGCTGGACGGCGACGCCCGAGGCGGCGCGGCGCTGTCGGTTGCATCCGTCACCGGTCGCCCGATTCTGTTCGCCTCGACCGGTGAGGGACTCGGTGACTTCGAGCCTTTCCACCCGGACCGTATGGCCAGCCGCATCCTCGATCTCGGTGACGTCCTCACTCTGATCGAACAGGCGCAGAAGGCCTTCGACGAGGAGGAGGCGCGCAAGGTCGCGGAGAAGTTCGCGACGGACACCTTCACGCTCGACGACTTCCTCAAGCAGATGCAGCAGCTGCGCAACATGGGCTCCATCAAGAAGATGATGGGCATGCTGCCGGGTATGGGTCAGATGCGGGAGGAGTTGGATGCCTTCGACGAGAGCGAGATCGTGCGCACCGAAGCGATCATCCAGTCGATGACGCGCGCTGAGCGGACGAACCCGAAGCTTCTCAACGGCTCGCGCCGTCTTCGCATTGCCCGTGGTTCGGGAACGACAGTGACTGAAGTGAATCAGCTCGTCACGCGCTTCGAGCAGGCGGCGAAGATGATGAAGACGGTCGCGAAGGGTGGCGTCCCTCAGATTCCGGGAATGGGACCGATCCCCGGCGGGCATGGTGGCGCGAGCCGCAAGTCAAAGAAGGGCAAGAAGAAGGGCGGCTCTCGGTCGGGCAACCCCGCAAAGCGCGCTGCGGAGAACGCCGGTGCGCTGAAGGAGCCGCAGTCCCCGGCGTCGTCGGGCAGCGGCTTCGGGCTCAGCGGCGGTGCGAATGCTCCGAGCGAAGAGGAGCTCGAAGCGCTTCAGAAGTTCCTCGGCCGCTGAGTTCGGGCTCAGCCCTCCAGCTCACGAACGAGGTGTCGCACGACCTGACTGAGATCTCCGTCGGCGGCCGTGGCCACACGCCGCTGGCGGGCGCAGCTTCCTCCGTGAGAGATGAGTTCGTCGACGGCGCTCAGCTCCTGGGAGCATCCGAGAGATTCTGCGATTGGGAGCAGGCGGTCGGCGATTCTTCGGATGTCATCGGCAACCCGGCGCTGCTGGCCATTCCGGTCGACGATGATCGTGGCGTCGAGGCCGTAGCGTGCGGCACGCCATTTGTTCTCGCGCACGAACCACGGTTGGAGCGCCTCGATCTCGTGGCCGGAGTCCAGCCGCTGCGATAGCTCTTCGACGAGACAGTGGATGAACGCTGCGACGGTTCCAAGCTCCTTCGCCGTCGACGTGCTGTCGCAGAAGCGGACTTCGACGGTTCCCCAGGTCGCTGACGGTCGTACGTCCCAGCGCACCTCTGTCGGGTCCTCAATGATTCCCGTGATGAGCTCGTCGTCGACGTAGCGTTCGAAATCAGACCATGTGCGCACCTGCTCGTAGGGGAGTCCTGCGGTCGGGAGCTGCTGGAACATCAGCGAGCGATTCGAGGCGTAGCCGGTGTCGACCCCTCCCCAGAACGGGCTCGACGAGGACAGCGCGAGCACGTGCGGGAAGTACGTCAGCATTCCCGAGACGATCGGCACCGCCTTACGCACGTCTTCGATGCCGACGTGGACGTGGACGCCCCAGATCAGCATGTTGCGTCCCCACCACTGTGTCCGCTCGATCAGCTTGTGGTAACGCTCCTTGTCAGTGACCGGCTGATCGAACCACTGCCCGAACGGATGGGTTCCAGCGCCGATGGGGGAGACTCCACGGGCATCTGCGACTCGCCTCAGATCGTCGAGCAGACCCGTGAGCTCCGCCACGGCTGACGGAACATCGCGGTGCACGCCGCTCACGAGCTCGACAGTGTTCTGAAGAAGCTCACTCACGATCTGCGGGTGCTCGTGTCCAGCTGGGCTCTGCAGCTCCCGGAGGATGTCGCTCGCGGCATTGACGAGTTCGCCGGTGATCTGATCGACAAGAGCGACTTCCCACTCCAGCCCGATCGAGGAGCGTGCTGATGAAGCGAATTCAAGTGCCATCGGCGTTCTGCCTTCGTTCGGACTCGATGTGACACCTTGAGAGTACGGGGAAAAGACGCAGAGTGAAGCCCGACGGGCGCAATTAGCGATGAGTCGCCGGATCTGGCAGAATAGAGCGCTGAAGCTGTGACCACCCGACCCTCTATCTGGTGATCGCAGCCCACCATCAGTTTTCGTGCCGTCTGTGTACCCCACCTGCCGGTGCTGACACATCAACCACCAGACAATTTCAGGAGAATTGTGGCTGTCAAAATCCGTCTGAAGCGCCTCGGCAAGATTCGTGCGCCGTACTACCGTGTCGTCGTGGCTGACTCGCGCACCAAGCGCGATGGCCGTGTCATCGAGGAGATCGGCAAGTACCACCCCACCGAGCAGCCCTCGCTCATCGAGATCGACTCAGAGCGTGCGCAGTACTGGCTCTCCGTGGGCGCTCAGCCCACCGAGCAGGTTCACGCACTGCTCAAGCTCACGGGCGACTGGGGCAAGTTCAAGGGTGAGAAGGATGCCGCTTCGACCGTGCAGAAGCCGGAGGCGAAGGTTGAATTCGTCGCCGACGAGAAGAAGAAGCCGGTGCTGAAGCCGAAGAGCGAGAAGAAGGCCGACGAGAAGCCGGCTGACGCTGACGCCGAGTCCGCTGAGGCTCCGGCAGAGGAGCAGGCCTGATCTTGCTCGCTCCCGCTCTGGAACATCTCGTCCGAGGCATCGTCGACAACCCCGACGATGTCAACGTGGCGTCGAAGAGCACCTCGCGCGGTGAGGTCCTCGAGGTTCGTGTGAACCCCGAGGACCTCGGCCGCGTCATCGGGCGCTCCGGTCGCACAGCCAAAGCGCTCCGAACCGTCGTCGGCGCTCTCGCCGACGGTGATCGCGTACGCGTCGACGTCGTCGACACTGACAACTGACGTGGTGACGAAGAAACCCGAACGCACCCAGCTGCGCGTTGGGCGCCTGACGAAGGCCCACGGCCTCAAGGGCGCCCTGAAGCTGGAACTCTACACCGACGATCCTGATCGCAGGTTCGTCCCGGGGGCTGTATTCAGCCTCCAAGTTCCCGACTCGTCGCCCTGGCACGGCAAGAGCCTCACGCTCTCCGAGCTTCGGTGGTACAACGGGGCCCCCGTCGCCTTCTTCGAAGGCATCACCGACCGCACAGCTGCCGAGACGGTCGTCAAGGCCATTCTTTGGACGGACGACGCCGGTCACGTTGAAGACAATGCATGGTATGACCACCAGCTCGTCGGGCTGCGCGTCGTGCGCGACGGTGAGACTGTCGGCACAGTGACCCGCGTCGATCATCTTCCCGCGCAGGACCTCCTGATCGTGACCTCCGAGGGGCGTGAGGTCATGGTGCCGTTCGTCGCCGACATCGTGCCGACAGTCGACATCGACGCAGGAACTGTCACCGTCACACCTCCCGCCGGGCTCTTCGAAGATGTCTCGGAGTCCGAGGACAGCACCGACAGTTGAGGCGTCTGTCTCGCGCTCCAGCGAGTCATAGACTCAGAGGATGCGCTTTGACATCGTCACGATCTTTCCCGAGTTCTTCGAGATTCTTGATATCTCACTGCTCGGACGTGCCCGCCAGACGGGGCTGATTGAGCTCGGCGTGTACAACCTGCGGGATTACACGCACGATCGGCACCGGACTGTCGACGACACTCCCTACGGGGGCGGTGCGGGAATGGTCATGAAACCGGAGCCGTGGGGCGAAGCCCTCGATGAGGTGCTCTCTCCGTCGGCGGATCCTGTCGTCATCTTCCCGTCGCCCGCCGGCGAGGTGTTCACCCAGAAGATGGCTCGCGAGCTCAGTGCGGAGGAGCACATCGTCTTCGGCTGTGGTCGATACGAAGGCATCGATCAGCGAGTCTTCGACCACACTGCCGAACGTGCACGCGTACGCCTGGTCAGTCTCGGCGACTATGTGCTGAACGGGGGAGAGGTCGCCGTCATGGCGATGATCGAAGCGATCGGACGTCTCGTTCCCGGCGTGGTCGGAAACCCGGAGAGTCTCGTGGACGAGTCGCACGAAGATGGCCTGCTCGAGTACCCGAGCTACACCAAGCCAGCGTCATGGCGCGGCCACGATGTGCCGCCTATCCTGCTCAGCGGCAATCATGGCGCGGTTGACGCGTGGCGCAGAGAGCAGCAGGTGGAGCGAACGCGTCGGGTCCGGCCTGACCTGCTCGCTGACTGAGGGCTCGATTCAGCGAGCGGTCAGAACGAGAGGGCCGTCTTCCGTGATGGCGATCGTGTGCTCCATGTGGGCTCCCCGGGAGCCGTCGGCACTCCGGAGCGTCCAGCCATCGGCATCCGTCACGATCTTGTCTGTCGACTGAAGGAACCAGGGCTCGATCGCGATCACAAGCCCTGGCCTGAGCGGGTACCCCCGCCCGGCGCGCCCATCGTTCGGAATGTGAGGGTCGCCGTGCATGGTCCGTCCCACGCCGTGCCCGCCGAAGTCTGTGTTGATCGAGTAGCCGGCGCTGTGTGCGATCTCGGCGATGGCAGCAGAGATGTCGCCGACGCGACCGCCGACGTTAGCTGCCCGGATCCCCGCCTGCAGGGCCTGCGTCGTGACATCGATGAGTCGCACGTCCTCGTCACGAGGAGTCCCGACGATGATGCTGAGCGCTGAGTCTGAGACCCAGCCGTCGACGGATGCCGCGAAGTCGACGCTCAGAAGATCTCCGTCGCGCAGCCGGTAGTCGCGCGGGAGGCCGTGCAGCACAGCGTCGTTCACAGAAGTGCAGAGAACCTTTCCGAAGGGCATCGCACCGAATGACGGGTGGTAGTCGATGTAGCAGGACTCCGCGCCGTGCTTCCTGATTCGCTCGTGTGCGAGCGCGTCGAGGTCGAGGAGATTGACACCGACATCGGCGGCGTCGGCAAGAGCCGTCAGGGTCTCGGCGACGAAGCGGCCGGCGGGACGCATCTGCTCGATCTCACGGGGTGTTCTCAGTTCGATCATTGTTCCTCCTGACGCCATTCTTTCAGCAGGAAGCGCGCAGTGCGCATCGGTTGTTCTCTCAGGCTGTCGACCTAGCATGGGGACATGTTCGTTCGTAGGGCCGTGTACTACTGGCAGCTCGCCGCTGTGCTTCTGCTGCCGCTGTGGCTCTTCGTCGGCTGGGGCATCTGGGGCGGCAGCGCGTGGAGCTTCCTCGGCGTCGTCATTGCGGCGCCCGTGCTGTTCGTCGCGTTGCTGATCATCACGCTCCTGCTCTACGCGCGTGCGGACGTGCGCGATGCCAACGCGGTCTCCTGGACGGACGCGGCACTGCTGTCGCTGTGGCACGTCTCCATCATCGGATTCGGATGCTTCGGGGCCACGACGTCTCTCTTTGCAGTTCTGACTGTCGTTCTCGGGCTCGTCATGTTCTGGGTGTCGCTGTGGGAACTCGTTCGGAGCGTCACGAGCAAAGCGAAGCAGACGCTGAAGGAGTTCGAGGAGATGGCCTCGCCTCCCCACGAGCGCGAGAGTCGATTCTCACGCCGTCAGTTCGAAAAGCGCGACGTCTTCGTGGTCTACGAATCCGGTCACGACAAGAGCGCCTGAGAATTGGCGCCTCGCCAGGGTTCATGGCAGAATAGACGTTCGTGCCTTGGCTCAGTTCTGCCATAGGGGAACTCAGGCTCCGAGAGAATCGGATCAGGCACGCATCCTCATCTTTCCGAAAGTAGTCGTGCTCGACCTGTGGCGGGCACAGAGAGTGAACGATCATGCACAACCTCGACTTCGTCGATGCAGCATCCCTCAAGTCCGATATCCCTGACTTCCGCGCCGGTGACACTGTCAAGGTGCACGTCAACATCATCGAGGGTAACCGTTCGCGTGTGCAGGTGTTCCAGGGCGTCGTCCTCGGCCGCCAGGGCCACGGCATCCGCGAAACCTTCACCGTTCGCAAGGTGAGCTTCCAGGTCGGCGTTGAGCGTACCTTCCCGGTGCACTCGCCGGTCATCGAGAAGATCGAGCGCGTCACCCGCGGTGACGTTCGCCGCGCGAAGATCTACTACCTGCGCAACCTTCACGGCAAGAAGGCCAAGATTCGCGAGAAGCGCGAAAGCTAAGGCCAGTCGCGGTCAGAGTTAGCCGAGCTCCCCACCTAGAATGGTGGGGAGCTCGGGCGGTTTAATGACAGATGAAGCAGTGACGTCGCGAAAGCGGCAGCGAGGTGTCCTCGCGTTCCTTCGTGACCTCGCGATCATCATCGTGGTCGCGCTCCTGGTCTCCTTTCTGGTGAAGACGTTCCTCATTCGCTCCTTCTACATTCCGTCCGGGTCGATGGAGAACACTCTTCAGATCAATGACCGAATCATCGTCAACGAACTCGTTCCGGACGTCGTCGACATCCAGCGTGGTGATGTCGTGGTGTTCACCGATCCTGGAGGGTGGCTTTCGGGGCCTCTCGAGAATCCCGACGAGCCATGGATCGTCAGTGCCTGGGACTCCTTCATGAGCGCTGTCGGGCTGTCCGTGAGCGACAGCAACGATCACCTGATCAAGCGGGTCATCGGGTTACCGGGGGACCACGTGACCTGCTGCAACACGCTGGGGCAGATGAGCGTCAACGGCGTGCCGCTGAATGAGTCCTATCTGCTGCTCCCGCAGGGGGCCCAAGCCGTGTCTGCGACGAGCTTCGATGTCACAGTTCCCGAGGGCTCGCTCTGGGTGATGGGTGACAACCGCTACAACTCGAAAGACTCGCGATACAACGGCAACACCCCGGGCAAGGGGTTCGTCCCGATCGAGAACGTGGTGGGACGCGCATTCGTGATCAGCTGGCCTGTCGATCGATGGCAGTGGCTGGGCGACTACCCTGAGATCTATGAGGGAATTCCGGATGCCGCGCCCTGAACTGCGCGAGAAGGACGCACATAATGGCGGTCTGTGATCCCACCCTCGACGTCGAGCGTGTGCTGATCGCCGACGGGGCGCCGCTCGTCATCGGCTGCGATGAGGTCGGCAGAGGAGCGGTAGCGGGACCGGTCGCCGTCGGAATGGCCGTGGTCGACAGTGGCCACGTGGAGTTTCCCACGGGGCTGAGAGATTCCAAGATGCTGAGCGAGAAGAAGCGGACCGCACTCGCGCCGGTCGTGACCGAATGGGCGCGTGCCACATCAGTCGGTCTTGCGACGCCACAGGAGATCGATGTGCACGGTATCTCCGCTGCGCTCGGCATCGCGGCGAAGCGGGCGTTGATCATGCTTCATGACAAGGGAATCGACATCGTGAGCGCAATCGTCCTGCTCGATGGCAACCGCGACTATCTCTCGCCCGTGCTTCAGTACCCTCTCGACGTCCGCACTCGCGTGAAAGGCGACCGGGACTGCGCATCGATCGCGGCTGCATCCGTCGTTGCGAAGGTAGAGCGCGATGCGCTGATGATCCTCGAACACGCCACCAATCCCGTGTACGCCTGGGAGGCCAACAAAGGCTACGGATCAGCAGCGCATATGAGCGCGATCCGCGAGGTCGGGCTCTCGGCTCTGCACCGGCGAACCTGGCTCACGGAACACGTAGGATGAATGCACCATGGATGACGAGGATTTCGAGGATTACGACCGCGAGGTCGAGCTGGCACTGTTCCGCGAGTACCGCGACGTCGTGTCGCAGTTCGGCTATGTCGTCGAGACAGAACGGCGCTTCTATCTGGCAAACGAAGTCGAGCTGGTGCGGCGCGACACGGAGCATGATTTCTACTTCGAGATCACAATGCGCGACGTGTGGGTGTGGGACATCTACCGCTCTGATCGCTTCGTGAAGTCAGTGCGGGTCCTCACATTCAAGGACGTCAACGTCGAAGAGCTGCAGAGCCGCGACTTCGAGCTGCCGAAGGACCTCGCACTCGACGAGTGATCGGCTCCTGTTCGCCCACAGGCACCGTCAGGGGAGAACTGTCCACAATTCGCTGACGACGCCTGGGCAGATGCTCTCAGCTCCGCCACTCTTGTGGCATGCGAGAGAGCACAATAGAGTTCGGTGCGCGTGGAGAAGAAGCCGCATCTGACTACCTGAGAGCACGCGGCTACGACATACTCGCCCGCAACTGGCGGACTGGTCGTGGCGAGGTCGACATCGTAGCTCGGGACGGCGAGACCGCCGTCATCGTGGAGGTCAAGACTCGAGCTGGAACAGGCTTCGGTCATCCCTTCGAAGCCATCACGCGTGAGAAGGCCGCCCGCCTTCGGATGCTCGCGGGGCTCTGGTGTCGTGAAACTGGTTGGACTGGTCGGTCTGTCCGTATCGACGCGATCGGAGTCCTCTGGGCGAGAGGGAGTTCACGCCCGACGATCGAGCATCTGATCGAGGTGTGTTGATGAGCATCGCCAGAACGTGGTCCATTGCGCTTATCGGACTCTCGGGGACGTTGGTTGAGGTGGAAGCCGACATCTCGGCTCAGCTCCCAGCATTTGTGATCATCGGGCTCGGAGACCGCTCTCTTCGCGAGGCGGAGGGCCGGGTCAGGCAAGCAGCATCGAACTCCGGGTGTCGCCTCTCTCCGCGACGCATCACAGTGAACCTCTCGCCCGCGAGCCTTCCGAAGCAGGGGTCTTCGTTCGACCTGTCCATCGCGATCGCCTGTCTTGCGGCGGACGGAGTCGTGTCGCGAACATCTGTAGACCAGGTGGTCCACTTGGGGGAGCTGGGCCTTGACGGTCGACTGCGCCCTGTACGGGGCGTGCTTCCGGCAGTTCGGGCGGCGGTGAAAGAAGGACGCACGAGGGTGATGGTGCCGTTCGGCAACGCTGACGAGGCGCGACTCGTTCCGGGTGCAACTGTCATCCCGGTTCGATCACTTCGTGACGCGGCGATCTTCCACGGTGCGGATATCGAGGAGCGGGAGGTAGACCCCGTGCTGAGTCCGGCTGAGCAGCCGACGAGCATCGAGGGCCTCGATGTTGCGGACGTGGTGGGGCAGCAGGACGCGATCGCGGCACTGGAGGTCGCGGCCGCGGGAGGCCATCACCTGATGATGGTGGGCCCGCCGGGCGCGGGTAAGACAATGCTGGCTGAACGGTTGCCCACGATTCTGCCCGATCTGACGGTTGACGAGGCTCTCGAAGCCGCAAGCGTTCGCTCCCTTGCCGGTGAGGCGCCCGGCGATGCGCTGCGAGTCCGCCCAGGATTCGAAGCGCCCCATCACACTGCCACAGCGGCATCGATCATCGGCGGTGGTAGCGGAATGATCCGACCCGGCGCAGCCGCACGCGCTGCCCATGGTGTGCTGTTTCTCGACGAGGCTCCGGAATTTCCTCGAACAGTTCTCGATGCGCTGCGTCAGCCTCTCGAGAGCGGCTCGATCATCATCCACCGCGCACAGTCTGTAGCGACGTTTCCCGGCAGTTTTCAACTGGTTCTCGCGGCGAATCCGTGTCCATGCGGAAGCTTCGGCTCGCCCGATGCCGAGTGCACCTGCTCGGCGCTCTCGATCCAACGATATATGGGCAGACTCTCCGGTCCGCTCAGGGATCGCGTCGACATCCAGCTGTCGGTGCCGAGGGTCTCGGCACTTCAACTGCGCGTCACTGACTCCGAGAGAAGCGATTCGGTGACGAGCAGCGAAATGCGCTGTCGAGTGGCGGCAGCGCGGCGCGCTGCAGCTGAACGGCTGCGAGGTACGCCGTGGACCAGGAATGCTGAGGTGCCCGGAGCGTGGCTTCGAGGCAAGGGCAGGCTGTCGCCGAAGGTGCTCGCGCCGCTCGATCGCGCATTCGATCGCGGTGCTCTCACAATGCGCGGATATAACCGCGTGCTTCGACTCGCATGGAGCGTGTGCGACTTGGACCAGCAGTCAATCCCGGGTGCAGACCACGTGGGACGTGCTCTGTATCTGAGACGAGGAGGATCGTGGTGAGTGATGAACGTCTGGCGCGAGCGCGCTGGGGAGGAGTGGCGGAGCCGGGGGACAGGATGGCGCACACGCTCATCGAAACGCTTGGGGCTGTTGACGCCCTCGATCTCGTCGCCACGCATCCCGACCCCGATGATGTCTTGGTGGAACTCCGGAGAGGAGGGTACCCCGTCGCGGACGACGACGACGATCTCCTCAGCGAGCTGACGAGGGCGCTTGCACGCTGGTGCAGCAGAGTCGACGCAGCCAAGACCCGCGATGCGCTCGGCGCCGGCGAGCCGTCGGGGGCGCGATTCATCATTCCCGATGATGCCGAGTGGCCGCGACAGCTCAACGACCTTGGCGAGCACGCACCCATCGGCCTCTGGGTGCTCGGCGACGCCGCGGCGCTTCAGACACCGGGCATCGCCATGGTCGGTTCCCGCAAAAGCTCCGACTATGGCATCCACTGCGCGACTGAGCTCACCGCGGGGCTTGTCTCGCACGGGCTCTCGATCATCTCCGGTGCCGCGTTCGGCATCGACAAAGTCGCACACCGCACAGCACTCCTCACGGGAGGCACCACAGTGGCCTTCATGGCTGGAGGCGTCGATCGGCCGTATCCCAAAGACCATGAGGGGCTTCTGCAGGAGATCACACGTCATGGCGCTGTTGTCAGCGAAATGCCATGCGACGGCCAGCCCTCGAAGTGGCGGTTCCTGCAGCGAAATCGACTGATCGCAGCGCAGGCTGCCGCAACCATCGTCGTCGAAGCCGGATGGCGAAGCGGGGCCCTCAACACGGCGGCGCATGCAAGCACTGTCGGTCGTCCGTATGCCGCAGTTCCCGGACCGATCACCAGTGCGCTTTCAGCTGGGTGCCATCGACTTCTTCGTGAGCGAAGCGCCATCTGCGTGACCTCCGCTGACGAGATAATCGAACTCGCAGGGTTCGGAGGCCCTCTCGAACTGCCCCTCGACTGGCGTGACCCTCGAGAGACCCGCGTGCTCGACGCCCTCAGCTCACGCCGTCGACGGAGTCCGCGGGAGATCGCTGAGCACAGCGGTCTGCCTCTCGACGAGGTGCGAGCCACTCTCGGAGTCCTCGAGCTTGCGGGAGCCGTGGATGTGACTGCAGATGGATGGAGGTTCATGGGCCGTCGGTGAGCCTGTCATCGCCCGGGTGTTGCGAGCGAGAATATGGGGGTATGGAGCTCACAGCAGCGATTGAGCAGTTCGTCGACGCCGCAAAGGTGGAGCGCAACTACTCTGCGCAGACGATCCGCGCATATTCGACCGATCTCCACGAGTTCGTCGAATGGGCGTGCAGCGAGGGTGAAACGACAACGGATGGTCTCGCACTCGATCTCTACCGCGACTGGCTCTGGTCCCTGTCGAAGCGAGGGCTTGCGCAGTCGACGATCGCACGGAGATCGGCAACACTTCGAAGCTGGTCGCGGTGGCTCTGGCGAGAGGGAGCCACAGCGACGGATACGGCAGCTCGTCTGCGCTCGCCGAAGACCGGTCAGCATCTGCCGACCGTGGTCCCGCAGGAGGTGCTCAGAAGTCTCTTCCGCACGCTCGCGGACGCGGCATCCGATGGAGACCCCATCGCTGTTCGAGATCGGGCGATCGTCGAACTGCTGTACGCAGCGGGCCTGCGTGTCTCCGAACTGTGCGGACTCGACCGAGGTGACATCGACCTCGATCGTTTGACAGTGCGCGTCACAGGCAAAGGGGCGAAGCAGCGTGTGGTTCCCTTCGGAGTCCCAGCGCAGTCGGCGATCGTGGATTATCTGCGGATGAGCAGAGAGGAACTGCGCGCTCGCCGTGACCCACCGACCGAGGATGGAGCGCTGTTCCTCGGTGCACGGGGCGGCCGTCTCAGCGCACGCTCCGCCTATTCGGTGATCTCTCGGATGCTGTCTGAGCTACCTTCTGCAAGCGGTGTCGGGCCTCACACGCTGAGACACTCAGCGGCGACCCACTTGCTCGACGGGGGAGCAGACCTGCGTTCAGTGCAGGAGATGCTGGGGCATTCCAGTCTGGGGACGACGCAGATCTACACACATGTCTCGACGGAGCGCCTCCGCGAGAGCTACCGGCTTGCCCATCCACGCGCGTAGCGCAAGGATCAGCCCAACGGGAGGAGAACGGCACGCTCGAGCTCGCCGAAATACAGGAGCGGATTCACATATCTTCCGTTGACCCGAACTCCGACGTGGACGCACGTGGACTGGCAGTGCGGCCCCGTCGTGACCTCGCCGATCGGGTCTCCAGCCTGGACAGCATCGCCTTCGTCCACCATCGGTCGAACGGCCTCGTAGCTGCTCAGCACGTCAGAGCCGTGGTCGAGCGTGATGACGGGCCGATTCACCACGACACCGGCGAAAGCCACGCGGCCGTCCGCAGGTGCTCGAACCACGAGATGCTCGTGGGCAGGCAGATCGATCCCACGGTGCCCCGGTCCCCATGGCGAAGTCGGTGCCTGGAATGCGCGCTCGACCGAGTGAGGGCCGTCGATCGGCCACAGCCAATCGGCTGCTGGGCGTGATGTTGACCACGCCGTCGTCGGCGAAGCCGTCGCCTGCGCGGCGTCGACCGGTGCCGATGCAACGAGCGGGAATGTGAGCACGAACGCGAACAGGAGATGACGCCAAGGAAACTGGGGGCTAGAACGTGTCATGCCGACAGCATCCTGCCATTCCATCTCGGCCGGGACGGAGCGTAAGCGATCGGTGGAAAGCAGCCTGATGTGCGAGCCTGTGGGCGACAGCTCGCATGCTAGAATTCTCGGAGCATCCCGTATGTCGGGATGACTACGCGTGCCATCACGGTTTCTGCACCCATCGGTCGTCGTTCCTCGGAATGACGTGGGTGTGCGCCGGGCACCAGGACTGCGGCTCAGTCGCCGCACAATCAACCGCAAGAGGCGCATATCCGCGCCAGAACAGGAGACACGGCAATGGCCGTCGTAACAATCCGCCAGCTGCTCGACAGCGGCGTCCACTTCGGGCACCAGACCCGCCGCTGGAACCCCAAGATGAAGCGCTTCATCTTCACCGAGCGCTCCGGCATCTACATCATCGACCTGCAGCAGTCGCTCGCCTACATCGACCGCGCATACGACTTCGTCAAGGAGACCGTCGCGCACGGCGGAACGATCCTCTTCGTCGGAACGAAGAAGCAGGCGCAGGAGTCCATCGCCGAGCAGGCCACCCGTGTCGGTCAGCCGTACGTGAACCAGCGCTGGCTCGGCGGCCTTCTCACCAACTTCCAGACGGTTTCGAAGCGTCTGGCTCGCATGAAGGAGCTTGAGGAGCTCGACTACGACGACGCGTCGAAGTCTGGGTTCACCAAGAAGGAGCTTCTCATCAAGAAGCGCGAGCTCGACAAGCTGCACAAGTCGCTCGGTGGAATCCGCAACCTCACCAAGACCCCGTCGGCGCTCTGGGTCGTCGACACCAAGAAGGAGCACCTCGCAATCGACGAGGCGCGCAAGCTCGGCATCCCCGTGGTCGCGATCCTCGACACGAACTGCGACCCCGACGAGGTTACGTACCCCATCCCCGGCAACGATGACGCGATCCGCTCGGTCAGCCTCCTGACCCGCATCGTCGCGGACGCCGCTGCTGAGGGCCTCATCCAGCGTCACCAGAAGCCCGCAGAAGGCGCCGAGCAGGCTGAGCCGCTCGCGGAGTGGGAGCAGGAGCTCCTCGCAGCCGGTGAAAAGACTGAGCCTGCCGCTGAGGCAGAGGCCCCGGCTGCCGAGGCCGCTGATGAGAAGAGCGAGCCGGCTGCAGAGCAGGCCGCTCCCGCTGCAGACGACGCAAAGTAAAAGTCCACCTTCCTATCTGAGGAGTTCCACACAATGGCAAACTTCAGCATTGCCGACCTGAAGATGCTGCGCGAGCAGCTCGGCACCGGAATGGCCGACACGAAGGCTGCTCTGGTCGAGGCAGACGGCGACATCGAGAAGGCGACGGAGATCCTCCGCCTGAAGGGAGCGAAGGGCAACGCCAAGCGGGCCGATCGCTCCACGAGCGAAGGCCTCGTGGTCTCCCGTGAGGTCGCGGGCGCAGCGACGCTGATCGAGCTCGCATGCGAGACCGACTTCGTCGCCAAGAACCAGAAGTTCATTGACCTGGCCGACAAGGTCGCGGACGCAGTCTCGGCAGCGTCGGCTTCGACGGTCGATGAGGGACTCGCTGCCGACGCTGACGGAAAGACCGTCGGTGACGCGATCAGTGAGCAGGCCGCGACCATCGGCGAGAAGATCGAGCTTCGTCGCGTCGTGCGTGTCGAGGGTGAGAACTTCGCCGTCTACCTGCACCGCACTTCGAAGGATCTTCCGCCTCAGATCGGCGTCGCCGTTGCTTACACAGGCGACGACGCAGAGACCGCTCGTGCGATCGCTCAGCACATCGCGATGTTCGACCCGAGCTACCTCAACGTCGACGATGTCCCCGCGGACGTCCTCGACAAGGAGCGGGAGATCGTCACTGAGATTTCCCGCAACGAGGGCAAGCCAGAGGCTGCGCTTCCGAAGATCATCGAGGGGCGCCTCGGTGGCTTCCTCAAGCAGGTCGTCCTTGTCGAGCAGGCCTACGCCCGCGACAGCAAGGTACAGGTCAAGAAGGTTCTCGAGGACGCTGGTCTCACGGTGACGGGCTTCGCCCGCATCAAGGTCGGCGCGTAAGAGCCTCAGAGGAGTCCGGGTTGCAGATATGCGACCCGGACTCCTTTCTGTGTGCGCTCATAGCCGACACACAGTAGTTTGAATAGGAAGTCGACCGGAAGGGTGTCAGTTCGTATGTCGGAGAAGAAGCGCAGGGTTCTGCTCAAGCTGTCAGGCGAAGCGTTCGGAGGAGGCCGGCTCGGCGTCAACCCGGATGTGGTCGGGAACATCGCGCGCGAGATCGCCGAGGCTGCGGCTGACGTCGAAATCGCGATCGTCGTGGGCGGCGGCAACTTCTTCCGCGGAGCTGAGCTCTCCGAGCGGGGCATGGAGCGTGGGCGAGCCGATTACATGGGAATGCTCGGCACAGTGATGAACGCCCTCGCTCTTCAGGACTTCCTTGAGCAGGCTGGAGCAACCACTCGCGTCCAATCGGCCATCGAGATGACGCAGGTCGCTGAGCCTTACATTCCACGACGTGCTGAACGCCACCTCGAGAAAGGCCGTGTCGTCATCTTCGGCGCTGGTGCGGGGCTCCCGTACTTCTCGACGGACACGGTCGCTGCGCAGCGCGCGCTCGAGATCGGTGCGGATGTCGTCCTCGTCGCGAAGAACGGTGTAGATGGTGTCTACACGGCGGATCCTCGCACGAATGCTGACGCCACACTGATCGATCGGATCACATACCAAGACGCTCTTCAGCAGGGCCTCAAAGTCGTCGATTCCACGGCGTTCAGCCTGTGCATGGACAACCACATGCCGATGCAGGTGTTCGGGATGGAGCCCTCGGGCAACGTCACGAAGGCGCTGCGTGGCAGTGAGATGGGCACCTTCGTCAGCAACTAGACTGGATCGAGCCCACCAGACGAGAAGGAGCGACGAGTGATCGCCGAAGTATTGAGTGAGACGTCAGTAAAGATGGACAAAGCCGTCGAGGTCGCGAAGGAGGACTTCGCGACTGTGCGGTCAGGACGCGCGAATCCCCAGCTCTTTCAGCGCCTTCTGGTCGACTACTACGGTTCTCCGACACCGCTCGAGCAGCTCGCCTCGGTGAACAACACGGATGCTCGATCAATCGTGATCACTCCGTATGACAAGTCCGCGATGAAAGAGATCGAACAGGCGATTCGCGACGCACCGAACCTGGGTGTGAACCCGACCAATGACGGTCAGATCATCCGCGTCACAATGCCAGAGCTGACGGAGGAGCGTCGTAAGGAGTACGTGAAGCTCGTTCGAAGCAAGGGCGAAGACGCTCGAGTGTCTGTTCGCAACATCCGCCGCAAGGGAAAAGACGATCTGGATGCTCTGAAGGGCGAGCTCGGCGATGACGAGGTCGCTCGCGGTGAGAAGGAGCTCGAGCAGATCACGAAGGCGCACACCGACGCGATCGACGAAGCGCTCAAGCGTAAAGAAGCCGAGCTTCTCGAGGTCTGAGCCAGATGAACAGCTGCGGGGCGCCGAGTGCACACTGACGATGACGGTCAGTCGCGGAATGACTCTGTGCGACGCCGGAAGGCAGAGCTGCAGGCTCAGCTGCGACTGAAGCGAGAGGATCTCGAACGACAGGTTCGCGGTCAGCGGGAGCGTTTCGATCAAGTCAATGAGAGGATCGAAGCGCGCACCGGCCGGAACCTGATCCTCGCGATCCTCATTGGCGTCGTGCTCGGAGGCGCTCTCCTCGTCAGCCTGATCTTCGTCAAGGTGCTGTTCGCGCTTTTCGCGACTGTCATCGTGGCATTCACAGCGTTCGAACTCGCCTCCGCACTCCGAAAAGCAGGGCGGCGCGTTGATCCTGTAGCAGCGGTAATCGCGTCGGTGCTGATCGTTGGAACCGCGTATTTCATCGATGCGCCTTCTCGGGGCATGGTGCTCGCCGGGGGTGTGGCGTTCGTCATCGTCTTCCGACTCGTCGCCCAGATGGCAAGCGGCGAGCAGCGCAGCACCGTCGAGGTACTGAGCGACATTGCGACGGCGACGTTCATCCAGCTGTACGTTCCGTGGCTCGCGAGCTTCGCCGTCGTTCTGGTGACTCAGGACGACGGAGAATGGTGGGCTCTCGCGTTCATCATCCTCGTCGTGTGCGTGGACATTGGGGCGTACGCGAGCGGACTGACGTTCGGCAAGCATCCCATGGCACCGCTGATCAGCCCGAAGAAGACGTGGGAAGGGTTTGCGGGAGCCGCGGTCTGCGTAACCATCGCGGGGGTGCTTACGGCGCTGTTCATGATCCATCAGCCGTGGTGGGTCGGCGCTCTCATCGGTCTGGCGATACTGGGAAGCGCCACGATGGGCGATCTTACCGAATCGATGATCAAGCGCGACATGGGCATCAAGGACATGAGCTCGTGGCTCCCGGGGCACGGTGGGTTTCTCGACCGACTGGATTCCATACTGCCCTCTGCAGCCGTGATGTTCGCCGCATATGCATTCCTCGCTCAAGGACAGTGAGGCAGCGTTCAGCATCCTCTGGGAGAGAATGACATCGTGAGTTCGCATTTTCCGCTCGTCAAACGTGGCAAAGGCTACGCCGTCGATGAGGTCGAAGCCTTCCTCGAGCGTGCCCGTGAAGCCTACGACGGCGATCAGCAGAGCTTGATGAGTTCAGAAGATCTGCGGACGGCGTCCTTCACAATGAAGCGGAAAGGATACTCGCCGGTTCACGTGGATGCTGCGCTCGAACGTCTGGAAGAGGCTTTCGCGCGACGTGAGCGGGAAACCGCCCTCGAGACGATGGGCCGTGAAGACTGGATCAGCGAGGCGAAGCAGACAGCGCAGGTCATTCTCAACCGCCTCTCCCGGCCGACCGGCTCCCGGTTCCGACGGGTCAGTCTGATCACTCAGGGGTACAAGCGAGCAGAGGTTGATCAGTTCGTCGACAAGATCGTGAAGTACTTCACGATCGGAGCGCCGCTCAGCATCGACCGAGTCCGAGGCGCGACGTTCCAGAGCGAGCGTGGCGGCTACGACGAGGCACAGGTCGATGCTGTGCTGGATGCCGTCGTCACCGTGATGCTGGCCGTTCGCTGACCATAAAGGCGTGGCATTGGAGACTTCACCGCGTGCTCATGTAACATAACCGTTATCGTGGGAAAGCATGTTGCAAAATTCGCGCCAACCGAACCGTCGGTGAAGGCACGCCGTCAACGACCCCGCACTCGCAGGACCATCGTTCTCGGCTTCTTCTCCTTCCTCGCCGCCTTCGGATTCATCGCCGTCAACGTCGTCGACCCGTACTCGGGCGCCACCGCGTCTCCGTACTTCCAGGTCGCAACGACTGATCGTGCCGGTGACGCCCAATCGATGGTCGTCGCGGGCTCGTATGAGACGGCGGTCGATCGCGACGCCTACGACTCATACGTCAAGCCGAAGCCCAAGCCGAAGCCGACCGAGGAGCCGAAGGAGGAGTCCTCCGATTCCTCGTCAGGCAGCAATGGTGGCGGTTCTGCACCGCCCGCGGGAACTCCGGATCCGGGTTCAGCGAAGGCGATTGCATATGACATGGTGAAGGCCCGCGGCTGGGGAGACGACCAGTACAGCTGTCTTGTCGCTCTCTGGAACAAGGAGTCTGGCTGGAACGTCTACGCCCACAACGGGTCCTCCGGCGCGTACGGCATCCCTCAGGCACTGCCCGGCAGCAAGATGGCGTCTGCCGGAGCTGACTGGCAGACGAACCCTGCCACACAGATTACGTGGGGCCTCGGCTACATCACCGGCCGCTATGGTTCGCCGTGCGGTGCCTGGTCGCACTCCCAAGCCACAGGCTGGTACTGATTCTTTCTCACTCTCCTGGAGCTCCTCGATGCCGCGAAGCAACAGGCCACGTCGACGTGGCAGGCGAGTCGTCGACGAGCACGACGATCTCAGCCATCTTCTCGCGGGTTGGAAACGAACCGAGTTGCGCCGAGGCGTCAGCTGGAATATTCAGCCCGTCTCCTCTGAGCAAGCGTTGAAAGAGTATGTTTGCCCAGGATGCGGCGGAACACTGACCGCTGGGACAGCACACGTGGTCGCATGGCGAGCTGACGGTGTTCTCGGCGACGCGGCTGACCTCGCTGCCCGACGACATTGGCACAAGCACTGCTGGGAGATCTCGTGACAATCCAGATCCGCGGCGCCGTTGAATTGCCCGCGCTCCGTGAGAACATCAGGCTTCACACCGATGACGGCTTGAAGCTCGTCGGCGAGCTCGCGCTTCCAGCGGAGCGGGAGCCTGTCGCTACTCTGGTGACGCTGCATCCCCTCCCGACAGCGGGCGGCTTCATGGACTCGCATATCCTTCGGAAGAGCGCGGCACGTCTTCCGGCCATCGCTGACCTCGCTGTTCTTCGTTTCAATACGCGGGGGACGACGTCGCCTCGGGGCACGAGCGACGGGAGATTCGGCGACGGCATCGACGAAGAAGCTGATGTCGCAGCGGCGATGGAGTTCGTCGCTGAGCGCGGCCTACCGAAACCGTGGCTCTTGGGCTGGTCATTCGGAACTGAGCTCGCGCTGAAGTACGGGCGGCAGCATCCGATCGTCGGAGCAATTCTTCTGTCCCCGCCTCTTCACCGCACGAGCTCCGCAGAGCTCGCGGCCTGGAGCGGCGACGAACGAAAGCTCGTGGCGATCATTCCCGAACTCGATGACTACCTACGACCAGAAGAAGCTGCAGAGCGTTTCTCAGTCGTTCCGGAGGTCACTCTGGTTCCCGTCGAAGACGGTCGCCACCTTTGGGTAGGGGAGAAGCAGACGCGGCGGGTTCTCACAGAGATCCTCTCGATCGTGAATCCCTCCGCGCTCCCTCTGAAAACGGAATGGGATGGCCTCACGGAGGACTGACGTCCGCTCGCAGCGTGCCCCTGTCAGAGTTCGTTCTGACGCGGAATGACCACCTGCTTGATGATCAGCAGGATAGCCGCCGCGGTGGGAATGGCGACGAGCGCGCCGAGAAGGCCAAGCAGCGAGCCGCCGGCGAGGGCCGCGATGACCACGACAGACCCGGGCACCGATACCGCGCGCCGCATGATGTTCGGACTGATGACATAGGCCTCGATCTGCATGTACACGAGGTAGTAGACGCCGGCGACGAGTGCTGTGAAAGGCGAACCGAGCCCCGGAATCAGACAGACCAGGGTGATGAGGATCGAACCCGACAGTGTGCCGACCAGAGGGATCATCGAGGCGATGAACGCGACCACCGCGAGAATCGGTGGGAAGGGCGCCTGGATGATGGAGAGAAAGATAAAGGAGAGGATGCCGTTGCAGGCTGCGATACTCGCCTGTCCGATCACGTAATGACCGATTGAGTCGGTGATCTGCTCGCTGAGGTCTGCGAAGCGCGCCCGCTTGGATGCGGGGACGAGCAGGTACATGCCGCGACGCATCGTCGGAAGAGACGCCGTGAAGTAGAGCGTCAGAATCAGGATGATGAGCGCGCCGAAGAGGAAGGACCCGATTCCGAGAGCGACATTCAAGATGCCGCTTGAGAGGTTCGTCACGTTGCTGGCATCCGTGAGCCAGTCAGCGGCACCGTCGATGAGATCGTCGAACGGTACGAACGGGAACTGCTGCTCGAGGAACTGCAGCAGAGTGAGATCCCCGATCTGTTGCTGGATCTGCGGAATCAGCGCGATGAGCTTACTCACCTGGTCGACGATGATCGGCACGACCATCCAGATCACGCCGGCGAAGACGGCAAGAACGCAGAGCATCACCGTCAGAAGCGCGGCCCAGCGGGGAAAGCTCTTCTTCTCGAGCCAGGTGACGATCGGGTCGAGACCGAGCGCGATGAACAGAGCCGCTCCGATGTAGATGAGGATCGTCGAGAGCGAGGTGATCGCGCTGATGATGAGGAGGCCGACGCCGACGCCGAGGGTACCGATGAGTCCGACACGAAACGCGTTCTGGATTTTCACCCGTTCCCCTCTCGATTGCGTGCCATCATCTTAGACGCAGCCAGCGCTGTGAACGGTATTTCGCGAACCGCTCGCCGAGCCGCTTTTCAGATTCGTCGGCTACTCTGTAGCGTCTGTGATTGTCACCGTCTGGGGCTCGGAACCCGAATGCCGAGCAGATTACGATCGACGGCGGCTCAGGAGGAGTAACTAGTGCGATTCGTTCTGGCTATCGCTGCGTTCGTCGTGGCCGCCGCCATGATCGTCCTCGGCATTGCACAGAGAACGGTGTTCCTGCCGCCGGCTGCCGTCTCCTACGAGGTCGACATCAAAAACGATCTCCCGTTCACTGTCATCGACGGAGCTACGATGACCGAGCTTCCGGGCAAGCAATCCGTCACGGCGACGGGCTCGGACGACGTCTTCGTCGCCTATGGGCGCACTGCAGACGTGACCGCTTGGCTCGGGGATGAGGCGTACAACACGATTTCGTTCAGCAAGGACGGCACGAAGCTCGTCTCGAAGGAGCATCGTCCGGACACGAGCGCGAAGGAGAAGACGGACACGCCAGCTCCTGAGGAGACCGCGAACCCCGATGACGAGGATGCCACCGAGGACGACGCGGAAGAAGAGACCACGGGGCCGAACCCTGAGGGCTCGGATCTCTGGCTGATGGAGAACATCGAGAAGGATGCCGTGATCGCACCCATGAGCATCCCAGACGACATCAGTGTTCTCATCGCTTCTGACGGCACGAAGCCGGCGCCGTCGCATGTCAAGCTGACCTGGCCGAGCGATAACTCCACACCGTGGGCCGGGCCGCTGATCGTCGGCGGCATCCTCATGATCATCGTTGGACTTGTCCTGTATCTGCTCGGTATCAACCACATCCGTCGTTCCCGCGGTCCGCGTCGCAAGGGAATCGAGCAGGGGCGGAAGCGTCGTCGCCTCGCTCCGGCGCGTGCTCGGAAGGCGATCACCAGCAAGCGGGTTGCGCTCAAACGGGCGCGTGCCGCGGTCATTCCCGTCATGCTGGTCGGCGCGCTCGGGCTCACAGGCTGCTCTCAGGCGTTCTGGCCCGACTTCACTCCCGACGAGCAAGCGAGCTCGACGCCAACGCCGACTGCGACCGCAGAGGGCGAGGCTCTGCCCAGTCCGGCCGTGACGGTGCCTCAGCTCGAGGCGATCATGGCGGATGTCTCCGCGGTTGCGACCGAAGCCGACAGTGCACGAGACGCTGATCTTGCTGCGACGCGCTTCGGCGGTGCAGCGCTCCAAGAGCGCACGGTCAACTACAAGATCCGCGAGAAGATGTCGGATTATCCGGCACCCGCGTCCATCCCAGCCTCCCCGCTGACCATCAGCCTTCCGAAGGCGACCGACACATGGCCGCGGACCGTGATCGCCATGATCAAGGACGAAGACCCGACGGTGGCGCCCACCTCGGTCGTGCTCCAGCAGGAGAGCCCGCGAGACAACTACAAGGTGATGTACACGCAGCAGCTCGAGCCCGACGCGGTCGTGCCTGAGCTGGCACCCGCCAGCGTCGGCGCTGCTGAGATTCCACCCGACTCTGCCTGGCTCACGATCGCTCCGGGGCAGTTGGCTGCCGCGTACGCGGACGTCGTCGAGAAGGGCGACAAGAGCGAGTTCGCCGGCAAGTTCGATCTGGAGAAAGACTCGCTTCTGCAGGCGATCTCAGCGGATCGAAAGAAGAAGCAGGAGGAGCTCCCCGACACCGCCACCATCTCGTTCGCGACGAAGGCCGGTGATGCGGAGCCGCTGTCGCTGGCGACCCTGAACTCGGGAGCGATCGTCGCAGTGAACATCTCAGAGGTCGAGACGGTAAAGCCCAAGCAAGACGGCGCGCTCATCAAGATCCCGGGGACGACAATGTCGGTGCTCGCGGGGCTGGACGAGACAGCGAAGGGCATCGAAGCGACGTATTCTGATCAATTGCTGTTCTATGTTCCGCCCGCTGACTCGGACGCGAAGATCTCGCTTCTCGGGTTCAGTCAGGGCATCGTGAGTGCATCGGAGTTGAAGTGAGCGAAACACCACTCGAAGGTGCTGCGATCCGCGGCGCCGTAGACCTGTCGAGTCTTGCCAACCGGGGAGCGCAGCACGCTCCACAGAAAGCACCGGGTCAGGGGCAGCAGCAGGCCGCTCCCGCGACCGTGGAGAGCCTGGTGCTCGATGGGACTGATCAGACGGTTGAGAGCTTTGTCGAGCTCTCGATGCAGGTGCCGGTGCTCGTCGATCTGTGGGCCGAATGGTGCGGGCCCTGCAAGCAGCTGACGCCTGTGCTCGAGAAGGTCGTGACCGATCTGGGTGGCAAGGTCGTGCTGATGAAGGTGGATGTCGACGCGAATCCCCAGCTCGCACAGGTGTTCCAGGCTCAGTCCATCCCGACCGTCGGTGTCCTTCTCGGCGGACGGCCGATGCAGGTCTTCCAGGGCGCCGTCCCCGAAGCTCAGGTTCGCGAGGTGCTCGAGCAGGTTCTCCAGATCGCTGCGCAGAACGGAATCACCGGATCGGTGACGGTTTCCGGCGCCACCCAGAATGATGAAGCCGCCGAGCCGGAGCCAGAGCCGCTTCCGCCGCTGCACCAGGAAGCCCATGATGCCGTCGAGCGCGGAGACTTCGAAACGGCCATCGCAGCATATGACAAGGCGATCGCGCAGAACCCGAACGACTCTGACGCGCGCGCAGCACGTGCGCAGGTGCGTCTGCTCGTGCGCGTGAACGGCGCGTCGCTTGATGAGGTACGTCAGGCTGCGGCATCCGAGCCGAACAGTGTCGAGGCTCAACTGGCGGTCGCCGATCTCGATATCTCGGGCGGACACATCGATGATGCTTTCGATCGACTGCTGACGCTCTTCCCGACTCTCGACGATGACGGAAAAAACACCGTACGCGAGCGGCTCCTCGAGCTGTTCGAGGTTGTGGGCAGCGCAGACACGCGTGTCACGAAGGCGCGGGCACGACTCTCCGGCCTGCTCTTCTGACCGAGTCAGAGACCTGATCGCGTCAGACGGCAATCGGCGCCGTGACGGCACCGGTGAGGACCACGAGATCTCGTGGGTCGAGTTCGATGTCGAGGCCACGACGTCCGCCGGAGACGAGAATCTGGGGGTGCTCGAGTGCGCTCGAGTCGAGAACAGTCTGCAACATCGTCTTCTGACCGATGGGGCTGATCCCACCGACGACATAGCCGGTTCGGCGTTCTGCGAGGGCAGGATCTGCCAGTCTGGCGCGCTTGCCGCCGGAAGCCTTGGCGAGTGACTTCAGCTGCACCATGCGCGTGACTGGAACGATCGCCACGATGAGTTCCTCATCGACCACGGCGATGAGTGTCTTGAAGATGCATTCCGGATCGACTGCCAGCTCACGTGCTGCTTCAGCCCCGAAATCGGTCACAGCCGGGTTGTGTGTGTAGCGGCGGACCGCGAAGGGGACACGGGCTGCGGCCAGGGCTCGCGTCGCTGGAGTTCCTTCCGAACCAGAGGAGCGTTTGGCCATTCAGTGTCCTCTCTCGTTTGCGGAACGGCTACGCGCTCTGAGGGAACCCAGGCGCAGGTTCTAGAGTAATTGTGGTGGTGCCCGAGAGATGCGGGCGGCACCTTGGAAGGAACTTCATGAGCGTGTATCTCGATCACGCGGCGACCACGCCGATGCGTCCAGAGGCGCTGTCGGCGTACGTGGAAGCCCTGTCGCTTGTCGGCAATCCGGCATCCATTCACTCGACCGGTCAGCGGGCGCGTCAGCTGCTCGAAGAGTCTCGCGAGACGGTCGCGACCTCACTCGGCTGCGACCCGATCGAGGTGATCTTCACATCAGGTGGCACAGAGTCGATCAACATGGCGCTGAAGGGCCTCTACTGGGCGCGCAACACTGCGGCCGAGCGGCCAGTGGTGCTGGTCGCCGGGGGAGAGCACCACGCGACCATCGACACGGTCGAATGGCTTGCCGCGCACGACGGAGCAGAGGTGCGTGAGCTTCCGCTTGACGATGAGGGGATGCTGCAGCCCGCTGTGTTGGACAGTGCCCTGAGCCAGTGCGCGTCCGATTGTGCCGTGGTGAGTGTGATCTTCGGCAACAACGAGGTCGGAACGATTCAACCGGTCGTCGAGCTCGCGCGCGTCGCTGCGTCACACGGCGTGCCGCTGCATGTCGACGCGGTCGCCGCGTACGGCTACGTGCCGATCGATGTGGCGCAGATTCGACGTGCGAGCGAATCTGCAGGCGACTCAGGGCTTGTGGCGCTCAGCGTCTCCGCTCACAAGATCGGTGGACCCGTCGGTGTCGGCGCGCTGTACCTGGCACGTACGGCCACCGTCGAGCCGCTGCTTCACGGAGGGGGTCAGCAGCGCAACGTGCGATCAGGGACGCAGGACGTCGCGGGCGCTGTCGCGTTCGCTGCGGCATCCCGAATCGCCTGCGCCAGCATGAGCTCCGAAAGCGCGCGACTTCGAGATCTGCGCGACGACCTGATCGCCCAGGTGCAGTCGACCGTTCCGGAGGCGCAGCTGAACGGTTCGGTCGAGCACAGACTGCCGGGAAACGCGCACTTCACGTTTCCCGGCTGTGAGGGCGACTCTCTGCTGTTCCTGCTCGACATGGCAGGGGTGGCAGTCTCGACAGGATCTGCGTGCCAGGCCGGGGTGCCAGAGCCGTCGCACGTACTTCAGGCCATGGGGCGTTCAGAGCGCGACGCACGCGGCGCTCTTCGCATCACGCTTGGGCACACGACAACGCGAGACGATGTCGCGGCTTTCGTCGCTGCGCTTCCCGGTGCTTACGCGAACGCGGCGAAAGCGGGGCTCTCCGATCGAGACGTCTCGCGCCGCTGAAGCTCAGGATCCCCGACGTACACTGGAACGATGAAGATTCTCGCTGCCATGTCCGGAGGCGTCGACTCGGCGGTTGCTGCGGCGCGCGTCGTCGACGCGGGTCACGAGGTCGTCGGCGTACATCTGGCGCTCAGCCGTATGCCTGGAACTCTGCGCACCGGAAGCCGCGGGTGCTGCACGATCGAAGACTCCATGGATGCCCAACGGGCTGCGAACATGATCGGCATCCCGTACTACGTGTGGGACTTCTCCGAGCGTTTCAAATCTGACGTCGTGGACGACTTCATCGCGGAGTATGCCGCTGGCCGCACGCCAAATCCGTGCATGCGCTGCAACGAGAAGATCAAGTTCGCGGCGCTCCTCGAGAAGGCGCTGGACCTTGGGTTCGACGCGGTCTGCACCGGTCACTACGCCTCGATTCGGCTCGACGACGAGGGAAACCGAGAGCTCCACCGTGCGAGCGCCTGGGCAAAGGATCAGTCATACGTTCTCGGCGTTCTCACCGCAGAGCAGCTTGAGCACGCGGTCTTCCCGCTGGGGGACACCCCCTCGAAGGATCTCGTCCGAGAAGAAGCGGCGCGTCGCGGCTTCACCGTGGCGAGCAAGCCCGACAGTCATGACATCTGCTTCATTCCCGACGGAGACACCAGGGGGTGGCTCGCCGAGCACGTGGGCTCCGAGACCGGGCAGATCGTCGATCGAGAAGGAACCGTCGTCGGCAGCCACGAAGGCGCTCACGCCTACACGGTCGGTCAGCGCCGCGGGCTGAACCTCGGTGTGCCGGCTCCCGACGGTCGTCCGCGCTTCGTGCTTGAGGTCAAGCCGAAGTCGAACGAGGTCGTGGTCGGTCCGAAGGAGGCTCTGGCCGTCGCTGAGATCGCAGGGCAGCGTCACAGCTGGGCGGGGCTGCCGCCGCGGCATCCTGAATCTGAGTTCGACGTGCACGTGCAGATCCGCGCTCATGCTGACCCGGTGCCCGCAACCGCCGTTGTCTCGACGTCTGCGGAGACAGGCGAACCCGAGGTCGTCGTTCGACCGGAGACCCCACTCGATGGAGTCGCCCCCGGGCAGACGGCTGTTCTCTACGCCGGAACGCGCGTGCTGGGACAGTTCACGATCGACCGGACGGTGAGCGCGGTTCCCGTGGGCGCCTGAGCGTCCGGCCACAGTGGTCGGCGGGGGTCAGCGACCAATGGATGCCGCGGTGGCGAGCAGTTCGCGAGCGAGCTTCCGCTCGACGTTCTCGTCGTACCGCTGCCGGGGAACAGCCACCGACAGCGCGAGTGAGGGTTCCCGGCCCACGCAGACGCCGACGGCGACGACATCCGGCTCGCTCTCTCCGAAGTTGACCGCGTAGCCGCGAGCGCGAATGTGCCGGAGTTCGCGGCGAAGCTCGTCTGCCGATCGGGGCTCCTCACCGCGCCAGTGGGGGAGACCCGTGGGATACAGCGCAGCGATGGAGTTCTCGCCGAGGTCGGCGAGCATCGCCTTGCCGCCGGAGGTCGCGACAGCGGGCGTGCGCGAGCCGATGCGCAGGCTGACCCTCAGCCACTGAGTGCCTTCGACTCCGTCGAGGAAGCGGACGTCGGGGCCGGTGAGGATGAGCAGATGCGCGGTCTCATCGAGCGTGTGGGAGAGCCGCTCGATGTGCGGGCGCATCGACTTCACGATGCGACGCAGCTGGTTTCCGTCGGTCTTCTGCCCGGTCAGCTTGGGGCCGGGGTGGTACAGCCGCTTCTCACCCTGCTCAACGAAGCCTCGATGGGTCATGGTGGTGAGAAGCCTGTGGGCTGTCGACGGAGCGACCGAGAGCGCTTTGGCGGCGTCCGTGACGCTCAGGGTTCCGTGCTCGGTCAGCAGATCGAGCAGGAGCATCGCCCGATCGACGGATTCGACCCGGTACGGGTCCGCATTCTGTCCCACGGAAACACTGTAACCCACCCTGGTGGGCAAACGTCCCCTGTGGTACTTCACGAACCCGCACGGCCTGTCGGAGGAAGCTCCTAGACTTGGCATCGTGACCGACGCACAAGACATGACTTTCGAGCAGGCCGCCGAGGAGTCTCGCTCCCTGACTTCGCGCATCATCGAGCTGCGCGATGCCTACTACGGTGAAGACACCTCGCTCGTCTCGGATGCCGAGTACGACGAGCTGATGCACCGGCTCGAGCACATCGAGCACCAGTTCCCGGAGCTTCAGGGGCAGGATTCCCCGACGCAGACCGTCGGAGGCCGAGCCGAGACGACACTGTTCGCTCCTGTCGTCCATGCTGAGCGGATGCTGAGTCTCGACAACGTCTTCAGCGACGACGAGCTTCGGGAATGGGCCGCACGCACAGAGAAGGCGGCCGGCCGTCACGTGCGATATCTCACAGAACTCAAGATCGATGGACTCGCGGTGAATCTCCGATATGAGAAGGGGATGCTCGTGAGCGCCGCGACCCGCGGCGACGGCGTGGTGGGAGAAGACGTCACCGAGAATGTCCGCTACATTCCGTCCATCCCGCGCAGACTCGCCGGAACGGGGCATCCTGATCGCGTCGAGGTGCGAGGAGAGATCTTCTTCCCGGTGGCCGCGTTCACAGCGCTGAACGAGCGTCAGCAGGAATCGGGTGAGAAGGTCTTCGCGAACCCTCGCAATGCCGCGAGCGGCAGCTTGAGACAGAAGTCCGAGGGCAAGACCGACGAGCAGCGGCGCCTCATGCGCGACCGTCTCTCTCGGCTGCAGATGCTCGTGCACGGCATCGGCGCGTGGGCGAATCCTCCCGTGCAGAGCCAGTCAGAGATCTACGATCTGCTCGCCGAATGGGGGCTGCCGACCTCCAGCCACTATCGCGTCTTCGACGACATCGACGGTGTGGTCGACTTCATCCATTACTACGGCGAGAACCGGGGTTCGGTCGAGCACGAAATTGATGGCATCGTCATCAAAATCGACGAGCTCGCGCTGCATGACGAGCTCGGGGCGACGAGTCGTGCGCCGCGCTGGGCCACTGCTTTCAAGTACCCGCCAGAGCAGGTGAACACGACGCTGCTCGACATCGTCGTCAGTGTCGGTCGGACGGGTCGTGCGACACCGTATGCGGTTGTGGAGCCCGTGCGAGTCGCGGGGTCCACGGTGAGCCAGGCGACGCTGCACAACAAAGACGTGGTGAAAGCCAAGGGTGTGCTGATCGGCGACACGGTCGTGCTTCGCAAAGCAGGTGACGTGATCCCGGAGATTCTCGGACCGGTCGTCGATCTGCGAGATGGCACCGAACGCGAGTTCGTGATGCCAGCCGAATGCCCGGAGTGCGGCTCGACGCTGCGCCCTGCAAAGGAGGGCGACATCGACCTGAGGTGCCCCAATTCGCGATCGTGCCCGGCTCAGGTGCGGGGCAGGGTCGAGCACATCGGCAGCCGCGGAGCGCTCGACATCGACGCGCTCGGCGAAGTAACCGCGGCTGCACTGACGCAGCCGTTCGTTCCCAAGGTGCCGCCTCTCGTCACCGAAGCAGGACTCTTCTCGCTCACGATCGACGACATCATGGACGTCGAGGTGGTTGTGAAGGACGCGGAGACCGGACTCGAGGAGATCGAGGGCGGAGAGCCGAAGCAGCGGACGCCGTTCAAGAAGGTCAAGCTCGAATACCCGCCGGAGGCGGAGGGATTGGATGCTGCTGAGCGCCGCCGTCGCCGCATTCGGAAGGACTATCGGGCTACCTATCCCTCGGTTCAGGCGGAGACGCTGCTGCGTGAGCTGGACGCGGCGAAGACGAAACCTCTGTGGCGTCTGCTCGTGGCGTTGAACATCCGCCACGTCGGCCCTGTCGCGGCCCGCGCTCTCGCGGAATGGTTCGGGTCTCTTGATGCCATCCGCTCTGCGTCGCGAGAAGAACTCGCAGACGTCGAGGGTGTCGGCGGGATCATCGCGGATTCCGTCCTCGAGTGGTTCGATGTGGACTGGCACCGCGATATCGTCGAGAGCTGGTCGGCCGCTGGCGTGCAGTTCAGCACTCCGGGGCACCCGGGGCCCGGAGCGGCGGCCCGCGAAGGCGGCGTCCTCAGTGGGCTGACGGTCGTCGCGACCGGCTCCCTGGAAGGGTTCACGCGAGATGGTGCGAAAGAGGCCATCATCCAGGCGGGCGGCAAGGCGGCGTCGAGCGTCTCGAAGAAGACCGATTTCGTCGCAGCCGGCCCCGGGGCAGGTTCGAAGCTCGCACGCGCGGAAGAGCTCGGCGTTCCCGTGATCGACGCAGAGCAGTTTGCGCGACTCGTCACCGAGGGGCCGACCTTCCTCACCGGGAAGAGCGATGATGCGGCGGAGACTCCCGAGGAGACGTAGCGGTCGCTAGTCCTCCTCGGCCAAAAGTGCTTCGCGGACCTCCTTGCGCAGCACCTTTCCGATGAGCGACTTCGGCAGATCATCCATCTGGACGACACGACGCGGAACCTTGTAGGGAGTCAAGATCTCACGCGCGTACTCGCGGAGCTCCTCGGGATCGATGCTCTCTCCGGGAGCGGCGACGACCGCGGCGACGACGTCTTCTCCAGAATGTGAGTTGGGAAGCCCGACCACCGCGGCGTCCGCGACGCTGCTGTGGGAGCGCAGCGCGTTCTCCACCTCCGAAGGTGAGACGTTGAAGCCACCCGTGATGATGAGCTCCTTGATGCGATCGACGACCGCGACGAAGCCATCGTCATCGAGGGTCACGATGTCTCCCGTGCGGAACCATCCGTCATCGACGAAGACGGCGGCCGACTCCTCGGGCTTGCGGAAGTACTCGCGGAAGACCTGCGGCCCGCGTACGATCAGCTCGCCGGCTTCGCCGATCGGTACATCCTCGGTGGGATTCTCCGGATCGACGACACGAACGTCGGTTCCAGGAAGGGGAAGACCGACAGTTCCCGCCTTCCGATTCTCGGCCACCGGGTTCGCCATCAGCACGGGGGAGCATTCACTCAACCCGTACCCTTCGACCAGGTAGCCGTGCGACGCTTTCTCCCACGGATCGACGAGTTCCTGCGAGAGGGGCATCGCGCCGGAGATGCAGATCTCGATTCCGTCGAGCGAGACACCCTTCGTCTTGGCAGCGGCGAGAAGCCTCTCGGCGATCGGAGGGACGGCAGGGAAGAACGTGGGCGGATGCTTCCGCACCACTTTCAGCACGAGATCCGGATCGAACTTCGGGAAAAGCACGAGGCGAGCGCCCATGCTCATCGCGAAGGTCAGGCACAGGGTCAGACCGTACGCGTGGAACATAGGGAGTACCGCGTAGACGACGCAGTCGCCGCGGGTGATCGTCGGCACCCATGCCCGGGACTGTGCGGCGTTTGCGAGCAAGTTTCCGTGGCTGAGGACTGCGCCCTTTGGGGATCCGGTCGTGCCGCTTGTGTACTGGAGGACCGCGATGTCGTCGACGTCGGGGAACGGATGGTCTGCGGCGATCGGCGTGGAGCCGACGATCTGCTCCCAAGGAACGGTGCCCGAGACCCGGGTTGTCAGAGCGCGCCTCGATTCGCGTGCCTGAGGAATCGGGAGACGCAGCGCAAGACGCTTTCCGAGCGGCAGCGCCTGAGCGACATCCACGGAGATGAGGGTCGTGACAGCGACGTCCTTCGGGAAGGCCTGGACGGTGGAGACGACGTTGTTCCAGACGATCGCGGTGGTCGCGCCGTGATCTTCGAACTGATGACGCAACTCACGAGGAGTGTAGAGCGGATTGTGCTCGACGACGATGGCTCCGAGTCGGAGCACGGCGTAGAACGCGACGATGTGCTGAGGGCAGTTCGGCAGGACGATCGCGACCCGATCACCGAACTCCACGCCGCGCCGACGCAGGCCTTCGGCGGCGCGGGAGATCGCGGCATCCAGCTCTGTATACGTCATCTCTGAGCCGAAGAACTCCAACGCGACAGCGTCCGGAAATTCGCGTGCAGAGTCTGCCACGATGTCGACGAGAGAGCCCGTCGGCGCATCGATGGTGAGAGGGACGCCTGGTGCATAGCTCGCCAGCCACGGGGCGGCGTTGTCGTCGTGAGTCACCCCACCACTTTAACCGCAGCTGAGGACGGCCACGTCAGTTCGGGCTGACATCCTAGAATGAGAGAACATCCCACAATCCACATGACGGAGATCCATGTCTGAAATATCCGAGGAGCAGGTGGCGCACCTGGCGGGGCTCGCCCGTATCGCGCTCACTGCCGAGGAGATCACCGCACTCACGTCGGAACTCGACCAGATCGTCAGCAGCATCGCGAAGGTGCAGGAAGTGGCGACCGACGACGTTCCTGCGACGAGTCACCCGATTCCGCTGCAGAACGTCTATCGTCCCGACGAGGTCGGCGACACGCTGACGCAGAAGCAAGCGTTGCAGAACGCGCCAGACGACGACGGCGAGCGCTTCGTCGTCTCCGCGATCCTGGGGGAGGAGCAGTAGTGGGAGACATCACACGGCTTTCTGCCGCAGAACTCGCGTCGTCGCTCTCATCCGGTGAGATCAGCTCCGTCGAGGCGACGCAGGCTCACCTGGACCGCATCGGCGAGGTCGACGGCGACGTTCACGCCTACCTTCACGTTTCGGAGAACGCACTCTCCGTCGCTGAGGACATCGACCGTCGACGCGCGGCCGGCGAAAACCTCAGCCCGGTCGCCGGAGTTCCGCTTGCCGTCAAAGACGTTCTCGTGACTACCGACATGCCGTCGACGTCAGGCAGCCGGATGCTCGAGGGATACATGTCTCCGTTCGACGCGACCGTCGTGCAGCGATCGCGGCAGGCCGGCTTCGTGCCGCTCGGCAAGACCAACATGGACGAATTCGCCATGGGCTCCTCGACCGAACACTCGGCGTTCGGTCCCACACGCAACCCGTGGGATCTCGACCGAATCCCGGGCGGCTCCGGTGGCGGATCGGCCGCGGCCGTTGCGGCGTTCGAAGCACCGCTCGCCCTCGGAAGCGACACCGGCGGCTCGATTCGTCAGCCGGCCCACGTAACGGGCACAGTCGGAGTCAAGCCGACGTATGGTGCGGTCAGCCGCTACGGCGCGATCGCGCTGGCGTCATCGCTCGACCAGATCGGACCCGTCTCCCGCACCGTTCTCGATGCGGGGCTTCTGCAGGACGTCATCCAGGGACACGACCCGCACGACTCAACGTCGCTGCCCGATGCGTGGCCGTCAATGGCGGATGCCGCACGTGAGGGTGCCCGGGGGGAGGGGCTGAAGGGCCTCCGGATCGGCGTTCTCTCCGATCTGCTGGCCGCAGGCATCCAAGACGGTGTGAAGAGCCGCTTCCACGAAGCACTCGACGTGCTCGAGAAGAATGGCGCCGAGATCATCGAGGTTCCGTCGCCGCACTTCGAGTACGCGGTCGCCGCGTACTACCTGATTCTGCCCGCAGAAGCCTCGTCCAACCTCGCGCGCTTCGACTCGGTGCGCTTCGGCATGCGAGTCACACCCGAGGGTGGAGGAACTGTCGAGCAGGTCATGTCTGCAACGCGCGAGGCAGGCTTCGGACCAGAAGTCAAACGACGCATCATTCTCGGAACGTACGCTCTGAGCGCTGGGTACTACGACGCGTACTACGGAAGCGCCCAGAAGGTCCGCACGCTCATTCAGCGCGACTTCAACGCGGCATTCGAGAAGGTCGATGTGCTCGCCAGTCCGAGCGCTCCCACCACGGCATTCAAGCTCGGTGAGAAGCTCGACGATCCTCTCGCGATGTACCTCAACGACGTCACGACGATTCCCGCGAACCTCGCTGGAGTTCCTGGAATCAGCGTGCCGGTCGGTCTCGCTCCCGAAGACGGTCTCCCCGTCGGCATCCAGTTCATGGCGCCAGCTCGCGAAGATGCGCGTCTCTACCGGGTCGGAGCGTCGCTCGAGAAGCTGCTTGAAGAGCAGTGGGGGCACTCGCTTCTGTCACAGGCACCGCAGCTGGGAGGAACACGCTGATGTCGACTGCAGAACTCATGGACTTCGACGAGGCGATCGAGCGCTTCGAGCCCGTACTCGGGTTCGAGGTGCACGTGGAGCTCGGAACGAAGACGAAGATGTTCTCACCCGCGCCGAACAGCTTCGGCGACGCGCCCAACACGAACGTCTCGCCTGTATGCCTCGGCCTGCCCGGCGCGCTTCCCGTCGTGAACGAGCAAGCTGTGCGCTACTCGATCAGCCTCGGCCTCGCACTCGGCTGCAGCATCGCGCCGTCCTCGCGATTCGCGCGCAAGAACTATTTCTATCCCGATCTTGCGAAGAACTACCAGATCTCGCAGTATGACGAGCCCATTGCCTTCGACGGCGAGATCGAGGTCGAGCTCTCCGACGGCAGCACGCGGACGATCCCGATCGAGCGGGCGCATATGGAAGAGGATGCAGGCAAGCTGACGCACGTTGGCACAAGCGGCCGCATTCAGGGGGCTGACCACTCGCTCGTCGACTACAACCGCGCCGGTGTGCCGCTCGTCGAAATCGTCACCCGTCCCATCTTCGGAGCCGGGGCAGCGGCGCCGGAGATCGCGAAGGCGTACGTCGCAACCATTCGCGACATCGTGATTGCGCTCGGCATCTCGGAGGCGCGGATGGAGCGCGGGAACCTCCGATGCGACGCGAACGTCTCGCTGCGTCCATGGGGCCAGGAGAAGCTCGGCACGCGCACGGAGACGAAGAACGTGAACTCCCTCCGGTCCGTCGAGCGCGCCGTCCGCTACGAAATCCGGCGCCAGGCCGCGATCCTCGCCTCTGGCGGTTCGATCACACAGGAGACGCGTCACTGGCACGAAGACACCGGCACGACATCAGCGGGTCGTCCCAAGAGCGACGCTGACGACTACCGGTACTTCCCCGAGCCGGATCTGCTCCCCGTCGTTCCGAGCGCAGAGCTGATCGAGGAACTGCGTGCAGCGCTTCCCGAGCCCCCGGCGGAGCGACGCCGGCGCCTCAAGGCGGAGTGGAACTTCACCGATCTCGAGTTCCAGGATGTCCAGAATGGTGGGCTTCTCGGTGAGGTCGCGGCGACGATCGACGCGGGGGCGTCCCCTGCCGCTGCGCGTAAGTGGTGGACGGGTGAGATCACCCGTCTCGCGAACGCTCGCGATGAGGAGCCGGCGTCACTGGTGAGCCCGGAGAATGTCGCGGCGCTCACCGCGCTCGTCGATGAGGGAACTCTGACTGACAAACTCGCCCGTCAGGTGCTTGAAGGAGTCATCGCCGGCGAAGGCACACCCTCTGAGGTTGTGGAGAAGCGCGGGCTCGCTGTGGTCTCAGACGATGGCGCGCTCATCGCCGCGATTGACGAGGCACTTGCGGCACAGCCCGACGTGTTGCAGAAGATCAAGGACGGCAAGGTTCAGGCTGCCGGTGCCATCATCGGTGCGGTCATGAAGGCGATGCGTGGACAGGCTGACGCCGCCCGCGTTCGTGAGCTGATCCTCGAGCGCGCTGCCGAGTAGGTCGCGGCTCTCGGCCGTCGGCATCCTGACTGGGTGCCGACGGCCGTCGTCGTTCCAGGGCTGGTGGTACATTTCGCCGCGTCCTAGCATGAGAGCATGCTCGTCGAGGGCACGATCCGCTGGCAGGTCACAGAAGACTGTCCCTGGGACCTGCTGCTGGCGCTTGCCCTTCGAGACCTCTTCAGCCTTGAGCAGGAGTGTGCTCCGGAGATTCCGAGGATGCAGCCTGATCTCGGGCGTATGGATGCCGTCGGCGTCGACAGGGATGCCCTGACAGCGCAGTGGCGCGGATGGTGGGCCGGTCTTGTGCCTCGCGCGACTCGACCGTTCATCAGCCAGGTGCATCCACCTCACTTCGAGGTGTTCGACCGTGCACTTGAGCTTCAGGAGATCACGTATCGAGGCTATGACCGGGCGATCGAGTGGGCGAGGATTCGGCGGTTCCGATATCTGCGATCGGTCGAGCAGCGCGAGCATCCTCTCGCCGACGTCTACGGTCTGGTCCAGAGACGGCAGTTCGAGCTGAAGCGGCAGTCGTCGTCATTTTGGCTCGATCTTTACGTGCTGCCCTGTTCGGAGAAGGGCGCATGGGTGGTCGCGCCCGAGACGATCGTCGTGAGCGAGAGCCTGCGCGATGACGCCGATGCGTTCCGCGATTGGCTGCTTCCGATCGTGATCGCGTTGGTATGACGGTCTGCCACGATCTGTCAGACGCACGGGGGAGAATGGAACCATGTCACGTCAGGACGGCCGCGCGCGTCGGGTCTCAGCCGACCACATCGATGACGCGGGTGCCAGCATTCTGCACGTCGATCTCGATGCGTTCTTCGCCTCGGTCGAGCTCCTCGATCATCCGGAGCTCCGAGGCAAGCCCGTGATCGTCGGCAATCGAGATGGGCGGTCCGTCGTCACCACGGCAACGTATGAGGCGCGGGCATACGGAGTTGGGTCGGCGATGCCGATGGCGCGCGCGCTGCAGCTGTGTCCGCGAGCGATCGTGCTTCCCCCGCGACATCAGCTGTACCGGGAGTACTCCGAACGTGTGATGGCGATCTTCGATACTGTCACGCCGAAGGTCGAGCGGCTCAGCATCGACGAGGCCTTTCTCGATGTCAGCGGTGCTGGGCGTCTGCTCGGCAGCCCGGCGCAGATTGCCCGCCACCTGCGCCGACGCGTGGTCGATGAAACGGGCCTGACCTGCTCAGTCGGGGCTGCAGGAACGAAGTTCGTCGCCAAACTGGCATCCGGAATGGCCAAACCCGACGGTCTGCTCGTCGTTCCGGTCGCTGAGACGCAGACATTCCTGCACCCGCTGTCGATCCGTGCTCTCTGGGGTGTCGGTGGCAAGACGGAGGAGGCCCTCACGCGTCTCGGATTGCGGACGGTCGCCGACATTGCGGAGACACCGATCAGCGCACTTCGCTCGGCGGTCGGAGATGCGATGGCGGCGAGGCTGCACGATCTGTCGAACGGTCGTGACCCGCGCGCGGTTCAGACCGAGCGGATTGAGAAGAGCATCGGGCACGAGGTGACCTTCCACGAAGACGTCACTGACTACGCGCAGTTGGAGCGCGAGCTGCTGCGGCTGAGCGACCGCGTCGCCAGTCGTCTGCGCAGCGCACAGGTGATGGCCGGTGGCGTCGCAGTGAAGCTCCGGTACGCGGACTTCACGACACTCACTCGGTCGCGGCGGCTGCCCGAGCCGAGCAGTGTTGCGCGACGCATCTACGAGTCGAGTTCCGAGTTGCTGCGCGGTGTCGGATCTCGAGGCCGCCCCGTCCGTCTGATCGGGGTCCGTGCAGAGTCTCTGTCGGACGGAGGTGCGATGATGGGTCTCTGGGATCCTGACGAGGAGTGGCGTGAGGCTGAGAGCACAGTCGACGCGCTGCGAAAGCGATTCGGTACGGATGCCGTCACGGCAGCGTCGCTGCTTGCGCCTCGGCTGGGGACTGCGGGTGGGACGCGCGAACCCGGACACTCTGACAGTGAGAATGCTCCATAGCCTGTCCAGGATCGAGCAGGCGGGGTAGCGTTAGGTCATGGCAAACGTAGCGATGGATCTCGCAGACAAGTTCAAGTCTGTCGGCGTCTCGACAGTGTACGGAGAAGTCACCGACGTCGACGGCATCAAGATTGTGCCGGTCGCGCTCGCGACGTTCGGCTTCGGTGCTGGGGAAGGCGACGCCTCGAGCGACGTGAAGGGCGATAACCGGGCCGGTGGTTCCGGAGGCGGCGGTGGCGGCATGAGCGTTCCCGTCGGCGCGTACATTCGGTCTTCCGACGGGGTTCGCTTCGAACCCAACGTCGTGGCCCTGCTCGCGGTCGGTATCCCATTCCTGTGCGCGTTCGGACAGGCGATGAAGGTCATCATCAAGGCCCTGAAGAAGTAATCCGCACTCAGGTACACTGTCGGTTAACACGGGAGTCCGGTGAGCCGGGCTGAGAGGAAAGTTCTCAACTTTCGACCGTCGAACCTGATCTGGGTCATGCCAGCGCAGGGAGTGACATTCTCAATACCCGTGCCCAGTTCACACAACGAAAGGGGCACGAAAGTGCAGACAGTCAATTCAGCGAGCCCGAAGACGGTGAGACGCAGCCTCCGCTGGCGCGTCGTCGACATCGTCGTTGCGAGCATCATCGGAGTGGCGGCGGGAGTCGTCTTCCTCTTCTGGAACTTCGCCTATGGGCCACTCAGCCTTCCGCTGGCGGTCACGCCGGGGCTGAGCGCTCTGCTCGGCGGCGGGTGGCTCTTCGCAGGCGTTCTGGGCGGACTCATCGTCCGCAAGCCGGGCGCTGCGCTCTACGCAGAGTTGGTCGCTGCGACAGTGGAAGCCTTCATCGGAAGCCACTGGGGCTTCTCCACGGTCATCTGGGGCCTCGTGCAGGGGCTCGGCGCCGAGATCGTGTTCGCGATCTTCCTCTACTCGAACTACCGCATTTACGTCGCGCTGCTCTCGGGACTCGGCGCAGGAATCGCCATGGCGTTCCTCGACACGACCTTCACGGATTACGCGGTGCTGGACCCCGCTTTCAAGGCCGTCTACTACGTCAGCGCTGCAATCTCCGGCGTCGTGATCGCCGGTCTGCTCTCATGGGCGGCGATGCGGGGGCTGGCTTCCGCCGGCGCTCTGACGCGCTTCGCAGCGGGCCGAGAAGCGCGGGGGAGAGTGTCCTGATGCGTGGCGCTCACATCTCGATCCGCGGGTGGGGATGGACGCACGCCGGCCGTTCCAGACCCGCAGTCTCCGAACTCGATCTCGATATCGCTCCGGGGGAGCGAGTCCTGCTCCTCGGTGCCTCCGGTGCGGGGAAATCGACTGTGCTCCACGCCCTGGCTGGAGTCCTGGGAGGCGACGAGGAAGGCGACCAGCGCGGCGAGATCACTGTCGATGGCAGAGGGCCGAGTGAGAACCGCGGTGTGGTCGGCCTTGTGCTGCAGGACCCGGACAGCCAGGTCGTCATGGCTCGCGTTGGTGATGACGTGGCGTTCGGCTGCGAGAACCTCGGCATCGAGCGTGACGAGATCTGGCGGCGCGTGCGATGGGCGCTGGATGCCGTCGGGCTCGACGTGCCGCTCGACCATCCCACCTCCCGCCTCTCTGGCGGGCAGGTGCAGCGTCTCGTTCTCGCCGGTGTTCTCGCGATGCGTCCACGTCTGCTGCTCCTCGATGAGCCGACAGCGAACCTCGACCCCGAGGGGGTCCACGAAGTTCGCGATGTTGTGGACCGCGTCGCCCGCGACAGCGGGATGACACTCGTCGTCGTGGAGCACCGTGTGGCTGTCTGGCAGGACGTCGTCACACGTGCTGTGGTTCTCGATCCCGAGGGGGGCGTGCTCGCCGACGGCCCAAGCGGCTCCGTGCTCAGCGAAGAAGGGGCCAGCCTCGCCGCTCGAGGGATCTGGATTCCGCAGCATCCACCGCACGTTCCGAATGCGGGTGTCCGGGTTCCCGGAGACGCCCTTCTGGACGCTCGTGCCCTGGCGGTCGGGAGAACCCCGTTCGCGCAGAAGGAAGCAGTCATCGCGGCCTCGGGCCTCGACCTGACGCTCCATGCGGGAACGGCCACTGCGATCGTCGGTCCGAACGGAGCGGGCAAGAGCACGCTCGCGCTCACCGTCGCCGGCCTGCTGAAGCCGGTCGATGGTGAGCTTCGAGCGACGTCAGCGCTCGCGAGCGGCATCGGGCCGCATCCTGCTCGATGGAAGTCGCGCCAGCTGCTGACGCGTATCGGCACCGTCTTCCAGCACCCCGAGCACCAGTTCCTGACGGCGCAGGTTCGCCGGGAGCTCGAAGTCGGTCCGCGCGCACTTGGCCTGAGCCAGACAGAGATCGAACAGCGCGTCGACGAGCTTCTTCAGCGACTTCGTCTGGAGCACGTCGCCGACGCAAACCCGTTCACCCTCTCTGGAGGTGAGAAGCGGCGACTGTCGGTTGCCACGATCCTCGCCACGCGTCCGCGCATGCTCGTCCTCGATGAACCGACGTTCGGGCAAGATGCCAATACGTGGCGAGAGCTCACGCTCCTCCTTCAGGGCCTCGTCACAGGCGGTGCAAGCGCAACGGTCGTGACGCACGACCGGGCTCTCATCGATGCCCTGGCCGACGAGACCGTGGCGTTGGGTCAGCAGCAGGAGGTCCTGCGATGACGGCGATCACCCCTGAGATCGCTCCCTCTGCGGTAGCCCGCATCAACCCGGCTGCGAAGCTGATCGCCGCCATGACGATCAGCATCACTCTGATTCTGTCGGTCGACGTGGTCTCGGCATCCATCGCTTTGGCTCTGACTCTCGGGCTGGTGTCGTTCGCCGGGCTCAGCGCCCGATCCTTCTGGATTCGGACGGCACCGGTGTGGATCGCCTCACCGTTCGCCGCGCTCACGACCGTGCTGTACGGCGAAGACTCCGGTCAGCAGCTGTTCGTGTTCGGCTTCGTCTCCATCACGGAAGGGTCGCTGCTGCTCGGCCTCGCCATCATGTTGCGCGTGCTCGCGATCGGCATCCCCGGCGTCGTCCTGATGGCGACGACCGACCCGACCGAGCTTGCCGACGGGCTCTCTCAGGTGCTGCGACTGCCCTCGCGGTTTGTGTTCGGCGGTCTCGCCGGGATGCGGATGATCGGGCTCTTCATTGATGACTGGCGAGCGATGGGCCAAGCTCGACGCGCGCGCGGAGTCGCCGATACGGGAGCGATTCGACGCTTCGGGTCGCAGGCGTTCGCCCTGCTGGTGCTCGCGGTGCGCCGGGGGAGCAAGCTCGCGACGGCCATGGAGGCGAAGGGATTCGGCGGTTCGTCGAAGCGCACATGGGCGCGCGATTCGCGTTTCGGCGGGCCCGAGCTCGCGCTCATCGCGGTCGGCGCGCTCATCGCGGGAGCCGCGGTAACGGGAGCGGTGCTCGCCGGAACCTGGAGCTTCATCCTTGCGTGAGCCTCTGTCTCAGGTGACGGCGAACGCGCGCGAGATCGTGCGTGCCGCGGGGGAGAGTGCCTCGCGGCATCCCGTCATTCTGCTCGACGGCCCCTCGGGTGCGGGGAAGACCTCGACGGCAGACGTCGTTGCGGAACTCTGGCCCGAGGGGACGCTCGCTATCGTGCGGCTCGACGACCTGTATTCGGGCTGGTCCGGTCTCGACGAGGCGGGCGTCTACGTCCAGCAGAACATTCTCGAGCCGCGAGTACGCGGAGCTGAGGGGCGATGGCAGCGGTACGACTGGCATCGCGGAGAACGTGCGGAATGGCACGCTGTTCGGTCTGACGCGGCGCTTCTCATCGAAGGATGCGGAGTGTTGACACGCGAGAACGCAGTGCTCGCTGATCTGCGCGTGTGGATCGATGGCGCACCGGAGACGCGGAAGGAGCGCGCTCTCCGGCGAGACGACGGCGCGTTCGATGATCACTGGGAGATGTGGAGCGATCAGGTGCGTGCATTCATCGAACGCGAGAACCCGGTGTCATCTGCTGATCTCGTTCTCGCAGCTGACGAGGTCAGTGGCCGAGAAGTTGGTCCCACATCAGGGGGATCAGCTCGAGAGGGTGCGTGAGCCGCCAGAACACATCAGGCGCGTAGATCGACTGATCGAGTTTCACCGGGATGTCTGTCACGCTGGCGCCCTCGGAGACGGACGCGCGCCCAACGATGTCCCCCGCAGCCCCCACGGAGAACTCATCGCTCGAGACTGACACCTTCGGGGCCGCCGCGACCCACCGCACTGACGGCGTGGAGGAACCGATCACGCCCTGTGACTGCTCTCCCCATAGCGTCGAGAATTCCGCGACCACGGTGCCTGGCTCGAGAACCTGCCCCGACGTGACGCCGGCTTCGGCGTTGTCCATCAGGGCGGACATCGCGGAGTCCAGGGAGTCCCAGTCGGGCTGACGGATCATCGAACCGTAGAACGTGTAGGACGCGTCGTCGACCGTGATCGTCGCGGCGAACAGGAGACAGATTCCCGCGGCATCCGTATAGCTGCGAGAAATGCCTGTGACACCGCGATCCTCCATGTACTGCGTGGTGTTCTCGACGCCGCGCTCTTCTGCGATCCCATCGACCGGGTCGTCGAGAATCGAGGGGATCACCGGGTTATCCATGGCGAGAGCGGCGAGACGGGCGAGGTCGGATGCCGTCGAGACGTCGTCCGGCGAGAGCCCTGTGGCATCGACGACGGACGTCTCGGAAAGATCGTGCTCGGCGAGCCAATCGTTTGCGGCCGCAACGTACTCATCAACTGAGCCGAAAGCCCACGCCGCAAGAGTGTCTGCGTGGTTGTTGCTGGAGCCCTGAAGCATCGCCTGCAGCACATCGCGCTGCGTCCACGTGTCGTCGGTGTAGACAGTCACAACCCGAGCACCGGCATCCCGGTAGTCGTTATAGATCAGGAAGTCTTCGGACGTGATCGGAACGAGCTCACCGTCTTCATCGGCATCCATCGGCTTCTCATCGAGAACCACGAGGGCCGTGAGCACCTTTGCGATGCCCGCCATAGGAAGCTGCTCGCTCTCGCCCGCCGTGACCATGACCGGCCCGTCTGCGCTCTCCGTCAGGGCGCTGGCGCCGGCTTCGGGAAGGACCGGAGGCGTACCGTTCGAATCGCGTTCCACCTTCGTCGCCGTCATCTCGGCGTGCGGAAGCGGGGCAAGGAGCGCCGCCGGCCCGTAGAGGCCGACAGCCAGGATCACGACCGTGCCCGCGGCAATGCCGATCGCGCGTCCAAACCCCATTGCGGCCTCCCGAATCTCTTCCTCTTCGAGGTTAGTGGCGCGGCCGCACTCGATCGGTCAGGCCCACCCGAGACGATGCAACTCGTCGTCATCGATGCCGTAAAAATGGGCGATCTCGTGAACGAGAGTGATGTGCACCTGCTCGCGGAGCTGTTCGAGCGAATCGACGATGGAAAGTAGTGGAATGCGGTAGATGCTGATGGTGTCAGGCAGTTCGCCGAATCCGTACTGTCCGCGCTCAGTGAGGGCGATCCCGTGATAGAGGCCGAGCAGATTCATCGAGCCGTCTTCGGGAAGGTCTTCGATGAAGATCGCCACGTTGTCTAAGCCGGAGAGCATGTCGTCCGGAAGCCGATCGAACTCATCGCTCACGAGTTCCTCGAACGCATCGGCATCCATCTCGATCATCGCCACCTCCACCTGTGCCGGCCACTCCAGCCTAGGCGGTGAGGGCGAGTGTCGGAGGCGCGGATAACATGGGAGGTATGAGCACGCACAACGACCGGCTGGTATGGATCGACTGTGAGATGACGGGGCTGGACGTTTCCGTCGATGAACTGGTCGAGGTGGCCGTCGTCATCACTGACTTCGAACTGAACATCGTCGACGAGGGCCTCGACCTCGTCATCAAGCCGAGCAGCTCCGCTCTGGAGCACATGAACGAGTTCGTCACGACGATGCATCGTACGTCGGGGCTGATCGACGAGATCCCCGCCGGGCTCAGCGTTAGAGAAGCCGAAGAGCGTGTGCTCGAATACGTGAAGAAGCATGTTCCCGACGAGCGGAAGGCACCTCTCGCCGGCAATACGATCGGAACCGATCGGGCATTCCTCGCCAAGTACATGCCGAGACTCGACGCGCACCTGCACTACCGCAACGTAGACGTCTCCTCGATCAAGGAGCTCGCCAAGCGCTGGTACCCGCGTGCGTACTACAACGCTCCCGAGAAAGACGGCGGTCACCGCGCTCTGGCAGACATCCTCGAGTCGATCAGAGAACTGCAGTACTACCGGTCGATCGTGTTCGTGGAGCAGCCCGGGCCGAGCTCCGATGAGGCGCGACAGGCCGCGGATGCCGTCAAGTCGCAAACCACTCCGAAGGTGTAATACAATCGTGTGGTTGCTGTTGTTCGCTTCCCGTGCGAACAACCGCGCATGGTGGGTATAGCTCAGCTGGTAGAGCGCCTGGTTGTGGTCCAGGAGGTCGCGGGTTCAAGCCCCGTTACTCACCCCAAGATGGGCGAGGCCCGTGTGCGAGTTGATGAATGTCAGCTCGGATACGGGCCTCGTTCCTTCTCGCCGCACCAGGCCCGTGCGGATTCACGCTCGCCTCCATCTGCGTTATCCTGTGAGTGTCCGCCTCCGTAGCTCAGGGGATAGAGCAGGAGCCTTCTAATCTCTTGGTCGCAGGTTCGAATCCTGCCGGGGGCACAGAGAACGATCCGCAGCCATTGCGACGAAAGTGAGTGCGATCCGTGAGTGATGATGCGGAGGTCACAGCGCCGGCGTATCCGACGGCAGAGACTACCGAGCAGTTCGCTGAGAACATCCGAGACGTCCGTCAGCGGATCGATGCTGCGGCGCGACGCGCTGGGCGCGATCCGGAGGATGTTCGGCTCCTGCCGGTGAGCAAGACGGTGCCAGAGGAACGGCTGCGTCTCGCGATCAAGGCAGGAGCGACGTTCCTCGGTGAGAACAAGGTCCAGGAGGCCCTGCGCAAGTCCGAGAACCTCGCAGATATCCCTGACCTCCGGTGGGCTGTGATCGGCCATCTGCAGACGAACAAAGCCAAATTCGTCGCCCGGTTTGCGAGCGAGTTCCACGCCCTCGATCGGCTCAAAGCGGCAGAGGCGCTTCAGCGGCGACTTGAGATCGAGGACCGCACGCTCGATGTCTACGTGCAGGTCAACACGTCCGCCGAGGAGAGCAAGTTCGGACTTGACCCGGATGCTGTGGACGGCTTCGTCGCCCAGCTGCCGGCGTTCGATCGCCTCAACGTCGTGGGTTTCATGACCCTCGCCATCTTCAGCTCGGATGAGGAGCGAGTTCGCTCATGCTTCCAGACATTGCGGTCCCTGCGTGATCGCGTGTGCGATCTGGCACCGGGAGGGCTGCGCCCGGAGAAGCTCTCAATGGGCATGTCCGGCGACTATGAGGCCGCGGTGGAGGAAGGCGCGACCACGGTTCGCGTCGGCCAGGCGATCTTCGGCTCTCGCAGCGTCCCGGACAGCTACTACTGGCCGAACCCCACGGATGGCACCGACGCATGACCTCCGATGTCACCGCACTGACCAGTGGGTGGGAGATGGACACCCGACCCGTGGATGTCGTTGTCATCAGCTCGCAGGTGGCATACGGCGCAGTGGGCAACACAGCAACATCGCGCGTGCTCACGGAAGCCGGCCACCGCTGCGTGCAGATTCCGACGGTTCTGCTCGGAACCCTGCCGCATTATCCGACTGTGCACGGAGGGGCGATTCCCGACGAATGGTTCTCCGGCATCCTCCAGGACCTCGTCGACCTCGAGGCTGTGCTGTCAGCCAGGTACGTGCTCGTGGGATATCTCGCAAGTCCGCAGCAGGCGCAAATCATCGCGGCGTGGTTCGAGAGGCTGCGTGACGTCGCCCCGGATGTTCGAATGATCGTCGACCCGGCGATGGGCGATGACGATGTGGGGCTCTACACCGATCCTGCGGTCGCGGATGCCTATGCCGAGCATCTTGTTCCCCTGGCGTCTGGGCTGACCCCGAACCGATTCGAACTGGAGCTCCTCAGTGGGGGCGAGGTGTCCGATGTGGAGTTGATCCGGCAGCGCGCGGAGACGCTTCGCGCACCGGACGGCTGGGTCATCGTCACCAGCGCGTTCTCCGACGCTCATCACGTCGGCAACGTTGTCGTCGAGGCATCCGGAACCTCCGAACTGAGCAACATCCGAATCGAATCGCGGGCGAAAGGTGCGGGTGACATCTTCGCTGCGACAGTCGTCGCGCGACTGCTCGTCGGCGATTCGCTGGACGAAGCCGCTGTCTTCGCGGGCGAGGCAGTCGCTCAGGCGATCTCCAGCGCCTCAGTCTGAGGAAAGCAACAGGCCAAGGTCAGCCTCGGCCGCGCAAACGATCAATTGCACGTCGATCACGTTTCGTGGGCCGCCCGGCGCCTCGCTCGCGGATGACAGCCGCGGGTCTCTCCGTTTTGGCCGGCGGCGGCGGTGTCTTGTCGATGAGACATTCCGCCGCGACCGCAGCCGAGACCCGCTTGACGATCGTCCGCTGCACGATGACGATGTGCTCTCGCCCGCTTCGCCGGACACGAACCTCATCGCCCGTGCGTACACGCTGAGCGGGCTTCACACGGTCACCGTTGAGGCGCACGTGGCCGCCCTTGCAGGCGGCCGTTGCCTCGGAGCGGGTCTTCGCGAGTCGTACCGCCCAGAGCCAGCTGTCCACACGGACTGGGGCGGTTGGACCGTCTGCCGCCATCAGACTAGGCGACCGCCGCGGATATCGCGTCGAGAACCGTTCGAGCCGTCACGCTGGATCCCTCGCTGTTCGGATGGAGATGATCGTCGAACAACAGGCTGCTGACGTCCTCATCATCGAGATAGGCATTGTGAACATCGATCACGAGCACGTTCGACAGCGGCTTTGCCCAGGCTTCGATGTTCGCGACGACATCCTGGAAAGCAGCCTCCCACTTGTCGAAGCGAGGGTTCTCCAGCACCACTGCATAGCCGACGTTCGCTGTCCAGCGGTCCTCAACCGCCGAGACGAATGCGGAGAACTCGGCGCCGACTGTGGCAGGGTTTCGCACGTTATTGAGACCGTGGTTGAGGATCATCACGTCGGGCTGCTTGGGAAAGAGCGCGTCGATGTGCTCTAAGGAGTAGGCGGCGGTGCGGCCGGACGCAGAACCGTTCCAGACGATGAGAGGAGCGTTCCGAGCATCGGAATTCGCTTCTGCGACGATGTCGTATTCCTCGATGTCAGGATTCCAGAAGTGGATCGTCAGTGGTCGATCGGTTGAGACGGCGAGCTGTCGGAATGCGAGATCGACCCATTCCCCAGGAGCATTCCCAGTCGAGTCGCCGGCGACGGCGGCGACGAAGGGACGGTTGGATGCCTCGATGCGATCCCAGGCGTCCTCGAACGGAAGCGAAGCGAGAACCTTCGTTCCGCCCTCTCTCGGGTCCTGCTGTGCGATCGTGACCGGCGTAGATTCACTCGGGAGGAGAGCTGTCAGCAGAACAGCGCCGACGGATGCTGTCGCAGTGACACCCGCGACGACAGCAGCGATCTTCCAGCGACGTGATCGCGAGCGTAGGGAGTCGAGCCATCGGGTCATGCGTTATAGGGTATGCTCCCGCCACGCGATTCCCCGAATCGACAGTGGCCCTCGTTCAGGGGAGTGGCATCTCGACTCAGTAGACTTGCACCGTGGGAAGCCGTTCGGATCACGAAGTCAGCGATCGCATCGTCACGGTGCCGAACGTTCTGAGCTTTCTTCGGCTCGCTCTCGTACCGGTGTTTCTCGTGCTGCTTGTCGAGGGAAACGACCTCGCCGCTCTCGTTGTGCTCGCTGTCTCAGGCCTGACAGACTTCCTCGATGGCTTCCTGGCGCGCCGTCTCGATCAGGTGACACGGCTCGGGCAGATACTGGATCCAGCCGCTGACCGGCTCTACATCGTCGCAGCCCTGCTTGGCCTCGGGTGGCGCGATCTCATCCCGCTCTGGCTGGTCGGACTCATCATCGCCCGCGACGTCATGCTGCTGATCCTCGGCGGCGTTCTCGCGAGGCACGGTTTCGGCGCGCTTCCCGTCGTGAAGACCGGGAAAGCCGCGACGGCTGCGCTCTTCATCGGCCTGCCCCTGGTGATGCTCTCCGGTGCTCTGCCGGATGCCAGCGGGGTCATCCTCCCGATCGGCCTCGTGATCTCGATCGCGGGGGCTGCACTGTACTGGGCCGCTGGAATCATCTACATTATTCAAACCCGACGCATGATTCGGCAGCGACGGGTGCCAGGCCCTGATTCATCAGATAGCCTGGATGTGTGAGGAGGAGCACGGTGCCACAACCCGACGAAAACTACCCTGTGACAGGCGCGATCAGACGCGGTTCCACACCGGATGAGCACTCTGGTGGGGGCCTCAACGACACGACTGTCGGTTATGGGGAGGACTTCAGCAAGGCGCTTGCCGGTCTGGACGCTTCGGTCTCCCGAGAGGAGCAGGAAGCGATCGCCGCGCTGCCATCTGGCTCTGCGCTGCTCGTGGTCCGACGCGGCCCCAATTCGGGGGCTCGTTTCCTTCTCGATTCCGACCTCACGACGGTCGGGCGTCACCCAGAGGCTGACATCTTCCTCGATGACGTGACCGTCTCTCGCCGTCATGCGGAGTTCCGCAGGAGCGGAAGCACATTCGAGATCGTCGACCTGCACTCGCTCAACGGAACCTTCTTCGATGGAGTCCGAATCGACTCCGCTTCGCTGTCAGACGGCGCTGAGGTTCAGATCGGAAAGTACCGGCTGACGTTCTACGCGTCGCGCCGCGATCTTCGCCAGTCATCGGGACACTAAGTGGCTGCCGGCGCTGCGAAGAAAGCGTCGAGTGAGTCCTCGCTCCTGAACATTGGTCAGGTTCTCGCTCGCTTGCGCGCTGACTTTCCCGATCTGTCGAGCTCGAAACTGCGGTTTCTTGAAGAGCAGGGGCTCGTTTCGCCTGCTCGCACGACGAGTGGCTACCGCAAGTTTTCGATGGCGGACGTCGAAAGGCTTCGTCTCATCCTTTCGATGCAACGCGACCACTACCTTCCTTTGAAAGTGATCCGGTCGTATCTGGCTGATCTCGACGCCGGCACGTCGCCGAGCTTTCCCGGGCTCCCAGACGGTGCGCCGGCGCCGACGATCCTTCCGGGCGGGCGTCGTTTCAAACGCGATGAGCTGATTCGTGAGGCACAGGCGTCGCGTACTCTTCTGGCTGATGCGATCAGTGCATCGCTCATCCGCCCTGGAGAGTTCTTCGGTGAAGAAGCGCTGACGATGCTCACAGCGTTGGCTGTACTTCAGAAGAGCGGAATCGAGCCGCGGCACCTTCGGGGGTTCCGAACCGCGGCAGCGCGTGAACTCGACCTCATCGAGGGGGCTGTCCTCCCGATGTCACGCCGCAAGGATGCCGCAAGCCGCGCACGTGCCGCGGAGCTCGCCGGCGATGTCGCATCCAACCTCGAGACGGTGAGAACCTGCCTTGTGCGGTCGGCACTAGGCCGAATCATCCCCGAGGCTTAGACTGTCTTGTGAAGCGCAGGACGTTCGAGACAACCGACACGCCGAATCGTTGGAGCGAATGTCGGCCACTTCTCGTCAAGGAGTCGATAGCGTAGAGGCTACGAGCAGCTTCGGATGATGAAGGAACAAGGGAGAACGATGAGCGAACTCAGCCGCGACGACAACGCTCGCTATGACCTTGGCCTTCTTTTCACCGACGGGCTGCCTGATCTTGACGCGGACGCCGGTTACCGCGGTGCGGTCGCCGCTCGTGCGGCGGGCATCAGCTACCGTCAGCTCGATTACTGGGCGCGCACCGGGCTCGTCGAGCCGACCGTGCGGGGAGCATCAGGCTCTGGAACTCAACGGCTGTACGGCTTCCGTGACATTCTCGTCCTGAAACTCGTCAAGCGTCTGCTCGATACCGGCATCTCACTTCAGCAGATCCGGACCGCTGTGAACCAGCTGCATGAGGCAGGGGTTCACGATCTTGCACAGACGACGCTCATGAGCGATGGTGCGAGCGTGTACTTGTGCACGTCGAACGACGAAGTCATCGACCTCGTCAGCCGCGGGCAGGGTGTGTTCGGCATCGCTGTCGGAAAGGTTCTGCGAGAGGTTGAGACGACGCTCGTCGACTTCGACCCGCAGGCGCCGGACCCCATGGACGAACTGGCTGCGCGCCGCGCCGCAAAGACCGCCTGAGGGTCGTTTACCCGGCGGGGAACCATAAACCATTCGTTGCCCATGATTGTGGGCAACGAGGGCGGCGTTGCGTGCCCACGCGAGGTGAACCGCCTAGCGACCGACCAGACGTGAATAGCCGGTGGCCATGAACGCCGAGAGCGGTCTTACTGAGGCCCGTCGAGGGCTTCCTGATTCGCTCGCGCGCTGAGCTCTGCGTACTCGCCGATGCGGCCGGTGCGCATGACGCGATCGAGCAGCTGATCGAAGTTCTGCGCGAGCTCCTGCGCGCTCTCACCCGGCCAGATGTGCAGCGGTTTAGCCGCACCCTGTGCCTGCTGGAGCGAAGTGCGCTCGGGAAGCTGCGGGTTCAAGACGAGTGGGCCGAACATGTCGCGAAGCTCCTTGATGCGGAACTGGTGCTCGAGCGACTGGTTGCGCACGCGATTGACGATGATTCCGAGGGGCTGGAGTCGAGGGGAGAGACCGCGGCGGATCTCCTCGATCGCGCGGAGAGCGCGATCTGCTGCAGCGACGGAGAAGAGCCCTGGCTCTGTCACGACGCTCACGCGGTCGCTTGCCGCCCAGGCGGTTCGCGTCAGGGCGTTGAGAGACGGCGCGCAGTCGATGAGCACGAGGTCATATTCGTTCTCGAGATAGGCGAGTGCTTCCTCAAGCTTCCAGATGTCGCGGATGGACGGGTGCGGGCCGTCGAAGTTGATGGCCGAGGGGCTGCCGACGAGAACGTCGATCTTGCCAGCGTGCGTCGTCGTCCAACCCGACGGGGCGATCGCCTGACGAACGGTCTTCTCTTTCGGAGAGGCGAGAACATCGGCGATGTTAAGCCGGCCGGACAGCGAGATGTCCAGCCCAGTGGACACGTCAGACTGCGGGTCGAGGTCGACCACGAGGGTACGGACGCCACGGGCGAATGCCGCTGATGCGAGACCGAGGCTGACCGTGGTCTTTCCTACACCGCCCTTGAGGCTGCTGACGCTTAATACGTGCACGATCAATACGTTACCGTTACTAAGGTTGCAGAACCTAAATGTTGGCTGAGCGGTACGTGGCCGGAGAGGACAGCACATGTTCACCAAGATTCTCGTTGCCAACCGCGGTGAGATTGCGATCCGGGCTTTCAGAGCGGCATATGAGCTCGGTGCGCAGACCGTGGCAGTGTTCCCCTTCGAGGACAGGAACTCGCTGCACCGTCTCAAGGCGGACGAAGCATACGAGATCGGTGAGCCGGGGCATCCTGTTCGCGCTTATCTTGACGTCGATGAGATCATTCGGGTGGCTCGAGAGTCCGGCGCGGATGCGATCTATCCGGGATACGGGTTCCTCTCAGAGAACCCGGAGCTCGCCGCGAAAGCAGAAGCTGCCGGAATCACATTCATCGGGCCGCGCACATCAGTGCTCGAGATGGCAGGAAATAAGGTCACCGCGAAAGAGCATGCGATCTCCGCTGGAGTTCCGGTGCTGCGATCGTCACCGGCGTCCGATGACGTGGACTTTCTCCTCGAGCAGTCCGGCTCAGTGGGCTTTCCGCTCTTCGCGAAGGCCGTCGCCGGCGGAGGCGGGCGCGGCATGCGACGGGTGAACAGCAGGGAGGAGTTGGCTGCAGCTCTCGCTGAGGCGATGCGTGAGGCAGACAGCGCCTTCGGCGACCCGCGCATGTTCCTCGAGCAGGCGGTTCTGCGTCCGCGGCATATCGAGGTTCAGATCTTGGCCGACAGCACAGGGGAGACGATCCACCTGTTCGAAAGGGACTGCTCGGTCCAGAGGCGGAACCAGAAGGTCGTCGAGATCGCACCGGCTCCGAACATCTCCGATGAGCTGCGGCAGAGTCTGTACAGGGATGCCGTCGCTTTCGCGCGCTCGATCGGCTACGTCAACGCTGGCACCGTCGAATTCCTGGTCGACACAGCGGGGGATCGCGCGGGGGAGCACGTTTTCATCGAGATGAATCCGCGAATCCAAGTGGAGCACACGGTGACCGAGGAGGTCACAGACGTGGATCTCGTCCAGGCGCAGATGCGCATCGCCGCGGGCGCGACGCTCGCTGAGCTCGGTCTGACGCAGGAGAACATCGCCCTTCACGGTGCAGCGCTCCAGTGCCGCATCACGACAGAAGACCCGACTCAGGGATTCCGCCCTGACACAGGCAAGATCACCACGTATCGGTCACCGGGCGGCAGCGGCATCCGTCTTGACGGAGGCACGATCAACCCCGGGGCTCAGATCAGCCCGCACTTCGACTCAATGCTGGCGAAGATGACCTGCCGCGGGCGAGACTTCTCCACCGCGGTCGCACGCGCCCGACGAGGACTGGCTGAGTTCCGAATTCGCGGCGTCGCGACGAACATCCCTTTCATCCAGGGGGTTCTCGACGACCCTGCTTTCCTCGAGGGCGACCTGAGCACGTCCTTCATTGAGGAGCGGCCCGAACTGCTGCAGGGTCGAGTCTCCAAAGACCGCGGCACGAAGATCATGAACTGGCTCGCGGACGTCACGGTGAACCAGCCGCACGGGCCCCGTCCTGCGGGCGTCAACCCCGCGGAGAAGCTGCCGACGATCGACCTGGAGGCGGAAGTGCCCGCCGGATCGAGACAGCGACTGCAGGAGCTCGGACCGCGTGAGTTCGCAGCCCAGCTGCGCGCTCAGCGGCCGCTGGCCGTGACAGACACCACGTTCCGCGACGCGCACCAGTCTCTCTTGGCCACTCGGGTGAGAACGAAGGAGCTGCTCCGCGTGGCCCCCCACGTCGCCCGGCTGACTCCGGAGCTGCTCTCCGTGGAGGCTTGGGGAGGAGCCACGTACGATGTCGCTCTGCGCTTCCTCGGCGAAGATCCGTGGGAGCGACTCGAACAGCTGAGAGACGCGCTGCCGAACGTCGCCATTCAGATGCTTCTTCGCGGCAGGAACACGGTCGGCTACACGCCGTATCCGACGCGCGTCACAGATGCCTTCGTTCACGAGGCCTCGCGGTCGGGAGTCGACATCTTCCGCATTTTCGACGCGTTGAACGATGTCGAGCAGATGCGTCCGGCGATCGACTCCGTCCTCGCAACCGACACGTCGGTCGCCGAGGTGGCGCTCTGCTACACCGGAAACCTGCTCGATCCGGGGGAGACGCTGTACACCCTCGACTACTATCTGCGACTCGCGGACCAAATAGTCGAGGCAGGCGCACACATCCTCGCGATCAAGGACATGGCGGGCCTTCTCCGTCCAGCGGCGGCGGCCACACTGGTCTCGGCGCTCCGCGAGAGGTTCGATCTGCCCGTTCACGTGCACACGCACGACACGGCAGGCGGCCAGCTTGCGACGCTGCTCGCCGCCGCGCAGGCTGGCGCGGACGCCGTCGACGCGGCATCCGCACCGATGTCAGGCACGACGAGCCAACCCTCGGCATCGGCTCTTGTCGCCGCGCTCGCACACACGGAGCGCGACACCGGGCTTTCGCTCGAGAACGTCTCCAACCTCGAGCCGTACTGGGAGTCTGTTCGGCATCTCTACCGTCCGTTCGAATCGGGACTGCCCGGTCCGACTGGTCGGGTCTACAAGCACGAAGTTCCGGGAGGGCAGCTGTCCAACCTTCGACAGCAGGCGATCGCCCTGGGGCTCGCGAATGACTTCGAACTCATCGAAGACATGTATGCCGCGGCTAATGAGATTCTCGGACGCGTGCCGAAGGTCACTCCCTCGTCGAAGGTCGTCGGCGATCTTGCGCTCCACCTCGCGGCGGTGCGCGCCGATCCCGAGGACTTCGCGGAGAACCCAGACCGATACGACGTACCCGACTCTGTGATCGGTTTCATGGCGGGGGAGCTCGGTGATCTTCCAGGCGGATGGCCTGAGCCGTTCCGCAGCAAGGTGCTGCGGGGCCGCAACGTCGATGTCAGCGTCACACCGCTGTCGGAGGACGACGAGGCTCAGCTCGCTGGAACGCGCCTTGAACGTCGTTCGGCACTGAACCGGCTGCTCTTTCCGACTCCGACCAGTCACTTCGAGCAGATGCGTGAGCTGTTCGGCGATCTCTCCGTTCTGGAGACCGGCGACTACCTGTACGGACTGGAGCAGGGGCGCGAAACCTACGTCGAGATCGCGAAGGGCGTGCGACTGTACGTCGGACTTGAAGCGATCGGCGAGCCGGATGAGAAGGGGATGCGGACCGTCATGGCGATCCTCAACGGACAGCTGCGCCCTGTGTTCGTCCGTGACCGATCTGTGAACGTCGAGACCGTGCAGGCGGAAAAGGCCGACGCGAGCAATCCTGGTCACGTCGCCGCTCCGTTCTCGGGGGTCGTCACTCTGAAGGTTGCGCCCGGCGAAGAGGTCGAAGCCGGCCAGGCGGTAGCATCGATCGAAGCGATGAAGATGGAGGCCGCAATCACGAGTCCTGTGCGCGGGATCGTCGAGCGAGCTGCCATCACCTCGCCGCAGCAGGTCGAGTCGAATGATCTGCTCGTCGTCGTCTCGCCCCGCTAGGCCACACCCAGCGGACACTCTGGTGCGTGCGTCGACGTTCATTACACTGTTCACGGATTCTTTCGCGTGACCGTGCCCAGATATAAGGAGTAACACCACCATGTCTCAACCGTCGGAAGGACTCGAGGCGGCCGACCAATCGGCCGACGAGCGCACTTTCGGGGTCGACCAGGCCGCTCCGCGCACTCGCAATCAGACGGTCAGCGTCACCATCCCGACGATGGAGGACGACGAGATCGACGATGACGAGGATGTCGTCAAGGACGACCTGGCCGTGCCGCCGACGGCTCGTCAGGAGCCGGTGCAGAAGAAGGATGCCGGTGCGAGCTCCGAAACATCCGAGCACACGATCTCGCCGACCGTGCCCTCTGAAGCGGCAGGAGCGTCTTCCTCTGGAGCAGCTCCCGCGAAGAGATCAGCTGCGAGTGGAGATACTGCCGCGTTCTCCTCAAAAGCCGCGGGCGCGAAGGGTAAGGCGAAGAAGTCTGACACAGCCGCGCGCCGCCCTGACGCGGGACCCAAGGCGGATGCGTCTGCCAGCCGATCCTCCTCGACGAAGAGCGACGCGGTGAAGAGGGAATCGAGCAAGAGCGACCCTGCGAAGAGCGATCCCGCCACGAGCGACACTGCGAAGAGCGACGCAGCGACACGGGCGACGAAAGGTACGCCGCTATCGAAGTCCTCAGCGGGCGCGGCATCGAAGGAAACCGCGACTGTCGATGCAGCCGCGAGCGCAGCATCCCTTCGGTTCACTTCGCCTCGTTCGCTGCGGGTCCAGCCGCCCACGACATCCGACGAGCCCAAGCGGTCCTCGACCTCAGCGAACGATGGCAGAGCGGAGAGCGCCGGAGACGCTCACGCGTCGACGCCGCCGGTCCGGCGAGATGACAGACGTGAGACGCGCGCGGACGCCGCAGAAGCGCCCGCTGGGGCGCACCGGCCCGTCGCATACGAAGGCGATGCGTCGCGTGAGCTTGTACCGCAGAGCGTGAGCGCCCGACGGGCGCCGAATGCGGGCGCTGAGAGCGACCAGATGCTGACGGCCGAACGTCTCCTCGATGACCGGGCTTCCCGCACGGGCGCCCCGGAGAGCGGCATCCGTCGTATTCTCTACGAGGCGAGCGGGCACCTGATCAACCTCGGTGACAGCAAGAAGGTACGCGCCGAAAAAGATCTCACACTGCGCATCGCCAAGCCGTTTGCGGGCAGCGCTCGCTTCGTCCCCGTGCTCACTCGAAAGGGCGGCGTCGGCAAGACGACGGTCTCCGTGCTCTTGGGGATGGCGTTGGCCGACGCTCGCGACGATCGGGTGATCGCGGTCGATGCCAATCCTGACCGCGGCTCGCTGCACGATCGGGTCTCAGGGTCGACGGACTATACGGTCCGCGATGCTATTCGACGTCGTGACGATATCTCGGGCTACACGGAGTTCTCGACACTGATCGCCCGTGACGAGACGCGTCTCGACGTCCTCGCGTCTGCCAACGAGCTGACCGCAGACGCGCCCTTCGACGACACCGACTACACCACGGTCGCGGCTCTCGCCTCGCAGTACTACTCGATGGTGCTGACGGACAGCGGCACGGGCATGGTGCACGAGGTCATGCGCGCGACGCTGGAACACGCCGACAGCGTTGTGCTCGTGTCAGGAACGAGCGTCGACGAGGCCCGAATGACCTCCGAGACGATCTCATGGCTCGAGGCGAACGGCTACGAGGAACTCGCTCGAAATGCGGTCGTCGTCGTCAACAATCGCAGCGCATCGACACCGCTCATCAAGCTCGACGAGCTCGAAGCCCATTTCTCGTCGCGAGTGCGGGCTGTCGTGCGCCTTCCGTATGATCCTGCTCTGGCCTCAGGAGCGCCGATATCGTTCACGCGGCTGAAGCCGGCAACCCGTCGGGCGGCTCGTGAGCTGGCGGCATCCGTCGTGGAAGGCCTGCCGACTCAGCGCCCCAGCTATCAATGAAAGCGAAACCCCAGTGACTGAACGTCCTATCCGCCTCTTCGGCGACCCCGTGCTGAAAGCTCGCTGCGAGGAGATCACGACCATTGACGACAGAGTCCGCGGGCTCATCGCAGATCTGCTCGATTCGGTGAAGCTGCCCGGTCGCGCCGGAGTCGCTGCGAACCAGATCGGCGTCGGCCTGCGCGCGTTCAGCTACAACGTCGATGGCGAAGTCGGGTACGTCATCAACCCGGTCCTCGCCGAGGTGCGTGGTGAGAAGGAGCTTATCGATGAAGGATGCCTGTCAGTTCCCGAGCAATGGCATCCGACGCCCCGGCACCCGTGGGCACGCGTGACGGGCATCGACCTCGACGGCAACGAGATCTCCGTTGAGGGGACGGGAGTTCTCGCGCAGGCACTTCAGCACGAGACCGACCACCTCGACGGCTACCTGTATCTCGATCGTCTCGAGAAAGACGAACGTCGTGCCGCGATGAAGCAGGTTCGCGAATCGACCTGGTTCTGACAATCTGGGGAGAATGAAGAAGCGGGATGCCGCGCCGAGACGTCTCGGCGCGGCATCCCGCTTTTGTGGCCCTTGCTCGCCTTATTTGAGCGAAAGTCCCTGAGTGGGCTGTGGCACGTTGTACATCCGATCGATCACCTCGGCGAAGTCCTTCACGATGACATTGCGCTTGATGCTGAGCTTCGGCGTCAGGTGGCCGGATGCCTCGGTGAACTCGACATCGAGGATCTCGAACTTCCGAATCGACTCAGCGCGTGAGACTCGCGTGTTCGCCTGATCGACGGCACGCTGTACCTCGGCGATGACCGCCGGGTTCTTGGCCGCCTCGGAGACAGACATCGAGGCATCCTGGCCATTGTTCTGCAACCACGTCGGGAGCATCTCCGGGTCGAGCGTGACGAGCGCCGCGATGAACGGTTTCTGATCGCCGACGACGACGATCTGGCCGACGATCGGGTTCGCTCGGACGGGGTCCTCGAGTACGGCGGGAGCGACGTTCTTACCGCCCGCGGTGACGATGATCTCCTTCTTGCGGCCGGTGATCGTCAGGAAGCCGTCGTCGTCGAGGCTCCCGATGTCGCCGGTGCGGAACCAGCCGTCTTCGAAGGAGTCCGCCGTGGCCTCCGGGTTGTTCCAGTACTCCTTGAAGACATCGATGCCCTTGACCTGGATCTCCCCGTCGTCAGCGATTCTGACGCTCATGCCGGGAAGCGCTGGTCCGACGGTGCCGATCTTCGAGTTGCTCGGCAGGTTGACCGTCGCGGGCGCGGTCGTCTCCGTGAGACCGTAACCCTCGAGGATCGTGACACCGAGCGCGTGGAAGAAGTGGCCAAGGCGTGCGCCGAGCGGTGCGGACCCTGAGACCGCGTACTTGACGTTTCCGCCCATGGCTGCGCGAAGCTTCGCGAACACGAGCTTGTCGAACAGAAGGAACTTCAGTTTGAGCTTGAACGGCACGGAGCCCGACTCCAGCGCCTTGCTGTACTCGATCGCCGTCTCCGCAGCCTTGCGGAAGATCTTGCCCTTGCCGCCGGACTCTGCCTTCTGCTCAGCGGAGTTGTAGACCTTTTCGAAGACACGAGGAACTGCCAGCAGGAAGGTCGGTTTGAACGAACCGAGGGACTCGAGCAGCCGGCTTGTGTCGGGCTGATGGCCGACCTTCACGCCGGCGTGAACGGCGAGCACCGAGATGAAACGCGCGAACACGTGTGCAAGCGTGATGAACAGAAGAGTGGATGCTCCGGGTTCGACGACCTCCTTGAGGGCGACCGCGGAGTTGCGCGAGAGCTCGACGAAGTTCGAATGCGTCAGTACGCATCCCTTCGGAGTGCCCATGGAGCCAGAGGTGTAGATGAGCGTTGCCATGTCAGAGCCGACCGCACGAGATCGACGTGCCTCGATCTCGTCATCGGTGATGTCCGCTCCGCTCGCGGAGAGCTTGTCGAGATCGCCCAGGTGTATCTGCCAGACCGGTCCGATGCCAGGCAGGTCGCTGTGCACCTCATCGAATCGCGAGAAGTGCTCTGCTGTCTCGACGATCATGGCCGTCGCACCGGAGTCGCTCAGAATCCAGTGGATCTGTGACGGCGAGCTGGTCTCGTAGACGGGAACGAGCGTTGCGCCGGCGAACCAGGTCGCGAAGTCGACGAGCGTCCACTCGAAGCTGGTCTTGCACATGAAGCCGATCTTGTCCCCAGGATTGACCCCGGAGGCGGCGAGCCCCTTCGCGAGCGCGATGACTCGTGTGAGGAACTCTGACGACGTGAGGTCACGCCAGCCGTCGCCATCCGGAACCGAGAAGAGCGGCTCATTGGGAGTGAGCTTCACACGTTCCAGCAGCAGATCCGTGGCATTTGCTTCCGGGTCTGCGGGGACGACAGCGGGAACGGAGTGGGATTCCACAGTAGCTCCTTCGATACGTGGTCGGGTACGGCTTTCCTCTACTCTAAAGTGAGGACCCGTGCTGAGGCGGGATCGTCGGAGCGCGCTCGGCGGTTTCCTCACACGGAATCCGTACGCGCGCGACGTTTTTTGTGGGAAACATCAGATTTCGTCAGAAAGTCAGTGGAGGTTCAGGCGTGCACGCTATTGGGATCGATATCGGTGGCACGAAGATCGCCGGTGCGGTTGTCGATGTAGACGGTGAGATCGTCGCCGAAGACCGTGTGCCGTCACCGGCTGCTGACAGCACCGCGATCGAAGACGCTGTCGTCGACATGGTGACCCGTCTGCGCGAAGGCCACGACATCGCCGGGGTGGGGGTCGCCGCCGCAGGATTCATCGACGCGGCGCAGTCGATCGTCTATTACGCGCCGAATCTGAGCTGGCGCAATGAACCGTTCCGCGAGAAACTCACCGCGCGTCTCGGGATGCCAGTCGTCATCGAGAACGACGCCAATGCCGCGGGGTGGGCTGAGTTCCGCTTCGGCGCGGCTCAGCTTGTCAGTGACATGGTGATGCTCACGATTGGCACAGGGGTCGGCGGCGCGATCGTCGTTTCTGACGAGCTCTTCCGCGGTGGATTCGGCACGGGAGGTGAACTCGGGCACGTGCGGCTCATTCCCGGTGGGCTTCCGTGCGGGTGCGGGGCTGCAGGATGCCTCGAACAATACGGCTCCGGCAGGGCTCTCGGGCGACTCGCCAACGAGCTGGCGGATGCCGGAGGCATCGGCCGCGCCCTCGCGGAGAAGCGGGAAGCTGCGGGCGGCACACTGAGCGGCACCGATATCTATGAACTGATCGTGAGTGGTGACGGCGGCGCCCTCACCGCGCTTCGGCGCCTCGGCTCGTACATCGGACAGGGCTGTGCAACGCTGGGCGCCGTGCTCGACCCGCAGATGTTCGTCATCGGCGGGGGAGTGGCACAGGCGGGCGAGCTGCTTCTCGAGCCCGTGCGCAACGCCTATCTCGAGAACCTCCCCGCGCGTGGTTACCATCCGGAACCGGAGTTCGTCATTGCCGAACTCGTCAACGATGCAGGCGTGGTCGGCGCGGCTGATCTGGCACGCATCGCGGCTGAACGTACACGGGCATAGCCTCAGCGGGAGATACTGGTAAGCACGATGTTCTACTGGATCATGAAGCACATCATCGTCGGGCCCCTGCTCAAGGCGATATTCCGGCCCTGGGTCGTCGGTGCTGAGAACGTCCCTGCCCGGGGGGCCGCGATCATCGCGAGCAACCACCTTTCGGTGATCGACTCCATCTTCCTGCCTCTCTATCTCGATCGGCGCATCTCATTCCTCGCGAAGAGTGACTACTTCACAGGGCGAGGTCTCAAGGGATGGGCGACGCGTGCGTTCATGACCGCCACAGGCCAGCTTCCGATCGACCGCTCTGGCGGCAAAGCGTCGGAAGCATCGCTGAACACTGGGCTCGGAGTGCTCGGTCGAGGGGAGCTCCTCGGGATCTACCCGGAAGGGACGCGCAGCCCTGACGCACGCATGTACCGCGGACGCACGGGGGTTGCTCGCATGGTGCTCGAGGCGGGTGTTCCGATCATCCCCGTCGCGATGGTGGACACAGAGAGCATCATGCCGATCGGGTCCGCCATGCCGAAGATCCGTCGTCCCGGGATCATCATCGGCGAGCCGCTCGATTTCTCCAGGTTCGCCGGTCTTGAGGGTGATCGCTTCATTCTGCGCTCGGTGACCGATGAGCTCATGTATGAACTGCAGAAGCTCAGCCAGCAGCAGTACGTCGATGTCTATGCCTCGACCGTGAAAGACAAGCAGACCGCCGTTTCGCGGTAGGCTGAAACTTACGCAGTTTTGCGTTATTCATCCCCCTTTCGACAGAGACAGGAATGCCCGTGACAATGTCAGATGATCCGGTAGTGAAGGCAGATGAATCTGTGATCGCCGGGCTCGACTATTGGCGTGAGCTTCCGATCAAGCAGCAGCCCGAATGGCCCGATCCGGATGCCGTCGCAGAGGTGTCGCGAGAAATCGCGACGCTCCCTCCACTCGTCTTCGCCGGCGAAGTCGATCTCCTGCGCGATCGCATCGCGCGGGCGGCCCGTGGTGAGGCTTTCCTGCTTCAGGGCGGAGACTGCGCTGAGACGTTCGCCGGTGCCACGGCGGACCAGATCCGCAACCGAGTCAAGACGATTCTTCAGATGGCCGTCGTTCTGACGTACGGAGCATCGATGCCCGTCATCAAGATGGGGCGCATGGCTGGCCAGTTCGCGAAGCCCCGCTCCAAAGACACCGAGACGCGCGGCGATGTCACGCTTCCTGCGTACCGGGGCGACATCGTCAACGGCTACGACTTCACTCCGGAGTCGCGTCGGGCCGACCCCAATCGCCTGCTTCGCGGGTACCACATGGCTGCCTCCACCCTCAACCTGATCCGCGCGTTCACGCAGGGTGGGTTCGCGGACCTGCGCGAGGTGCACTCCTGGAACCGGGGCTTCGCCGCGAACCCGGCGAATCAGCGCTATGAGCACCTGGCGAAGGAGATCGATCGCGCCATCAAGTTCATGGAGGCTGCGGGCGCTGATTTTGACGAGCTCAAGCGGGTCGAGTTCTACACGTCGCACGAGGGACTGCTCATGGACTATGAGCGTCCGATGACGCGCATCGATTCACGCACCGGCCTGCCTTACAACACGTCGGGCCACTTCATCTGGATCGGTGAGCGCACTCGTGACATCGATGGCGCACACGTCGACTTTCTCTCTCGAGTCCGCAACCCCATCGGGGTGAAGCTCGGACCGACGACCTCGGTCGACGACATGCGCCGTCTGATCGACAAGATCGATCCGGAGCGGGAGCCCGGCCGGATCACGTTCATCACGCGCATGGGCGCAGGAAAGATCCGTGACGCGCTTCCTCCGCTGCTCGAAGCGATCAAATCTGAGGATGCCAATCCCCTCTGGGTGACCGACCCGATGCACGGCAACGGCATCACGACGCCGACCGGCTACAAGACCCGGCGCTTCGACGACGTCGTGAACGAGGTTGAAGGGTTCTTCGAGGCCCACCGCGCTGTCGGAACCCATCCGGGCGGCATCCACGTGGAGCTCACCGGCGACGACGTCACCGAGTGTCTCGGTGGCTCCGAGCACATCGACGAGGAGACCTTGGCCACACGCTACGAGTCTCTCTGCGATCCGCGGCTCAACCACATGCAGTCGCTTGAGCTCGCGTTCCTGGTGGCAGAGCAGCTCGGCAAAGCCTGAATCCACTGAATGACTGAGGGGACGCTCGCGAGCGTCCCCTCAGTCATTCAGCAATGATGAGCGTAGCGAACACTCACCGCTCAGGCGCCTCAATCAGAGCTTCGCGGTGATGGTGACGGTGGAACCTCGTTTGATCATCTTTCCGGCGGCCGGATCCGTGGAATCGACGGCGAATAGGTCGTTGATGACGGCATCCCAGTATTGTTCGGGGATGTTCGTATCGATCTCGACCTTGAAGCCCTTGTCCTCAAGATCCTGTTTCGCTCCGTTGATCGTCTTACCCACGACGTCAGGCACCTCGACGAGATCCTGGCCCTTGGAGACGACGAGGTCGACGGTGTCACCCGGGTGAAGCGGAGTCTTGTACTTCGCGTCGATGACCGTCCCCTTTGGCACAGAATCGCTGAACTGCTCCGTGATCGTGCCGAGCTCGAGGTCGGCCTCTGTGAGCGCCTGTGTCGCAGCCTCCTGTGTCTGGCCACTCAGAGCAGGCACAGCGCCGACGGAGACCACGAAGTCGACGGTCTTTCCTTGGAAGGTGTCTCCGCCTCCGGTGACATCCTTGTCGTCGATGGATGCCGCGATGACACCATTCTTGTCCACCTCGCTCGTGAACTGATAGGCGGTCTTCCCCATCTTGAGACCGAGCTTCTCGATGGTCTTCTGCGCCTCATCGATCGGCATAGCGGCCAGCGAAGGAACGGTCTCCGGCTTCGGCCCCTGTGAGATGTTGATGGTGACCGTCGAGTTCTTGTACACGAGATCGCCCGCAGCAGGTTCCGTGCTCGAGACGAGTCCTTTGTCGACGGTAAGCGTGTACTCTTTGCCTTCCTTCACGATGAGGCCGAGTTCAGTGAGAGCTTGTGCGGCCTCATCGGGCGACGCTTTGACGAGCGAGTCGGGAATCGCCACGCGTGAGCCGGGACCCGTGCCGAAGTACCATCCGGTGCCCCCGACCATCGCGCACAGCAGCACGACGACTGCGAAGAGCCAGAACCCTTTGCGTCTGCGTCGGTCGACGGTCGCGGTCAGCTTCTTGACGTCTCCGGTGGCCGCGATCATCGGCCCGAGCGGGTCGGTGGTTCCCGTTTGGGTGGGCCCGGAGGTGTAGATGCTCGTCTCGAACGCCTCGGTCTCGTCCATCGGAATGGCAGTGGTGTGGTGAACGGGGAGCGCTGTCAGGCTGTAACCCAGCTCTGCTTCAACCTCGTGAAGACGATCGAGCATCTCCTGCGCATCCGCTGGTCGCTCGTCCGGGTCGCGCTCCGTCGCCCAGAGCACCATGTCGTCGATCTCATCCGGAATGTTGGGGACGCGTGAACTGGGGCGGGGCACCGAGTCGTTCGCATGCTGATAAGCGATCTGCATCGGCTGTTCACCCTTGTAGGGCTGCTCGCCGGTCAGCATCTCGAACATCATGATTCCGAGCGCATAGATATCGCTTCGTGTATCGGCAGTGCCGCGGGTGACGAGTTCGGGGGAGAGGTAAGCGATGGTGCCGAGCAGTGCCTGGCCCGTTGCGGTGTTTGCGCTGGCGGCGCGAGCGAGCCCGAAGTCGCTGATCTTGATGCGACCATCGTCTGCGAGAAGCACGTTCTCCGGCTTTACGTCTCTGTGCACGATCCCTTCGCGGTGCGCCGAGGCGAGACCGGAGAGAACCGCGTCCATGATGTCGACGACCTGTTGCGGTGTCAGTGAGCCGTGATCGTGCAGCAGCTCTCTCAGGGTGATGCCCGGCAGATACTCCATGACCAGATAGGCCATGTCGCCGTCCTGACCCTGATCGAACACGCTGACGACGTGGGGATTCGCGAGCCGTGCAGCTGAACGGGCCTCCTGCACGAACCGGTTGGTGAAGGCCTGATCATCGGAAAGGTGACCGTGCATGATCTTGATCGCGACGCGCCGCTCAAGCCGGTGATCGGTGGCGACGTAGACTGTTGCCATACCGCCTCGCGCGATGCGCGAGCGCACCTCATAGCGACCGTCGATCACACGGCCGATCAGAGGGTCGGTTTGCTGGCTAGTCGTCACGACACGAGTCTACGAATTCGTTGCTGGGAAGTCGGCGCGGACACACGGGACGCGGCCTATTGAGCGGTGTTCGTTATCGAATCGTCAGCTGCCGCGCAAGCTCAGCCGAGCTGCTTCAGCCAGGAGCGAGCCGACGTCTCCCACCGGGCATAGGCATCCGGGTACGCCGAGATCTGCACCGCCTGAGCCGCTTCGGTCACCGACATGTTCTCCCACCCGTCGATGTCAAGAAGGCCGAGGGTCTTCCCTGTCACACCGGTGAAGAAGACCCGTGACGCGTACTCGGTGTCCATGAGCTGGTCAGCTGTTCCCCAGCCCTGGCTCGGTCGCTGCTGAAACAGTCCGACCGAGTCACGGTCGCCGTGATCCACGTTTCGGAGACTCGACTCCTGCATCGCCGCTGCAAGCGCGATGACGAGACCGTAGTCGCTCACTCCGAGCGAGCGTCCGATGCGAATGATGGTCTGCGCATTCGTCGTCATCTCGGCGGTGAGCGGTGTCACACCCTCGTCCGTCCCCTTCTCAGCATCCTTCGACGACTCGGTCGGGGTTTCAGAGCCGGGGATCACAAGCTTCTGACCGATGTAAATGATGCTCGACCAATTCAGATCATTGGCGTCGAGGAGAGCCTGAATGCTGACCCCGTGATCCGCGGCGATCCCGCTGACGGTGTCTCCAGACTTGACGGTGTAGCTTCCGCCTGTGCTGTCTTGTGACTTCGAGGAGTCGCTCTTGGATTCTCCGGAGCCCTCGTAGCCGGAGGTGTTGCTGGGGATAGTGAGCGTGTCTCCGGGGTAGATGGTGCTCGACCATGTGAGGCCATTGGCATCGAGCAGCGCCTGAGTGCTCACCCCGTGATCCGCGGCAATCCCACTGGCCGTGTCGCCGGACTCGACGGTGTAGGACGAGGATGCCTCTGCGGTCTGAGGAGTGTCTGTGGGGGACTGTGCAGAGCGTGTCAGTGAGAGCGTCTGACCGGCGTGTACCGAGCTGGCCTGTGTGAGCCCGTTCAGAGCAGCCACTGTGCGAGCGTCCAAGCCGAACCTGTGCGCGATTCGTTCGATGGAGTCGTCCTTCGCCACGGTGTAGTTGGGCGGTGTCGGCCCAAGATGGCGCACGATGTCTGCTGACTGTGGCTTTCCGGAGAGCGCCCGTGCACCGAAATCAGCCGTTCGATGCTCCGCTGCTGCTGCAGGAACGGTCGGCATGCTCGCCGTCACCGCTCCCAGGATCGCAATTGGAACCATCGATTTCGCTGTCGCCGTTGCCATGTCTCGTCCCCCTGTACGTCGATGTGCAACGTCATAACCGTTACATAGGCTGTTTCCCCTGTCAATCGGACTGATCAGAGTTGAGGATGTGACGAACGTTATGGGAGAACGGGATGGTGCTTCTGATCGAAGCCCGCGTCTCGGGTTCAAAACGAGGGACGAAGTGGTGGAGAGGGCGTCACACGTGGCACACTCGATGCGTGGAACACAGCGTTGAAGAATGGCTCCCGCTTCCCGACGTCGCCGAGATGCTCGATATCTCCGTGAGCAGAGTTCGGCGCCTGATCGAAGACCGCGAACTGCTTGCCGTCAGGCGGGAGGGGATCCGAGTGGTTCCCGCCTCGTTCATCCGTGATGGTGCTCCCGTCAAAGAGGTGCGAGGTACGCTCTTTGTCCTCCTCGATGCTGGTTTCAGCGACGACGAAGCGATCGAGTGGATGCTCGCGCCCAACGACGCGATCGGTGAGACGCCGATCGCAGCCCTACGCGCCGGCCGTAAGTCGGAGGTTCGGCGAGTCGCCCAGGCTCTTGCGTGAACTACGCCTCGCGTTGCGCCACTGACTCCGCGAGCTCGGATAGCTCTCTCACGGCGGCTGCGTCAAGGTCTGCTTCGGTGAGGGCGTCGACGGCTCGCTGAGCCTCAGCTGCGATTCGCTGTTCGATCTGCTCCTCAGCACCGCTCGTCCGAATGATTGACTGAACGTGTGCGATGTCATTGTCGGTGAGTGTGGGATCACCGAGGAGGCGATCGAGCAGCTCCCGGTCCTGCGCTGAGACGGACGATCGCGTGAGGCTGATGAGTACCGTGCGCTTGCCCTCGCGAAGATCATCTCCACTCGGCTTCCCGGTGACAGCGGAGTCGCCGAAGACTCCGAGGAGATCATCTCGCAGCTGATATGCCCGTCCAAGCGGCAGCCCGTAGGAGCGAAGCGCCGCGAGCTGATGGGTGGTGGCACCAGCTGAGAGCGCACCGATCGCGACTGGCGCCTCGACGCTGTACTTCGCCGACTTATACGTGATCACGGCCTCCGCACGCGTCAGCTGCTCGTCATCCGCGTGGTCGGCCCACGCCTGCTCCTCGAGGATGTCGAGGAACTGCCCCGCGGTCACTTCGGTGCGCATTCGGGTGAACTCTGCGCGAGTGGATGCCGCGCGCGCGTGATCATCGAGATGGCTCAGAGCCTCGTCGAGGAGTTCGTCGCTCCACCCGAGCAGAAGGTCGCCCAGAAGGATCGCCGCAGATCGTCCGTATTCGCCCGAGTCACCGTTCCACGCTGCAGCTCTGTGCTGACTCTGAAAGGCTCGATGAGCGGAGGGGCGGCCTCGTCGCGTGTCGGAATTGTCGATGATGTCGTCGTGGACGAGTGCCGCCGCATGGAAGATTTCGAGCGCAGAGGCGAGTCCCACGATGGTCTCGGAAGATGATTCGGCCGAACGTCCTGTTATCGCCCGCCACCCTTGGTGGCAGAAGCGTCCGCGGAACCTCTTTCCGCCGCTGAGAAAGTTCCTTGAGAAGGCAGAGAACTCAGCTGTTTCCTCAGATACGCGAGACAGAATAGAGGTGCGTTCGCGGAGGAAAGAATCCAAACGATTCTGAATCAGTGGAAGCAGCGGCTGAGGATCAGGCACGTGCCTAGCCTAGTCGCTCAAGAGCGGGATAGAATTGAGATGTACCTGGAGTCGTATCCGAACTCGCGAGAAGGGGGAAGACGATGCCGCTATCTGAACAGGAGCAGAGGCTCCTAGATGAGATGGAGCGTCATCTCTACCGAAATGACGCCGATTTCGTGTCGACCACGGGCGATCGCCGGGGGCGGCCGTCGTACCGTGGCATCGCCATTGGCAGCCTGATCGCGCTTGTCGGAATCGCGGCACTGGTCGCCGGAGTGATCACGCAGCTTCCCATTATCGGGATCATCGGCTTCGTGGTGATGCTCGGTGGTGTGCTTTTCGCGATGGCTCCCTCGAAGAATGCGGACGACGCAGTCTCGTCGTCCCCTTCCTCCCCACCTCGCGCGAACGGGCAGGCTCGTCAGCGCGCTGGGTTCATGGACCGAATGAATGAGCGATGGGACCGTCGTCAGGACGGCGATCGCTGACGCGACTCGAGCCGGGGACTCCTGGCATAGAAGTTAAGGACCGACCATCGGGTCGGTCCTCTTCTTTTTAAGCGCTCTTCTCGCACGCGTCGCACGAGCTTCGAGAGCGCCGCTCCACGTGTCTCCACGCCCAGATCGATGGCTTCTCCACTTTCCTCCCCGGACCGCCCGAAGCATATCTGAGCGTCTCTTTTGCCGCCGAAATGCGCCATTTTTCGCCTGTCGAAGTGTCGACGACGACCTCGATCGACGCGCTTGTGCGTTCTATTCATGAAGAGCCCTCCACCCGCCTCCACCATGGGAATTCCGCGGAATGGCGGTGACTTTCCGTGAGTGAACTGTGTATTCTGGCTCTAGTTCTGGGAAAAGTGGGTGATTGTGGAGTAAAGTGGAGTGCATCTCCACGTTGGCCGGCGAAGAGGGGAGGGGCCGATGTTCCTCGGCACGTACTCTCCGAAGCTGGACGACAAAGGGCGAATCATCCTTCCCGCCAAGTTCCGCGATGAGCTCTCCGGCGGTGTCGTGATGACGCGTGGGCAGGAAAACTGCATCTACGTATTCAGCGCTCGCGAGTTCGAATCGATGCACGAGAAGATCCGGCAGGCCCCGGTGACGTCGAAACAGGCGCGGGACTATCTCCGCGTCTTCCTCTCGGGCGCAAGCGCTGAGACGCCTGACAAACAGAACCGCATCACGATTCCCCACAATCTGCGCAGCTACGCAGGACTTGATCGTGAGCTCACTGTGATCGGTGCGGGCAACCGTGCTGAGATCTGGGACTCCGAGGCATGGGAGACCTACCTCGCCGACCAGGAGACCGCATTCGCTGAGACGGCGGAGGAGGTGATCCCGGGGCTCTTCTGACCCTCGACGCTGACTCCCAGCCGTGACAGCCCTGACACACTTCCCCGGTGCCAGGTCGGAACGGATGGGGATCAGTTTCGAGGGACCCGGATGACTATGGCAATTGACGACATCCACACCCCGGTTCTGCTCGATCGATGCATCGAGCTCCTCGAGCCCGCCGTCAGCGGTGGGGAGAAGGTGCTCATCGACGCGACACTCGGTATGGGCGGACACACGGAGGCGCTCCTCGAACGTTTCCCTCAGCTGCACGTGATCGGACTAGATCGCGATTCCGAAGCGCTCGGCATCGCTCGTGACCGCCTCTCGTCTTTCGAGTCGCGACTCACCACGGTCAAGACCGAGTACGACGCGATCGCGATGGCGAAGCAGCATGCGGGCGTCGGGCGAATCGACGGCATCCTTTTCGATCTCGGCGTGTCATCACTTCAACTTGACCGCGTCGAACGCGGATTCTCGTACTCGCACGATGCCCCGCTCGATATGAGGATGGACGACGAAGGCGAGCTCACCGCAGAGAAGGTGCTCGCTGAGTACAGCGAAGCGGATCTTCGGAGAATCTTCCATCGCTACGGCGAAGAGAAACTCGCGGGTCGGTACGCTCGGGCGATCGTGAAGGTCCGGGAAACCGCCCCGCTCACTCGATCTGCCGAACTCGTGCGCATCATCGATGAGGCGACACCCGCCGCGGCGCGACGCAGCGGTCATCCCGCTAAACGCGTCTTTCAAGCGCTGCGGATCGAGGTCAACAGTGAGCTGGCCGTTCTCGAGAGGGCGGTCCCCGCCGCACTCGATGCCATCGCGCAGAACGGCCGGGTCGTCGTCATGTCCTACCAGTCGCTTGAGGACCGCATCGTCAAACAGGCCTTTCAGGCTGCGACGTCGTCGAGCGCGCCCATCGACCTTCCGGTTGAGCTGCCCGAGCATCAGCCGGAGTTCCGTTTGCTCACGCGAGGGGCTGAGCGAGCGTCAGAAAGTGAGATCGCTGCGAATCCGCGCGCGACGCCGGTGAGGCTGCGAGCGGTCGAACGCATCAGGGGGAACACACCATGAGTACTGCAGTCGCACGCGCGACCCGACCACTGGAGTCGCCGCAGCGCAGACCGGAGACGCGACCGCTTCGCGCCGTCCCGTTGCGGGAGAAGCGGCGGACTCGCCCGAAGCTCGCCTATGCGCTCACGACGATCACCGCGGTGAGCGGGATCGTGGTGGCACAGCTGCTTTCGAGTGTGGCCCTGAGTCAGGGAGCGTATGAGCTCTCGGCGCTCAAATCCCAGCAGCGAGCTCTCAGCCTCGAGCAGCAGTCGCTCAATCAGCAGCTCGAAGTGCTCCGTTCGCCGCAGAACGTGGCGCAGAGCGCACAGGAGCTCGGCATGGTCATCAATCAGAGCCCGGTGTACCTGAAACTGTCGACAGGAACTGTCCTCGGAGTTCCGGGCCCGGGAGGCGAAGCGACCGAGCGTCCGCTCGGCGACTCATTCGTCGAGAACAGCCTGATCGTGCCGCAGACCCCCGGGGCAGACGAATCGAAGAAGGCAGGCGAGCCTGAGAAGAAAGCACCGAGCTCGCCGTTACCCTTTGACGGAGGGTTGCCGTCCCCTAAGACTCACTGACCCGAGAGCGCCCTCGTGAGGGATGACCCGTGAACCACGCACGAAGAACAAGCAGACGCCGATCGATCGTGGCGATCGTTTGCGTGATGGCGGTGTTCGCCGCATTCGTCGTCCGCCTCATCGACATCCAGATCGTGAATGCATCTCAGCTGCAAGCCGATGCGGCGAAGAAGACCTCGAGTGAGCTCACTGTCTACGGTGAGCGGGGCTCCATCGTCGATACGAATGGAAACGTGCTCGCTGGGAGCGTCATGCGCTACGACCTCTCTGTCGCGCCTGTGAACGTGAACGAGTTCTCTCGGACATCTGATGACGGCGAGAAGACCAAAGTGAGCGTCGAACAGGCGGCATCCGAGATTGCCGACATCGTCGGAACGACGGGAAAGAAAGTCCTCGACATCATCGACGGCGCTCTGGCGGACAACCCTGAGTCGCTCTATGCTCCGCTCGCCAAATCGATCGACGTGGATCAGTACCGCGAGATCGACGCTCTCGACGTTCCGTGGCTGTACGCGAAGAAGCATCCCGCCCGGCTATACCCGAACGGGGCGGTCGCCGGCAATGTGGTCGGGTTTGTAGGGTCTGATAGAACACCGCTCGCTGGCGTTGAGCTTTACATGGACTCCTGTCTCCAATCGCAGAACGGAGTTCAGGCTTACCAGCGAGGCAAAGATGGCGTCGCGATCCCGGGCTCCATGCGCACGGTGGAGCCCGCGCAGAACGGCGGGACCGTCAAACTCACGATAGACAGTGACCTGCAGTGGTACGCCCAGCAGCGTCTCGCGGAGCAGGTTGAGGCGACGCACGGAACCTGGGGCATCGTGACTGTCATGGAGGCGGCGACGGGAAAGCTTCGCGCGGTCGCGGAGTATCCCTCCGTGGACCCGTCCAACGTATCGGGAACCGCTGCGGCTGATCGCGGGTCGCGTGCGTTCACAACGCCGTACGAACCGGGCTCGACGTTCAAGACGCTCCTGGCAGCGTCCTTGATCGACGCTGGACTCGCAGATCCGACGACCCACGTCGTCGCGGATGGCTGGTACCACCCGAGCAATGGGGCGGAGATCAAGGACTCGTTCGCTCACGGTCCGATGAATCTCACCTTGACGGGGGTCCTGGCGGAATCGTCCAATACCGGGATCTCACAGCTGGGTGAGCGGATGTCTGCGAAAGACCGCTATGAGTATCTGAAGAAGTTTGGGGTGGGCTCGAAGAGTGCGGTCGGGTTCCCCGGCGAATCGTCGGGGCTACTCCATCCGTGGAACGACTGGGACAACCAGACCTTCTACGCGACGATGTTCGGTCAGGGGCTGTCGACGACCGCGATCCAGGATGTCAGTGCCTATCAGGCTCTTGCGAATGGAGGAGTGCGATTGCCAGCGCAGCTCGTTGAGGGCTGCATCCAGCCGGACGGCACCGTCACAGACGTCCCGAGTTCGAAGGGAACCCGGGTCGTATCGGAGAAGGCGGCGAACCTGACTGTCGAGATGCTCGAGAGCGTGCCGACGGAGGGACACTTCGGAACCACTCTGCAGATTCCTGGGTATCGGGTTGCGGCGAAATCCGGAACCGCTCAGCAGGGTGATGGATCCGGAGGGCTCAAGTCGACGTACATCGTGTCGATGACAGGCATGGCTCCTGCAGAGAATCCTGAGTACATCGTTTCGGTTACGATCGCGAACCCGACTACCATTAGGTCGTCCGCGGCGGCGGCTCCGACGTTCCAGCAGGTCATGACTCAGGTGCTCAAGTCGTATGACGTACCGCCGTCGACGGAGCCGGCTCCCAACTGGCCAACGCGATTCTGACGCACACACCGCGCGTCGAGCCACTTACGAAGGAGACAGAGCACCGGTGATCACACTCACCATCGCCGAGATCGCAGACGCGGTCTCAGGGCGTTTCGACGCCTCGGGAAGCGACCTCACCGAATCGAGCGACGTGTCTGGTTTCGTCGAGACCGACTCTCGCGAGATCACCGCGGGCGGCATCTTCGTCGCGAAGCGCGGTGATGTGACGGACGGTCACCGCTTCGTCGGGGCCGCTCACGCGAACGGGGCAGCACTTGCTCTCGTGGAACACACCGTCGACGTGCCTATCGCACAGATCGTGGTTGACGACGCAGTGACGGCCCTCGGTGCCCTCGCCTCAGCGGTGATTGCGCGTGTGAAGCGCGAAGGAGAGCTGACGGTGATCGGCATCACCGGCTCCAACGGAAAGACAACGACGAAGAACCTGCTCGGCGCGATCCTGTCGCCCGAGGCTGAGACCGTCCTGCCGCGGAACTCCTTCAACAACAGTGTCGGAGCGCCGACAACGATGCTTCGCGTCACGGAGAGCACGCGCTATCTGATCTCGGAGATGGGCGCCTCAGGAATTGGACACATCGCCCGCCTTGCTCAGATGGCAGCGCCTGACATCGGAATCGAACTCAAGGTCGGAATGGCACACGCCGGCGGGTTCGGCGGAATCGACGCAACAGCCACGGCGAAGACGGAACTCGTGGAGGCCCTTCCCGAGAGCGGAGTGGCGATTCTGAACCGGGACGATCCGAGAGTGGCGGCGATGGCCGAGTCAACGCGGGCTCGCATCGTGTGGTTCGGTGAGCACCCAGATGCAGATGTGCGCGCTGACAACATCGCCGTTTCCCGGGAGGGCACGTCATTCACAGTGACGACTCCGACGGGGGCGACGCGCGAGGTGGCTTTCCGCGTCCTAGGTGAGCACCACGTATGGAACGCGCTGGCGGCTCTTGCTGCCGCGCTCGAACTGGGAATCGACCTCGACACAGCCGTCGAGCGGCTAGAGACCGTGACGCGGGCGGAGCGCTGGCGAATGGAGGTGATGGGCGGTCGCGATGAGGTCACCATCATCAATGACGCGTACAACGCGAGCCCCGATTCGGTGGCGGCTGCCCTCAAGACCCTTGTTCTCGTCACACCGAGGGAGAAGCGCACTGTCGCTGTCCTCGGAGCGATGAGCGAGCTCGGCGAGTTCACCGGCGAGGAGCACGATCGCATCGGACTCACAGTGGTCCGACTCGGCATCGACCAGCTGGTCGTTGTCGGCCCCGAAGCTCGCCGCCTCCACATCTCTGCAATAAATGAGGGATCCTGGGCCGGCGAATCCGTGTACATGGAGACCGCTGATGAGGCGTTCGACTATCTCTCGCGTGAAATACATTCGGGCGATACGGTGCTTGTCAAGTCCTCGAATTCGGTTGGTCTGCGTTTTCTCGGCGACCGGTTGGGAGAATTGTTCTCGTGATTGCCCTACTGACGGCCGGAGCTCTCTCGGGAGCGTTCACGCTGTTCCTGACTCCGCTTTTCATTCGACTGTTCCGTGCCCTCGGGTGGGGGCAGTTCATTCGAGATGACGGGCCGCAGTCGCACCATTCCAAGAAGGGCACGGCGACGATGGGCGGCATCGTCGTCATCATCGGCACGCTCTTCGGCTACTTCACCGCGATGCTCCTCACCGGGGACCGAATCAGCGCCTCCGCGCTTCTCGTCCTGTTCATGATGGTCGGGCTCGGCGTCGTCGGATTCGTCGACGACTTCCTCAAGACGCGCAAACAGCAGAGCCTCGGCCTCGGTGGCTGGGAGAAGATCGCCGGCCAGCTCATCGTCGCGGCGATCTTCGCCGTGCTCGCCATTGGCTTCCCGAACAGCATGGGATTCACACCAGGCTCGACCGCGATCTCGCTCATCCGCGATCTCGACATCGACTTCCTTGCGCTCACCCAGTGGGGCTTGGGCGGCACGATTCTCGGCTTCCTGCTTTACTTCGTCTGGATCTCCGCCCTTGTGACCGCGACGTCCAACGGCGTCAACGTCACCGACGGGCTCGACGGTCTGGCGACCGGAGCGAGCATCCTCGCGATCGGCTCCTACATCATCATCGGCTTCTGGCAGTACAACCAGTCCTGCTTCAGCCGTGCACTCTCAGGCGACCTCGCATACAAGTGCTATGAGGTCGTGGATCCGCTCGGACTCGCGATCGTGGCGTCTGCGATCGTCGGTGCGCTGATCGGCTTCCTCTGGTGGAACACCACCCCAGCACAGATCTTCCTCGGCGACACAGGGTCGCTCGCGCTCGGCGGCGCCGTGGTCGCACTGGCCATCCTGACGCACACGGAGATCCTCCTCGTGCTGATCGGCGGTCTGTTCGTCATCGAAGCCGGATCCGTGATCGTCCAACGCGCGTTCTTCAAACTCACGCATGGCAAGCGCATCTTCCTGATGAGCCCGATCCACCACCACTTCGAGCTCAAGGGCTGGGCCGAGATCACGGTCGTCGTCCGATTTTGGATCATCGGCGGTCTGCTCGTGGCGGCGGGCGTTGGCACCTTCTACCTCGAATGGATCTCACGATGACTCCACGGCACGCGGTACCAGACCGCATCTCCGGGCTCACCAGCTGGCACTCAGAATGGTCCGGCCTTCGAGTCGCAGTACTCGGGCTCGGGGCGACAGGCTTCTCCGTCGCCGACACGCTGACAGAACTGGGTGCCGAGGTCGTGGTTCTCGCCGAAGAGGCAGACGAGCAGCGTGCCCGGCTGCTCCCCGTGATCGGTGCGCGACTGGTCGAGCACGATCTTCAGAGTCCGCCTCAGGAATTGCTGGATCTTGATCCCGAGGTGATCGTCGCATCTCCCGGATTCTCGCCCCATCACCCGCTTATCACGTGGGCGGGGGAACAGGGCATCCCTCTCTGGGGAGACATCGAGCTGGCGTGGCGTCTTCGAGACAAGACTGGCACGCCAGCCGAGTGGATTCTCGTGACCGGGACGAACGGCAAGACGACGACAGTTCAGCTTGCGGCCAGCATGATCGCCGCAGCCGGGCACACCGTCGCACCGTGCGGCAACATCGGAGTGCCCGTTCTGGATGCGGTCCGTGACCCGGCGGGATTCGACGTCTTCGTCGTCGAGCTTTCCAGTCACCAGCTTCATTACCTCAAACAGAGCGGGGCAGATGTCTCTCCGCTCTCTTCGGTGTGTCTCAATATCGCCGCCGATCACCTCGAATGGCACGGCTCCTTCGAGAGCTATCGCGACGCGAAGGCGCATGTCTACGAGAACACCCGTGTCGCATGCGTGTACAACAAAGCGGACGACGAGACACGGTCGATGGTCGAGGATGCCGAAGTCATCGAAGGTGCGCGGGCCATCGGCTTCGATCGGGGAGTTCCCGGACCGAGCGACTTCGGAGTCGTGGACGGCATTCTCTGCGACCGTGCATTCCTCGATGACCGTCGTTCGACGGCGTTGGAGATCATCACCATCGAGGAGCTCACAGCCGTCGGCCTCGACGCGCCCCACGTGGTGTCCAACGTTCTCGCAGCCTCCGCTCTCGCGCGATCGTACGGAGTCTCGCCGGAGGCGATCAAAGCGGCACTGCAGAACTTCTCGCTTGATGCCCACCGCATCGAGACGGTGCTCGAGTCTGACGGCATCCGCTGGGTCGATGACTCGAAGGCGACGAACGCTCACGCAGCCGAGGCGTCGCTCATGGCCTACACATCGGTCGTGTGGATGCTCGGCGGCCAGCTCAAAGGCATAGACATCGAACCGCTCATCGAACGCCACGCCGCGCGTCTCCACGGCGCCGTCGTGATCGGGGCGGAGCAGCTGGCGATCTCCTCAGCGTTGGAGCGACACGCGCCCGACGTTCCCGTCGTGCTCGTCGATCCGGCAGAAACTGAAACTGTGATGCGACGCGCGGTGCATGCCGCACGGTCGATCGCGGAACCCGGGGACGTCGTGCTGCTCGCTCCGGCTGCGGCATCATTCGATCAATTCGAAGGGTACGCGGAGCGCGGGCGCCAGTTCGCGGACGAAGTGCGAAATTCTCAGGGAGGTGGGGCAGATGCCACGACAGACGAGCCTCACCGACCCAACGCCTGAGCGCACGGGCCCGAGCGCGACACGCCTGACTCTGGGTCGTCTCGAGAAGGCGGTTCCGTCGAACTTCGTGCTGCTGCTCGGGGTCACCCTGTTCCTCGTGATCTTCGGGCTGGTCATGGTCGCTTCGGCATCCTCGATCGACTCGTACCTCGACTCGGACGGATTCTTCGGCGGCTTCTGGAAGCAGGCGACGTACGCCGCGATCGGCATCCCGCTCATGCTCGTGATGAGCCGGTTTCCGATCTCATTCTGGAAACGCTGGGCATGGCCGGCGATCGGCGCCTCGCTCGTTCTCCAGGGCCTCGTCTTCACACCGCTCGGAATCGATGATGGCGGCAACCGAAACTGGATCGCTCTGGGGCCGATTCGCGGACAGCCATCCGAGCTGGTGAAGCTCGCACTCATCATCTGGCTCGCGATGATTCTGACGCGCAAGCAGAAGAAGCTCGACGACTGGAAGCACGTTCTCGTTCCCGTTGTCCCGGTCGCTGGTCTCGCCATTCTGATGGTCCTGCTCGGTCATGACCTCGGAACCGTCAGCATCATCGCGGGGATCGTGCTCGGCGCGCTGTACTTCGCGAACGTGAAGCTTCGCTACCTCGCCGTCCCGGTGCTGATCGGCGCAAGCCTGCTCGTGGTCATGGCGCTGACGAGTGAGAACCGGATGCGTCGAATCCTCTCGTTCCTCGACGCTGAGTGCGCCGACTACGAAGGACTGTGCTGGCAGCCGCTCCACGGAACGTGGGCTCTCGCCGGTGGCGGCATCTTCGGTCGGGGACTCGGAAACTCCCACGAGAAATGGGCGTGGCTCCCCGCGGCATCCAACGACTACATCTTCGCCATCATCGGAGAAGAGCTCGGTCTGATCGGCTGTATCGTGCTCCTGGCTCTCTTCGTCGTGATGACGGTGATCTTCCTGCGCATCATGCGATCGGCATCCGACCCCTTCACACGCATCGCAACCGGTACAGTAATGGTTTGGATCATCGGGCAGGCGTTCGTCAACATCGGCGTCGTGCTCAGGGTGTTCCCCGTGCTCGGTGTTCCTCTTCCGTTCATATCCGCGGGAGGAACCGCGCTACTGACCGGGATGATGGCGATAGGCGTCGTGCTCTCGTGCGCGCGACATGATGATGCGAGCCGTGCTCGCGTGGAGGCTGGACAATGACTCGGTACCTCTTGGCAGGTGGCGGAACGGCGGGGCACGTCAATCCGCTGCTGGCGACCGCTGATGCGATCAGGGAGCGGGAGCCGGATGCTGAGATCGTCGTGCTCGGCACAAAGGAGGGCCTCGAAGCTCGACTGGTGCCTGAGCGAGGCTACGAGCTCAGCATGATTCCAAAAGTGCCGTTCCCTCGCCGCTTGAACAAGGCGGCATTCAAGTTTCCGAATCTGCTGAGGCGAGCACGAGGACGTGCCATCCGTCTCATCGACAGACGCTCCATCGACGTCGTGGTCGGCTTCGGAGGGTATGCGGCGACGCCGGCGTATCTCGCGGCGAAGAAGCGCCATATTCCGCTCGTCGTTCACGAGGCGAATGCCAAGCCCGGCCTGGCGAACATTCTCGGGGCTCGCTATACGAAGTTCGTTGGTGTGGCCTTTCACGGCACCAAGATCAAGAACGGACGTTTCGTCGGCATGCCGTTGCGCCCCGAAATCGAGAAGATGGACTTCGACAAGGCACGCCGAGAGGGCATCGAGCGATTCGGCCTCGACCCGGCGCGGAAGACGCTGCTTGTGACGGGAGGATCCCAAGGAGCGCTGCGGCTCAACACGGGGATCATCGATGCGGCGCAGGACATCATCGATGCAGGGTGGCAGATCATCCATCTCGTCGGCGAGAAGGCGAACATCACGGCGCCAAAGCAGCTTCAATACCACATGGTCAGGTACTGCGACCGAATGGACCTCGCCCTCGCGGTCGCGGACTTCGCGGTCTCTCGCGCCGGCGCGGCGACGGTGTCAGAGCTGACGGCCGTCGGAGTGCCCGCGATGTACATCCCGTACCCGGTCGGCAACGGCGAACAGCGTCTCAACGCAGCAGATGCTGTAGGGGCGCGCGGAGCCATCCTCGTCGATGACGCTGACTTCACGCCCGAGTACGTGCGCGAGCAATTGGTGCCGCTGCTCAGCGATCAGGTGCGCGTGCATGACATGGCTGTGCAAGCTCGCCACATCGGCTCGCTCGAAGGCACGAAGCGTATGCTTCAGCTGATCGACGACGCCGCCGCATCGGCATCCTGATTCGCTCCCTGAACGAAGGACCCCACTGTGATCAAGCCCGACCTCTCCGCTCCCGTTCCCGAGACGATTGGTGCTGTGCATTTCGTCGGTATCGGCGGATCCGGCATGAGCGGCATCGCTCGGCTCTTCCTCGCGGGCGGGCATCGTGTGAGCGGATCTGACCGCGGCGAGTCGGAGAACGTGGACGAGCTTCGCGCTCTCGGTGCTGAGATCGCGATTGGGCATGACGCGGCGAACCTCGGTGATGTGGATGCCGTTGTCGTGACGAGCGCGATCTGGCCAGACAACCCCGAGTACCTTGCGGCGAAGGAGCGAGGCATCCCCGTGCTGCATCGCTCGCAGGCGCTGGCCTGGCTCATCGCCGGATCACGTCTCGTCTCCGTGGCGGGTGCGCACGGCAAAACCACCTCGACCGGCATGATCGTGACGGGACTCCTCGGGCTTGGGGCAGATCCGAGCTTTGTGAACGGCGGCGTGATCGAGTCGCTCGGAGTCAGCTCGCGGCCCGGATCGGATGACCTTTTCGTGGTCGAGGCGGATGAGTCCGATGGCTCGTTCCTCCTGTATGACACCGCTGTGTCGCTCATCACGAACGTGGACCCCGACCACCTCGACCACTACGGGTCACTGGAGAACTTCGAGAAGGCGTTCGTCGAGTTCGCGGAGAAGTCTCGAGAGCTCGTCGTGATCTCGGCCGATGATCCCGGTGCGAGTCGCGTGCGGAGCCGCGTGAAGCATCCTCATGTCATCACGTTCGGTGTGGCTGAGGATGCCGACGTGCGCATCTCGAACGTCAGCGAATCGGGCCCGCTCGCCTTCATCGTCACCTACCGCGGTGTCGACTACTCGGCGGCGCTCGGGGTTCCCGGCATGCACAACGCAATAAACGCGGCAGGTGCTTTCGCTGTGCTCGTCGGACTGGGATTCGACCCCGCGGACTCGATTCGCTCCATCGGGGACTTCGGTGGGACCAAACGTCGCTTCGAACTTCACGGAACCATCGGGGGCGTCAGTGTCTTCGACGACTACGCACATCACCCGACGGAAGTGGCAGCAGCCCTCGGAGCCGCACGCACTGTTGTCGGTGCCGGGCGCATCATCGCCGTGCACCAACCGCATCTTTACAGTCGCACCAAGCTCTTCGCGGGCGAGTTCGCCGAAGTCCTCGAGGAGTACGCCGACCATACGATCGTGCTCGACGTGTGCGGGGCGCGCGAGGACCCGATTCCGGGAGTGACCGGAGAGCTCGTCTCGGAGCGGTTCGGAGACGTTGCCAACGTCGACTACGTTCCCGATTGGCAGAAGGCGGCTGATCGTGCAGCTGAACTTGCGCGTGAGGGAGACTTCATCATCACGCTCGGCTGCGGTGACGTTTACCTGATCGTTCCGCAGCTGCTCGAGGCGCTCGGACAGGAGCACGGGTAGGCAGAGTGAAGCGTCCAGGGGGATTCACGCCGGCTGCGAAGCCGGAGCCGGAGAACGAGAAGCCTGACACCGATCGTGGTGATGTCATCACGTATGTCGGTCGATTCTCTTCCGGTTCTGCAGGTGAGCCCCCTGAGAAGCAGGATGCCGGCGCAGAACGCACCGCTGACGAAGAGCAGAAGGCATCGAAGCTCGACGAGTACCCGCGGGATGGCTCGGATCGATCGCCACGCGGCTTCGGATGGTGGTCGCTGCAGCGAGCCGTCTGGGCGCGGCGCCGGCTGGAGCGCCAGGAGATCAAGCGGTTCACAGCGCGCCAGCGGAGGCGTCGACGCAACATCCTGATCTCGCTTGGCGCAGTGCTCCTCGTGGCTGTTGGTTCAGTCGGCGTGGCGTACTCACCGATCATGGCCGTAAAAGAAGTGACGGTTGAGGGAGCGAAGCTTGTCAACAGCGATGCCATCGTGGAGGATCTGAAGAGTCAGATCGGCACGCCGCTGCCGCTTGTCGATCAGCGTGCGATCAAGGCATCCCTCGTCAAATATCCGCTGATCCAGAGCTACACCGTCGAGGCTGTGCCGCCGTCGACGCTGATCGTTCGACTTGTGGAGCGCGAGCCTCTCGGCGTGCTGAAAGCCAAGGACGGCTATTCGGTTGTGGATGCGGCGGGAGTCGTGCTGCGGACCTCCACAGAGCGTCCAGCGGGCTTCCCCGTCATCGACACGAGCCCCGACCCGGAGAGCCGAGGCTTCACCGCTGCGGCCGCCGTTCTGCGAGCGCTTCCCGATGATGTGCGCTCGAAGGTGGATCGTATCGAGGCGTCGACCCGCGACGATGTCACGCTGGTCTTCGCCGACAGCGGAGCGATCGTGCGGTGGGGGAGCGATGAGAACTCTGCTCAGAAGGCGAAGACGCTCACCGAGCTGATGAAGGCGTACCCTCCTGACTCCGTGGAGTACTACGACGTCTCCAGCGCCGAGAACGTGGTGCTCAAACCTCGCTGAGCTGTCGAAACGCTGAATTCGGAGTACGGCATCGCGACACGCCCGCGTGTCAGAAGGGCACGGGGACGTCGCCCGCATAACGTGAATGTCAGGAAATGCATACTCAGCATAACTTTAACCCTTAACTTGAGGTTGAAAGTTCTCATCGGAGGCCGGACGTGACTACAAATCAGAACTACCTCGCAGTGATCAAGGTGGTCGGCATCGGGGGAGGCGGCGTCAACGCCGTCAACCGGATGATCGAGCTCGGGCTGCGCGGTGTGGAATTCATCGCCATCAACACAGACGCTCAGGCGCTTCTCATGAGCGATGCCGACGTCAAGCTCGATGTCGGTCGCGAGATCACTCGCGGACTCGGCGCAGGAGCAGATCCCGAAGTGGGTCGCCGTGCCGCCGAGGATCATGCAGAGGAGATCGAAGAGGCGCTCGCTGGCGCAGACATGGTCTTCGTCACTGCGGGTGAGGGAGGCGGCACAGGCACCGGCGGTGCCCCCGTCGTCGCACGCATCGCCAAGTCGATCGGCGCGCTCACGATCGGTGTCGTCACCAAACCGTTCAGCTTCGAGGGACGTCGCCGCCAGCAGCAGGCTGAGCTCGGCGTCGCCACGCTGAAGGAGGAGGTCGACACCCTCATCGTCGTCCCGAACGACAGGCTTCTCGAGATCAGCGATCGAGGCATCAGCATGCTCGAGGCGTTCTCGACCGCTGACCAGGTGCTCCTCGCCGGTGTTCAGGGCATCACGGACCTCATCACGACTCCTGGGCTCATCAACCTCGACTTCGCCGATGTGAAGTCGGTCATGCAAGGTGCCGGTTCAGCTCTGATGGGCATCGGTTCGTCGAGGGGTGCGGATCGCTCGATCAAGGCCGCAGAGCTCGCGGTCGCTTCGCCGCTGCTCGAAGCGAGCATTGAGGGAGCACACGGTGTGCTGCTCTCCATTCAGGGTGGGTCGAACCTGGGCATCTTTGAGATCAACGACGCTGCGCGCCTCGTGCAGGAAGCCGTGCACCCCGAGGCGAACATCATCTTCGGTGCCGTCATCGACGACACTCTTGGCGACGAAGTCCGCGTGACGGTGATCGCCGCAGGCTTTGACGGGGGAGAGCCGCCGGCTCGCCAGATCGAACCGATGAAGGATGCCGTCATCACCACGGGCGGCGTGATGTCCTCGACGTCCTCGGACAACGAGTCGGAATCCACAGACCAAGACGTGGTCGAGGTGCCGAACGACACCGAGCCCGAGCGGAAGCCGTGGGAAGCTCCCCGGGCTCCCCAGCATATCCCCGCCTCGCGGTCGTCGGCAGACGCGGCGTTCTCCGACGACGATGAGCTCGACATCCCCGATTTCCTGAAGTAGTCATTTCTCAACTCCGAGCGTGTGCCCGGCCCGTGATTCCACGGTGCCGGGCACACGTGTTTCACAGGACGACACGCGGGGAAATGCCCGGTTCAATCACGCGAAATGGGCGGGCAGGCCGTTAACCTCGGAAGGAAGGACCACAATCGGAGGAAGCGATGTCGAACCCCCTCAAGAAGACCATGGTGTATCTCGGGCTGGCCGATGAGGAGCTGGAGTACGACGAGCCCGCTCGGTCGCAGTCGACGGCTGCAGCGCCCGCCGCAGCCGCTCCGGCAGCTGCTGAGCCTGCCCCGCAGTCGCACAGCAAAGCACCTGTGACGCCGCTGCGTCGTCCCACGGCCGTAAAGCAGGCCGCGCCCACTGAGCTCAGCGAGATCCTGACCGTTCACCCGAAGCAGTATCGCGATGCTCAGATCATCGCCGAGAACTTCCGCGAGGGTGTGCCTGTGATCATCAATCTCTCGCAGATGAGCGACGGAGACGCACGTCGTCTCATCGACTTCGCGAGCGGTCTCTCACAAGGTCTCTACGGAAAGATCGAGCGTGTGACGTCGAAGGTCTTCCTGCTTTCACCGTCGCATGTTTCCATCTCAGGAGATCAGGATCACTCGGAGGAGTCCGACGCGACCTTCTTCGCTCAGCGATAATTGACGGGTGAGTTCCGTCGTACCGCTGATCGGCCGCATCCTCTACCTGGTGCTGCTCCTGTATTTCTTCATCATGTGGGGTCGGTTCATTCTCGACCTCATGAGGACGTTCAATCGTGCGTGGCGCCCGCGCGGCGCTGGGCTCGTGGCGGCCGAGATCGTGTACTCGGTCACGGATCCGCCGGTGAACTTCTTCAGGCGAGTGTTTCCTCCGCTCCGCCTCGGCGCTGTCGCGCTGGACTTCGGCTGGAGCATCACGATGCTCTGCGTGATCGTCGCGATGTTCCTCGTCGGATTCATCCAATAGGGCGAATCTGCCGACTTTCCGGGAATGCAATCCGTGAAATCGCACAAGCGCCTGTAATCTAAAAGCAGCGTCGCGCGTCGTGCGTCCCGGCAATTTCAAGTCGTGTTTGCTAACGTGGGCACGCTACACATGAACACATGAACACATGAAGGTGGTAAGCCATGGCGCTCACTCCGGAAGACGTAGTCAATAAGCAGTTCCAGCAGACCAAGTTTCGCGAGGGGTACGACCAGGACGAGGTCGACGATTTCCTCGATGAGGTCGTTGTCGAGCTGCGCCGCCTCATTCAGGAGAACGATGACCTGAAGGAGAAGCTGGCGAAGGCTGAGTCCAACGCGGCATCCCAGAGCGATGCTGCCGCTGAGAAGCCCGCTGCGGCTCCGGTTCCGGCCGCTCCTGTCACCCCTGCTCCTGCCGCTGAGGCACCTGCCTCGAGCGCGTCTAGCGAGGCGGACGACTCCGAGAGCTCGAACAGCCTGCTTGTCCTCGCGCGTCGTCTGCACGACGAGCACGTGCGCGAAGGCTCGGAGAAGCGCGACCAGCTCATCGCCGAGGGCCACGCCACGGCCGCACGTGTCGTCGCTGAGGCCGAGGCGAAGCAGCGCGAAGAGCTTGCGAAGCTCGAGACCGCCAAGTCGGGCCTCGAGAAGAAGATCGACGAGCTGCGCAACTTCGAGCGTGAGTACCGCCAGAACCTTCGCAGCTACATCGAAGGCCACCTCAAGGACCTCGACAAGTCGAGTCCTGCCAGTGGCTCGACTCAGCTGACTGAGTCGACCAGCCACTAGGTCTTTGCCAGACTCACCTTCACGCACAGCCATGGTCCGGGCGCTCGGCGTCCTCGGGACTGTGGCTGTGCTGTGGTTTGCCCTGGACCAGATCACGAAGTCTCTCGTCGTCGCGTCGATGACGGAAGGCGATCGGATCGTCGTCCTCGGCGATGTGCTTCAGCTGTACTTCGTTAGAAACTCCGGCGCAGCGTTCTCGTTCGCATCCGGCGCGACGTGGATCTTCTCGATTCTCGCCGCTGTGGTGGTGGTCGCCATCATCGTCATGGCGAGGCGCATCCGTTCGACAATGTGGGGCCTCGTGTTCGGGCTCCTGTTGGGCGGTGTGCTGGGAAACCTGTGGGACAGACTGTTTCGTGAGCCCTCATTCGGGCTCGGTCACGTTGTTGACTTCATCTCGACCCCGTGGATCGTCCCCGCGTACTACAACATCGCAGATATCGGGATCGTCAGCGCCATGGTGCTGTTCATCATCCTCACGATCGTCGGGTTGAATCTGGACGGCACGCGCACAGCGAAGCGCTCAGCCTCCGACGCAGCCGAGCTGCAGGAGCCCGCTCCGGCTGATGCGACCGAAGCCGCGGAGCCTCCTCAGACGGACGAGGACTCGAGCGCGGGAGCACGTTGAATGGAATCGAGGAGTCTTCCCGTCCCTGACGGGCTCGACGGTGTGCGAGCGGATGCCGGTATAGCCAAGTTGCTCGGATTCTCCCGCTCATTCGCGGCTGACGTCATCGAAGGCGGAACCGTCGAGCTTGATGGACGCCCCGTGCAGAAGTCTGATCGGCTTCAGGCCGGAGCTTGGCTGAGCGTTGAGTGGACGCCACGCCGGGAGCCTGTCGTCGAGCCGCTTCCGGTCGAGAATCTTGGAATCGTCCACGATGATGCAGACATCATCGTGGTGGACAAGCCTGCGGGCGTCGCCGCGCACCCCTCTGTCGGCTGGCACGGCCCGACGGTTCTCGGTGCCCTTGCCGCTGCAGGGTTCACCGTCGCGACCGCGGGACCACCCGAGCGCGCGGGGATCGTTCATCGTCTCGATGTGGGCACGAGCGGCCTGATGGTGGTCGCCAAGTCCGAGCGCGCATACTCTGCGCTCAAGCGTGCCTTCCATGATCGCGAAGTGGAGAAGATCTATCACGCTGTCGTGCAGGGGCATCCGGATCCCCTGACCGGAACGATCGATGCACCGATTGGCAGACATCCGAAGCATGACTGGAAGTTCGCTGTCATCGATGATGGCAAGCCCTCGGTCACACACTACGAGACGCTTGAGGCGTTCCCATACGCGAGCCTTCTTGAGATTCATTTGGAGACAGGCCGAACGCACCAGATCCGCGTGCATATGGCGGCGGTACGGCATCCGTGTGCGGGCGATCCGCTCTATGGAGCGGATCCCGTGCTCTCTCGACGTCTCGACCTCACCCGGCAGTGGCTGCAGGCCGTTCAGCTCTCGTTCTCGCATCCCGGGACAGGGGAGTGGGCGACGTTCAACGCCCCCTACGCACCGGATCTTCAGAATGCGCTCGATGTCCTCAGCCGTGACTAGGCTGGAGGCGACTTTCATCCTCGTCACTCGGAGTAATGGTGTCCTCTACTGACTCATTCGTCCATCTCCACGTCCACAGTGAGTACTCGATGCTCGACGGCGCGGCGCGTATTGCAGAGGTTGTGCAGGCCGCTGTCGAGAAGGAGATGCCGGCCCTTGCCGTGACCGACCATGGCAACATGTTCGGCGCCTTCGACTTCTGGCGGACAGCCACGTCCGCCGGCATCAAACCGATCATCGGAACCGAGGCGTATCTCACACCTGGCACGCACCGGAGCGACCGCACTCGAGTGCGCTGGGGCAACGGCGGCGGTGACGATGTCTCGGGCTCCGGCGCGTATACGCACATGACGCTTCTCGCCGAGACGACAGAGGGAATGCACAACCTCTTCCGGCTCTCCTCGAAGGCATCCATCGAGGGGTACTACTTCAAGCCTCGCATGGATCGCGAGATCCTTTCGCAGTACTCGAAGGGCATTATTGCGACGACGGGATGCCCGAGTGGCGAAGTTCAGACGCGTCTGAGGCTCGGTCAGTACAAGGAAGCTCGTGGGGCGGCGGCTGAGTTCCGTGACATCTTCGGTCCAGATAACTTTTACTGCGAGCTCATGGATCATGGCATCGGCATCGAGAAGCGGGTGGCGACCGAGCTTCTGGATCTCGCGAAGGATCTGGGTCTCAAGCTCGTCGCGACGAATGACTTGCACTATACGCACGCGTCCGACGCGAAGAGCCACGCCGCTCTCCTGTGCGTGCAATCGGGCGCGACACTCGATGATCCGAACAGGTTCAAGTTCGACGCTGACGAGTTCTATCTGAAGACCGCTGAAGAGATGCGTTTGCTGTTCCGCGATCACCCCGATGCGTGTGACAACACGTTGGAGATCGCCGAGCGGTGCAACGTCAACTTTGATACGACCGCCAACTACATGCCGCGCTTCCCCGTTCCCGACGGGGAGACCGAGCAGACCTGGTTCGTCAAGGAAGTCGAGAAGGGGCTGGAGTACCGGTACCCCAACGGCATCCCTCAGCCCGTCCGCGAGCGAGCCGATTACGAGATGGGGATCATCTCGCAGATGGGATTCCCCGGATACTTCCTCGTGGTCGCTGACTTCATCAACTGGTCGAAGGACAACGGCATCCGTGTCGGACCCGGACGTGGTTCGGGAGCTGGCTCGATGGCCGCCTACGCGATGAGGATCACCGACCTCGACCCGCTCGAGCACGGACTGATCTTCGAGCGGTTCCTCAACCCGGATCGTGTGTCGATGCCTGACTTCGACGTCGACTTCGATGACCGTCGTCGCGGCGAGGTCATCAAGTATGTCACCGAGAAGTACGGCGACGAGCGCGTGTCGCAGATCGTCACGTACGGAACGATCAAGGCGAAGCAGGCGCTCAAGGACTCCGCGAGGGTGCTCGGCTTCCCCTTCGGAATGGGGGAGAAGCTCACCAAAGCGATGCCGCCGCCCGTCATGGGCAAGGACATCCCTCTTACGGGCATCTTCGACAAAGAGCATCCTCGCTACCGTGAGGCCGTCGATGTGCGCACTGTGGTCGAGTCTGACCCCGAAGCGAAGACGGTCTTCGACACCGCCCTCGGCATCGAGAACCTGAAGCGTCAGTGGGGAGTCCACGCTGCTGGCGTCATCATGTCGAGCGATCCTCTCCTCGACATCATCCCGGTCATGAAGCGTGAGCAGGATGGCCAGATCGTCACTCAATTCGATTACCCGGCGTGTGAGTCCCTCGGACTTATCAAGATGGACTTCCTCGGTCTGCGGAACCTGACGATCATCTCCGACGCACTGGCGAACATCGAGATGAACAAGGGAGAGACTCTCGATCTCGAGACGCTTCCTCTGGATGATCGCGGGTCGTACGAGCTGCTCGCACGAGGAGACACACTCGGAGTGTTTCAGCTGGACGGTGGCCCAATGCGGAGCCTTCTCCGACTGATGAAGCCGGACAACTTCGAAGACGTCTCCGCAGTCATCGCGCTATATCGCCCCGGCCCTATGGGAGCCGACTCTCACACGAATTACGCGCTCCGTAAGAACGGTCTGCAGAAGATCACGCCGATTCACCCCGAGCTCGCGGAGCCTCTCGCGGACATCCTCGACACGACGTACGGTCTCATCATCTATCAGGAGCAGGTGATGGCGATCGCGCAGAAGGTCGCTGGGTTCAGTCTCGGCCAGGCAGATATTCTCCGGCGTGCGATGGGCAAGAAGAAAAAGTCCGAGCTCGACAAGCAGTACGTCGGATTCAGCGGTGGAATGAAAGAGCGCGGCTACTCCGAGGGTGCCATCAAGGCGCTGTGGGACATCCTTCTTCCCTTCTCGGACTATGCATTCAACAAAGCGCACTCAGCCGCGTACGGAGTGGTTTCGTACTGGACCGCGTTCCTCAAAGCGCACTATCCGGCCGAGTACATGGCCGCGCTTCTCACGAGCGTCGGCGACTCACGGGACAAGCTCGCACTCTATCTGAACGAGTGCAGGCGGATGGGTATCCGTGTTCTTCCACCGGATGTGAACGAGTCCATCAACTTCTTCGCCGCGGTCGGCGAAGACATTCGCTTCGGGCTCGGCGCCGTTCGAAACGTTGGTGGCAACGTCGTGGACGGGATCGTCGCTGCGCGTGAGGAGAAAGGAAAGTTCGAGGGGTTCCATGACTTCCTCAGCAAGGTTCCCTCGCATGTGACGAACAAAAGGACGGTCGAGTCCCTCGTCAAATCCGGTGCGTTCGACACGATGGGGTCGACGCGCCGAGCGCTCGTCGAGATTCACGAGGATGCCGTGGAGTCGGCGGTCCGTGACAAGAGGATGGAGGCCACCGGACAGGTCGGGTTCGACTTCGACAGTCTTTTCGCTGAGGTGGGGGAGACCCCGACGACCCATGTGCCAGAGCGGCCGGAATGGTCGAAGAAGGACAAGCTCGCCTTCGAACGGGAGATGCTCGGGCTATATGTCTCTGACCATCCGTTGGCGGGGCTGGAGATGTCGCTTGCGAAGCTCGCGAGCACCTCGATCACGGACCTGACGACATCCGAGCACACGCAGGACGGAGACACGGCCACAGTCGCTGGTCTCGTAACCAATGTGCAGCACCGGGTGGCGAAGACATCCGGTAACCCATACGGCATGATCACGGTGGAGGACTTCGGCGGAGAGATCACCGTCATGTTCATGGGCAAGGCATATCAGGAGTTTCAGCACACGCTCCAAAACGACACGATCGTCGTCGTCCGCGGACGTGTGAGCATGCGAGACGACGGCATGAACCTGCACGCATATTCGATCTTCTCGCCCGATCTGCAACAGGACGAGTCCAGCGGGCCGCTCATGCTGAACATTCCGGAACAGCGAGCGACTACCGACGCTGTGACAGAACTCGCCGATATTCTTGGCCGACATCGCGGTGACAACGAGGTGCGCCTCCGGCTGCTCCGCGGCGATATGGCACGCGTCTTTGAAGTTCCGTATCCCGTCACGGTGTCTGCCGATCTCTTCGGCGAGCTCAAATCGCTTCTCGGCCCGAATTGCCTTGGATAGGATGGCCAGGCTGTGAGTCAAACCATGTGGAGGGCTGAATAACAATGACGAACCACCAACCGCCGCAGAACTGGAACTCAGGGGAGCAGGCGTATCGTCCCGCCCCCGGCGCTCCGGTGCCGCCTCCGCAGCAGCATTACGCTCCGTACCAGCAGCCCGCAAGCGCGCCGAGAAACCAACAGATCGCGGTTGGCCCGTTCACCCTGCGTGAGCTGCTCATCTTCATCGCAACGCTGCTCATTCTGATCTCATCGTTCCTTCCCCTCGTCTCGGGGAGCGTAAGCGGTGGCTCGCTCTGGTCGATGATCTGGCCGCTCGCCATTCCCGGAGCGCTGCTCCCTCTGGCGTCAGCGGTTCTGCTTCTGATTCGGCGCCTCTCCAGTGGGCTCAAACTGCGAGTCGGCTCGCTCTCTGTCGACCAGTTCGCGTCCGCCACGTCAATCGTCGCGGCGTCCATGTACGCCGGGCTCACCCTGATTATCATGAGTGCGTCTGGCTCATTCGGCATGCTCTTCTCGATCGGTCTGGGTATCGGTCCGGTGCTCGGACTTCTGTTCGGCATCGTCCTCGTCGTCCTCACCACGTTCGGCTCGATGATTCCGCCGTTCTCAGCTGACTTCTCTGGCCGCGCGACTGCTGAGGCTCACGTGATGGCTCGACCGATCACGGAGATCGTCAAGCCTCAGTCGACGGCTTATGCAGCTCCCTACGGCGGTTACCCCGCTCAACCAAGTCAGCCGTGGGCGGAGAATCAGGCTCCGGCACACGCTGAGCAGCCGTTTCAGGCCCAGGCTGCCCAACCGAATCCGTACGCTCGGCCGGAGACAGAGACTCCTCAGGCGCAGCCCGTCTCACCCGCCGCTTCTGAGATGCCGCCGGCGCCGCAGCCTGAAACAGGCGCACCAGTGGTGGACAGCACGGCTTCAGCCGAGCAGACGGCATCTCCAGACTCGTCCGCCAGCGACACGAGCGACGAGCCCGTACAGTCCGCGGCGCCGTTCTGGGTTTGGTCCCCGCGCCCGCGCTCTGTCATCGACCAGGAATCCGGACAGATGATCTTCGAGATCGGGCCCGGAGCGTGGGCTCTCGCGGTCGAGGACCGCGGCAGCTCACTGGTCCTTCGGAACGATGACGGACGTGTCGGCATCCTGAACGACATTGATGGACTCACTCGGGGCTGAACCGCCCTCTCCCGATAAGATGTTCAGGATATGATCCAGACCATCGACCTGCGAGGCAGGCACCTCAATCGTTCCGAGCTGGCAACCGCGATTCCGCGACCGATCGTCGACGTGTCCGTCGCGAGCGAGGCAGCTCATACGTTGATCGAGGAAGTCAGGACGTCCGGATCGCATGCCCTGTTCGAACAGGCTGAGCGGCTCGACAAAGTGCGGCCCGCGGCCATTCGTGTTCCGGAGCACGAGATCGATGGGGCAGTGCAACGGCTCGATCCCGCAGTGCGCGAGGCGCTGACGGCATCCATCGACCGTGTCAGACGGGCAACGGCGGCCCAGGTTCCGCCAGAGCGTCGCACGCAGATGGCGCCGGGAGCTTCGATCGTGCAGCGTTGGCAGCCCGTCGAGCGTGTGGGGCTCTATGTTCCGGGCGGAAAAGCGGTCTACCCGTCAAGTGTGATCATGAACGCGGTTCCGGCGCAGGTCGCAGGCGTCCGCTCCATCGCCCTTGCATCGCCAGCGCAGCGCGACTTCGACGGGGGAGTCCACCCGACCATCCTCGGCGCCGCAGGACTGCTCGGCATCGATGAGGTCTACGCGATGGGCGGTGCCGGCGCGATCGGCGCGTTCGCGTACGGCGTCCCCGATCTCGGTCTGGACGCCGTCGATGTCGTGACCGGCCCCGGAAATATCTACGTGGCGGCTGCGAAGCGCCTCGTACGCGGACAAGTGGGAATCGATGCGGAAGCCGGAACGACAGAGATCCTCGTGATCGCCGACGGAACTGCCAACCCGCGCTTCGTCGCAGCGGATCTCATCAGCCAGGCGGAGCACGATGAGGCCGCGGCATCCGTCCTTGTCACGGACTCGCCGGCGCTCGCTCGAGACGTCATCTCAGAGCTGGACAGGCTCGCGGCCGAGACTTCGAATGCTGAGCGGGTGAAGATCGCTCTCGGCGGCCCCCAGTCGGCCATCGTGCTGGTCAGCGATCTCGTGGATGCTGCGGAGTTCAGCAACGCCTACGGACCGGAGCACCTTGAGATCCAGACCCACGAACCCGAGGGCACTCTTCAGCACATCACGTCCGCCGGCGCGATCTTCGTCGGGCCGTATTCGCCGGTGAGCCTCGGCGATTACCTTGCCGGGTCCAACCACGTTCTCCCGACCGGCGGTCAAGCGCGCTTCGCATCGGGCCTCGGCGCGTACACTTTCCTGCGTCCCCAGCAAGTCATCGAGTACGACCGGGACTCCCTCGAAGCCGTCTCAGCGCCGATCGTTGATCTCTCCGACGCCGAGCGGCTTCCGGCCCACGGCGAAGCCGTGACCGTCCGCTTCGACGCATAACCCGCGACTGACCCAGGAGGCATCGCATGCACTGTCCCTTCTGCCGGCACCCGGACTCCCGCGTGATCGACTCGCGCACGAGCGACGACGGCCTCTCGATTCGACGACGCCGTCAGTGCCCGGAGTGCGGGCGTCGCTTCAGCACGATGGAGACCTCGAGTCTGAACGTCATCAAGCGCAGCGGGGTCGTCGAGCCGTTCAGCCGCGACAAGGTCGTCTCGGGCGTCCGCAAGGCTTGCCAAGGTCGCCCGGTGACAGACTCCGACCTCGCAGTCCTCGCGCAGCGAGTCGAAGAGGCTATCCGTCAGACCGGAACATCACAGATCGACGCCAATGACATTGGGCTTGCGATTCTGACGCCGCTTCGCGAACTCGATGAGGTCGCGTACCTGCGCTTCGCGAGCGTCTACCAGGCGTTCGACTCCCTTGACGATTTCGAGGAGTCCATCGCGGCCCTGCGCCGTGAACATGCTGAGCAGC